>CAIMSU010000097.1 GCA_903844155.1 uncultured Pseudomonadota bacterium | reverse complement strand
CCGGGGCGCACGCGGTGGACGTGCTCTACCGCTCCGGACCGGGCCGGTTCGGGAAGTTCGACGCGATCATCGTGGACACCCCGCCGGTCAAGAAGGGCGGGTGCCTGCCCGGCGTCCTACTCATCGCGCCGACGGACGGCGACGACGCCTCCGCGAACCTGATCCGGATGCTTCGGGCGACCCCCGCGAACACCGATGTGGTGCTCGTCCGCATCGACGCCGTCCCTAGGAAGGAGTGGGAGCGCGACGCGACGACCATCCACGATGCTTCGAACCATGCCGGCGGTTCCTACCTCCCCGGCCCCCTCCCGCGCACCAACGAGGTCCGCGAGGCGCTGAACCGGGGCCAGTCGGTGTGGACGCTCCCTCGGCGCGGGCCGACGCGCGAGTTCATCCAGGGCGTCGAGTCGCTGGCTGGCGCGGCGTGGGCGCGCATCCGGCCCGACACGACGCTGCCGCCGCTGGCGGCCGCTGCCTCGTCCGCCGTCCACATCCCGGGCTGGGACGGTGCTTGATCCCGTCCGCGCGCGCGCCGAGGCCGACGCCGCGGAGCGGCGTGGGGCGGGAACGCTGTGGACGGCGGGGCCGGTGGCGTGGGACGCCGTCAGCGTGGGCACGGTCTCCCAGCCGGGGGTCGTGCCGGTGGTCGAGGACGCAGGAGGCGGGGCCGCGAGCGTGCAGTCGCGCGTTACGGTGCTCTCTCGGGCGGAGCCGCCTCGCGGGACGCAGGAGGTGCCTACGGCCCTGCTCGCGGCGATCCTCGCGCGCTTGGAGATGGCCCCGGCGGCGGCCGGCGGCGTGCCCGCGTGGCTGATCGACGCCATCGGGAACCCGCTGACCTACGATGCTGCGGCGGCGAACCGGAAGGACGTGTGCGCCAGGGTGGACCCTGCCCTGTACCGGAGGTTGCAGGCGATGAAAGAGTGCCTGGGGCTGCGGACGACGGCGGGGGCGTGGGAGTATGTGCTGCGCGCGGGGCTGGCCGCGGCGGAGCGGGGCATTTGTCCATAAGCGTTCAGCACGGCCGACCCTCCCGCTGGTGTAGAGAGCGCCAGCCGTTGCACCCGCGGTGTGGGGGCGTGCGACGACCGAAGCTGCGGATGAAGTGGCCGCAGATCGCTGGCCCCGGATTCCCCCCCCGGAAGGCCACGACCCGCGGCGGGAGTCAGTTCTTGGTCCGCCGCCCGATGAGGACGCCCTCGTGGCTGTCGATCTCGAGTTCTCCTCGGAGTGCGTACTTCTTCGCCAACTCCCCGAGATGAAGCACCAGAACACGCTGAGCACCGTCAGCGCGAAGAGCAGCAGCCTCGGCTTCAAGTTGACACGCCCGCGCGGGGTTGATGCGCGCGATGGATTCCCTGAACTCATCCGGTGCCAAGCGCACCCGCTTCTCATCGACGTGATCCATTGCCTTCTCATCTCCCGGTGAACACACCGTTTTCGCGTTCTAACCATTTCGCGCACCCTCGGCACGCGCCGGTAGACGCGGCCGCCGGTCCACGTCATGCCGCCGAAACGCCCAAAGACCACGCCTCGCCTCGGAGCGGCGAAATCACGGCCCCCCGAGGAAGAGGCGGACCTCGCCTGAGTACATCCCGGAGGGACTCGCAAGCGGCGCGGCGGCCAGGAAGTCGGGGAATCCGTCGTTGTTGATGTCGCCACCGCCGCCGACGCCGTCCTGGCCGAACTCCTCTCCTGCGGTGGTGTAAAGCTCGGTTCCCGTCGTGGACGCGAGAAGGTCCATCCCGGCGTAGAATGGGCCATAGCTGAGAACGGCCATTCCGCCGTTGGGACCAAATCCGCCGTACAGAAGATCGTCGGCGCCGTCGCCATTTACGTCGCCGGGGGCTGCAGTGTAGTAGCCGATGTCGTCTCCCCGGGCATCCCCGGTGATGATCACGTCGGCGTCCCCGTCCGAGTGGCTCCCTCCCGGGATCGGCGAAAGGAAGGCGTACACCCGTCCGTACGCATCCAGAAAGCCGTCCGTCCCATACTCGTAGGCTCCGATCGCGACGTCCGGGACGCCGTCGCCGTCCAGGTCCGACGGCCCGGACACGTTCGCCGCCTCCTCGGCCTGATGTTCGCCATCGAAGGTCGCACTCGCTCCTGCGGCGCTCGTGGATCCTGCGACGGTCGCAATCGTCGTGAACAGATACGCGCGGCCCCGGTTGCTATCGAACTCGTAAGCGCTGACCAAAAGGTCATCATACCCGTCGTCATCGACGTCACCAGCCGTGGCGAGGCCACCGCCGAACCGCTCCTGCCCGGCGTCGCCCACGATCAAGGTGTCGGCGCTGGCTGCGGTGAGCACTCCCGACGGGATCGGACCATTGAAGAGGTAGACCACGCCGTTGTCCTCGGCAAAGAGGGACGAGACGGCCAGGTCGTCGACACCGTCTCCGTCGAGGTCTCCGGCTTGCACGGCGACAAAGCCGAGTGCATCCCCTTCGGACTCCCCCAGGATGGTCGTGGTCGCGGCGTCGACGGACGCCGTCCCCGAGTAGCGCCCGCCCGCGTACACGTAGAGCGCGCCCGCCCGAAACGCGGCGTCCGAGTTGTAATACGCACCGACCATGAAGTCCGGGACGCCGTCGCCGGTGACGTCGCCCGCACCGAGTGCCGTGATCCCTGCGGCGTCATAGGCTTCAACGCCCTCAAACGTTGCGTCGGCGTCGGACAACGAGGTCGTACCGGCGGTGATCGGTCCGTAGATGAGGTAGGCACTACCGGCGTACTCGGCCGTGACGGAGGCTTGGCACGCGCCGATCAGCACCTCATCGAACCCGTCCCCGTCCATGTCTGGGACGATGCCGACAGCCTGGTAGCCGCCCGCCTGATCGTCCGCCGCCGCGCCCGTAAAGACCGCCCACGCGGTGCCAGAAGCGTTGACCGAACCTGAATAAGGACAATCCTTGTCGGTACCGCTGCAGTCGCTGTCGATCCCGTCGTCGCAAACGTCGTATGCGTCCGGGTGAATGCGGTTGTCCGCGTCGTCGCAGTCGGTGTCGTCCGCGATCCAGCCAGGGGGTGCCGTGCATCCCGACGTCCCTCCGTCCGTGGCGTCACCGAAGCCGTCGCCGTCCCGGTCCGGGTACCAGTTTGGCGCTGAGGCGACGTTGTCGTCGATGACCCCGTCGCAGTCTTGATCGACGCCATCGCAGACCTCCGTGGCACCTGGGAAGATGCGCGGGTCGGAATCGTTGCAGTCGTCGCCGGTCGCGACCCAGCCGGCGGGCTGAACGCAGGCGACCTGGCTTGTCGCCCCGTCGCCGAATCCGTCCCCGTCGGCATCGACGTACCACGTCGACGCGTCCACGGCGTCAGTGTCGATGACGCCATCGCAGTTGTCGTCGATGCCGTTGCAGACTTCAGCGGCACCAGGGTGGACGGCGGCGTTTTGATCGTCACAATCCACGTCCGCAGTCCAGCCGTCCCCATCTGCGTCTACACCGCCGGAATCCGGTGTAGACCACTCGTCCTTCGTGGCACCGGGATGGCCGCCGGAACACCCAACCAAGCACGCAAATGTTCCTATCGCGAACCACAGGCGGCGAGATCGACCGAACGCTCGCAAACCGCCCTCAGGCGATCACCACGTGCTTCCAGGTGTTCGGCGCGGTGACGTTCACGCACCACTTGTAGGTGCCGGCGCCGTTGTCCCAAAGGACCATATCGCCCGGGGCACCGGTCCGCGCCCCGTTCGGGTCGGCCGCGACAACCACCGTTTGGAGGCCGCCGACCGAGAAGTCGCCGTGCCCGTTGTTGCCGATGTTGACCTTGACGACCCCCGTGTTGTCGATGTGCAGGAGGTCACCGGCACCGCTGGAGTTGTTCAGGCTGATCGTACCTGCCTTCAGGACGTTCCCGGTGATCGTGACATCACCGACATCGTCGACCTGAAACTTGACGACGAGCGCCGCGCCGTACTCGAACTTGACGTATCGTGGCGCGGCGCCACCGTTTCCGTACTGAAGAAGAATGCTGTCAACGGTCGTAACGACGTAATCTGCCATGTGAACTCCGGAGGGATTGGAAGGATGAGGAAGCTATCGGGGTCAGGCTACAGTGGTCGCGGCCGGCTGTCAACGAGGTCTTTGCGAGGTTTCGAGGTTCGCGGGGCATGCGCTCTGGGGCACGCCCTGCTGGCATCCCGGGCGCCGGAGCGCGCAAACAGCGGGAGCGAGGCGCTGAGGCGGCTCACCCGCCGCTCAGGTCGGACCCTCGCGGCCCTCAAACGCCACCGATGGCGAAGCGCCGAAGCTCGGAAAGGCCGCGCGCTGCTCGGCCGCCGCAACCTGACCATCACCGAGGGCGCGCAGAAGCTGGGCGTATCCCGCTCGTACTTCTCGCAGCTCCTCGCCGGTCGCCGGTCGCTCTCCCCGAAGGTCCGGCGACGGCTGCTCACCAACGCGCCGTTCTGCGAGCTCTCGCCCGACGACCTCTGGCGCGAGCCGCCCGAGGAACCCGACAAGGAGGTGTCCCTTGGCGCGTAGCGCGCGGCTCGTCGTCCGCGTCGTGTTCGTCCCCGCAGGGGCGGGCGCGGCCGACGCGCGACGGCGGGTCGCCGACGTGCTCCTGCGCGCGGCGAGCGCCGCCGTTGCTTCCTCCGAAATCCGCGCGCCGGAGACCCCGGCCAACGACCCCTCCCCTCCGCCCGGCGAAAAAGCCGCCTGAAGCCTGATCATATGGGTTCCATATGATCGACCCATGACCCTCCCCAAAACCCGCTTCCCTCCCACAGGATCAACATGTCCAGCACCCATGACCGCAATATGACCCGTACCTCTGGCACCCCGCCCCGCGCCATCGAAACCTTGCCCATCCCGGCCGAGGCCACCAGCGACACGGCCGTGCCGCGCCTCCCCACCACGGTCGTCTCGTCCTGGAAGGGCGGCGTCTGGAAGACGTGCATCTCCGCGAGCATCGCCGAGCGGCTCGCGTTCGCCGGACTGGACGTGCTCTACCTGGTCACGGACGACCAGCTCGACGCCCGCCGCCGACTCGGCATCTCGGAGTCCGACCCGGATGTGGCCCGCGTGCAGCGCGGCGCCGGGAGCATCACCGTCGTCGGCCTCGCCGGAGCGCACGCGGTGGACGTGCTCTACCGCTCCGGGCCGGGCCGCTTCGGCAAGTTCGACGCGATCATCGT
>CAIMSU010000096.1 GCA_903844155.1 uncultured Pseudomonadota bacterium | reverse complement strand
TCCCGACCTGAGCCGCGGTCAGGACCAAACTTGCGCGCGCGACGGCGTCCCTCGGCTCGGAAGGGCGCTTGGAGACCCCGGGAGGCCGCGAGGGGCGTCCGGGGGCAGGTTCCGACCCGGTTCGCGCACATTTTGGGCTAACGGTAGCCGCGGGCCTGCTCGGCGTCGTCGGCATCGGCCTGGAACTCGCGGTCCTGGTCGGGTGCCGCAAGCCGCGAGGTTGCGTAGGGGTCGACCTCGATCCAGGTGTTGAGGACGCGGTCGCCGCGGGCGTCGAAGAGCTCGACGTGGTGCTCGCCGAGTGGGAGATCGAGGGTGAGCGTCTGCCTGGCCTCCACGCAGCGGTAGGTGCGATCGTCCAGCTCGGCGCGGAGGGGCGACTCGTCGGGGTTGGAGAGGGCGACGAGACCGGTTGACGGCGCGTCTACAGTCAGTGTCAGGCGCCGGTCATCGGACACAAGGCCGGAGACGTCGTCGACGCGCTCGCCGCTCAATCGCTCGACGCGCGCGTGGAACGGACCGACCGGCATGTCCTCGAAAACCGTTTGCGAACCAGCGTTCACCGTGCGTACGATGCCCGTGTCGGTCGTCACGCGGACGGGGATCGGCAGCGGGTTCAGGACGGCAACGTCGTCCTCACGCGGGCGTCGGGCGACAAATTCGGAGCTTCCAAATGCCTCTACGTCGAGGCAGGCGTGGTCGAGCGAGCGGCCGTCGGCGACCATCGCGAGATCATGCCGGCCGAGCCGCAGGGTGATGAGGCGCGACTGGTCGGGCGCCAGCTCGGCGTAGACCTGACCGTCGATCTGCACGTCCGCAACAGCGCCGGTGTCGTTGGTCACGCGCACGAGCGACGTGGTTGGCTGGGCGAGGACGACGGAGGCGGCGCGGTAGCCGGGCACCGCGACGGTGCGGGAGGTGAGGACGCGGTCGACGCCGAACTGACGATAGGTCGCGCGGACCGAGACGTCGCCGGCGTGGCTCCGAAACGACGTGGACTGGCCTGCGCCGACGGTCTGAACCTGCCCGTCGACCATCACCGTGACCGGCTGGCTCGCCTGGTTCGTGACGTAGACCGTGCCGAACGCGTAGGCGCTGGCGCTGCCGGATGCCCCGTAGGGCGAGGCGTACGTGCGCCAACCGTCGTAGGAGTGTGCCTCGGCGACGGGCAGCGCGAGTCGGGCGAGGAGGGCGGACGCGAGGAGGGTCAGCATGGGGACTCCGTTGGTGCGCCAGCGGGATTGCCTTGGTCACACGCCAATCGGACGCATCCGGTCTGCGTTCATTCGGCCCGTCGGGCGTTGGAGACGGAACGTGACGGCGCGCGCCCGGTTACCCGCCGAGGATGCCCGATCCCCGCCGGACGCTCCCTGCCGTACACGCGCTGCTCGCCACCGTCGGCGATCTCCCGGCGCTTCCGGCCCGGACAGCGGCACGCGCGCTTCTCGACGAGGTCCGGGGTGGCGCGCCCGCCCCCGCCGACTGGGCCGCGGCCATCCGCGCCAGGGTGGCCGTCGATGCAACGCCGCATTTGAGGCGGGTGATCAACGCCACCGGCGTGGTCCTGCACACCAACCTCGGGCGCGCCCCGCTCTCCCCCCGCGCCGTCGCGCAGGTCGCCGCCGTCGCCGGGAGCTATACGACGTTGGAGCTCGATCTATCAACCGGTCAGCGCGGGGAGAGGCTCGCCGGCGTTGCGCCGCGGCTCCAAACCCTCCTCGGCGTGGAATCCGCGTTGGCCGTCAACAATTGTGCGGCCGCCCTCCTCCTCACGCTCTCCGCGCTCGCAGCAGGGCGCGAGGTGATCGTCTCCCGCGGCGAATTGGTCGAGATCGGTGGGTCTTTTCGCATCCCCGACGTGATCAGCGCGTGCGGCGCCCGCCTGGTGGAGGTCGGCACGACCAACCGCACCCGCATCGCCGACTACGCCAACGCCATCGGCCCCGATACCGCGGTCATCCTCAAGGTCCATCCCTCCAATTTCCACGTCGACGGGTTCACCGAGTCCGCGCCCCGAGCGGACCTCGTCGCGCTCGCGCACGCCAACGGCCTCCACTACGTCGACGATTTTGGTAGCGGCGCGATGTCGGCCGCGCCGGGCGAGCCAACGATCCACGACATTGCAGCGCTCGGCGCCGACGTGATCTGTTGTTCGGGCGACAAGCTCTTCGGCGGGCCCCAGGCCGGGCTCATCTTCGGGCGAGCGGCGCCGCTCCACCTCCTCCGAAAACACCCGCTATACAGGGCACTTCGGCTCGATCGCCTCGTCCTGGCCGCGCTGGAGGGCACGCTCATCGACCGCGAGCGCGGGACCGCCCTCCCCATCGACGCGATGCTCGCCCACACGCCGGAGAGCCTCGCCACGCGGACTTTGGCGCTTGCGACGGCGCTTGGACCACCGGCCGAGGTCGTCCCCACGCTTGGGTTGCCCGGCGGTGGCACGCGTCCGGCCGCACGACTGGCGGGCGTGGGCGTTCGCATCCCCTGCGCCTCACCGGATCGGCTCGCGGCGGCGCTCCGCCAGGCGCCCACCCCCGTGATCGCCCGCGTCGCGGATGGCGCGTTGATCGTCGATCTTCGCACGGTGCTCCCGGGGGAGGACGGCGAGCTGACGGCAGCCGTCTCCGCCGCGTGGAGCGGTGCGGATCGAGCGGCGATCGCGCCCGGTTCGGGATAAACCCCCGCGATGCCCGTCGGATTCTACGAATTGCTGCAGGTCGCGCCGGACGCCCCACCCGAGCGCGTCCGCGCAGCGTGGCAGGACCAGGTCGCCCAGGTGGTCCGCAAGATGCGCAACGCCGACGCCAAGCGCATCGACCGCACCCCCATCGAAGCCCGCCGCATCGCGCTGAACGAGGCGTACGCCGTCCTCTCCGATCCCACCCGCCGTCGCCGGTATGACCGGTTTCGCGAGGTCTCGCGCCTTGGCATGCCATCCGACGCCGACGAATTGTGGCGGGTTGCCGGCCCTTCCCTCGTCGACCCGGGCGCCGCGGCAGCCGTGGAGGTCATCCGGGCGCTGAGCGACCTCAAGGTCGGCGGACCGCTCGTCGAGGTGCCCGCGCGCGACCCGGTCTCGCAGCCCTCTTCGGCGGGATCCCCGGCGATCGCGGCCGCGATCGGGGGAACCTCCGGCACGGTCGTCGTCAGCATCGAGGAGTCGACGTCGTCCGTCTCGGCCCGTCCGGCGACCGCGCCCTCCATGCCCCCGCCCTCCAATCAACCCGGGCGAACCGGTGAAACGACTGGGACTGGCCGGGTGAAGCCGCAGAAGGTCCCGACCCCGCGCACCGGTCCGGTCATCGACCGCTCGGCGTCCACCGAAGCGCTCGCCCGCCTCTTCGATCAGTACGGTCCAACCGGCGCTTTCCTCAAGGCGACCCGGGATGTCCGTAAGCTGACGCAGGCCGACCTCTCCACGCTCACCAAGATCTCCCAGCGCTTCCTCGATGCGATGGAGCGGGATGCCTACACCGAACTCCCTGGAGGCACGTTCGTGCGAGGGTACCTGAAAATGGTCATTCGAGGCCTCGAAGCGCTGGACGGCAGCGAGGTGGAGGAGTTCATCGAGGGCTACATGTCCCGCTTCACCCGGGCCCGGGGCTAGGTGGCCGCCCTCCGCACCCACGTGGTTCCCGACGGCCCCAGCGAACGCTTTGACCGGGCGTTGGTCCGGGCGTTTCCAGACCTGTCGCGCAGCCGCGTGCAAGCACTGCTCGCCGAGGGTAAAGCCACGGTCGACGGCGTCGCCGAAAAACCAAGCTTCAAGGTGATGTCCGGGCACACCCTGTCGTTGGAGGTTCCCGCGTTGGTGGCGCTGTCGCTCACCCCCGAACACCACGACGTCCCGGTGCTCTACGAGGACGACGACCTCGTCGTGATCGTCAAGCCCGCCGGCATGGTCGTCCACCCCTCGGCCGGCCACGACACGGGCACGCTCGTGCACGCGCTGCTCGGGCAGGTCAAGGGACTCTCCGGTATTGGCGGCGCAGAACGCCCCGGGATCGTGCATCGGCTGGACGGCGGCACGAGCGGCATCATGGTCGTCGCGAAGGGGGACGTCGCTCATCGTGCGCTGTCCGAGCAATTCGCGATCCACAGCGTTGATCGCCGCTACCTCGCGCTCGTGCACCGCGTTCCGCTCCACGACGCCGGCACGTTCCGGTCCCGCATCTGGCGTGACCCGCAGAACCGCCTCAAGATGGCGAGCGTCATCCCCGGCCGCACGAAAAAGGGCAGGACGCAGCAGGTCGAAGAGAACTGGGACGATGAGAACGACCGCCCCCTGCGCCGCGGTCCGGGCTGGGAGCGCCCGGTCGAGGACGAGGGCGACGACGACGCCGACACCCTCGGAAAAGAGGCGATCACCCACTGGTCCATCCGTTTTCGGGGCGAACGCGTCGCCGCGCTGGAGTGCCGACTGGAGACCGGGCGCACGCACCAGGTCCGCGTCCACCTCTCGGAAGCCGGCCACCCGATCCTCGGGGACGTGACCTACGCCCGCCGCGACTGCGTCCCGACCGCCGCGCTGAGGGACGCAGTCACCGCCCTCACCCACCCGATGTTGCACGCCTTCTTCCTCGCCTTTGACCATCCCGACGGGCGGCGTCTCTCTTTTTCCGCACCCCCGCCGCCCGATTTCGTCGCGATGGCCACCCTCATCGGCTTTGACGCGCTCGCCCCCGCACCGGAGCGCCCCGTCAAAAGAGCCCCTCGTACCTCCTGATGAGGTCGGCTGCGTGCTCGGTCAGCGTGGGAAAGCGGGCGGGAGGATGACGGGGAACACCTCGGACGCAGGCCGATAACGCGGCGGTCCAGGCAGATAATCCGGATCCATCCGCGGCGACCGGGAGCCACGTCGTGGGATACCCGGCGAGAGCGTGGCGGGCGCCCGGGACGTCGCTGGCGAGGATGGTGAGGCCGCGCGAGGCCGCTTCGCGCAGCACGAGCGGGCAGCCCTCATCCCAGCGCGAGGGGAACAGGAGCACGTCGCTTTGGTCGTAGAAAGGTGCTGAATCCTGGGCTGCGTGGAGCGTTGCGCCGGGGACATGGCGGCCGCGCAGGTGGTCGACGTAGCGGTGCGACCCGTCGTAGGGGACGGCCGGGCCGACGAGATCGAGGGTACCGGCGCCGGTCGGGAGGCGCGAGAAGGCGTCGACCGCCACGTCGGGGCCCTTCGGCGGGATGAGGGAGCCGACGTACAGGAAGCGGACGGGGCCCGACGATCGTGCTGCCGTCGACGTTTGCGGGGGGCTCAGGACGGGAAGGTCGACGAGGTCGGCGTATGGAGCGAGGTGCGGCGCGACCGTGAGCCACAGGTCAGGGACGAGGCTGCTGACGGCCTCGGCGCGCGCGCGAACCCGCCCCCGTCCGAGCGGGCCCGGGAGCCCGTCCGGGCGCAGACACCGCGCACATTTCGCGACCTCCGGCCCGTCGCAACGCGCGCCGTGACTGGTCACGCGCTGGCCGCGAGCGCACCCGATCCAGTGGTCGTGCGAGGTGACGACGACCCGCGCCCCTGCCCCCTTCGCTGCGTCGATCGCACCGAACCCGAGCCCGCTGAAGTGCTGGATGTGGACGACGACCCCGCCGTCCCCTGGCCCGTCACCCGCGCCGGCACGCACCCGCTCCGCCAACGCCGTCGCCCGTCCGGGCTGGTCCCAGCTCCCTCGAAAACCACGCTGCTTCCTCCCCAGCTCCTCGGCACACACCGCCGACGCATCGACCCCCAGCGCCCGCTGCGCAACCACCAGCTCCCGCACATACCGGCCGACTCCGCCCGCCTCCCACCCCTCAACCGCATGCGCGACGTGCAGCACCCTCATGCGCGCCCGCCCACCTGCACGCAAAGCGCTACCCCCCACGCAGGATGTCCTCCGCCCTTAAACCACCAGCGATCCCCTGTAATTCCTCGTCGTAGTCGTCGCCGACCTGCGCGACGTAGGAGAGCGCGTACTCGAATTCCACAAAATCGAGCTTGTCGCCAAGGAGCGTGTGCGAGAAGGCGAGGGTGCCGTCCTCAAAGAGCAGGAACGCGCCGAGCAGGACCTCGGTGTTCAGTTGGAGCAACCTCGTCAACAGCCCCATGCTCGGCGTCACGCCCGCGAGCATCGTCGCGACAAAGCGCACCCACAGGTGGTCGTCCTGCTCGAACAGCGACATCATGACCACCGTGGAACCGTGCTTGAACAGGAAGATCCCCTGGCCCGTACGGTCCGGGTCCAAGTCCATGTCGATGAGGAACGCGCTGATGCGGTCCTCGAGGAGCCGCATGCGCTCCGCGGGCGTTGGGGTCATGCCCTACTGTATGCACGTTCGCGGCGCTTTGGGGGCCGATCCGGGTTAGCCCTTGCCCATGTCCCTCCTCCTCGCCCCCTCGCTCTTCCTCGCCTGCACCGGCACCAAGCCCGCCACCCACGACTCCAGCGCAGACTCGGCCACAAACGCCGATTCTGGCGGCGACAGCGGAGGCGACACGGACACCAACGGCGACACCGGGCCGGTCACGTACAACGGCACCCTGCCCGACTCCTCCATCCCCGCTCCCGACTTCTCGGCGGAGAACATGGATGAATCGCCGCGGACGAAGGACGACCTCATCGGCCACCCCACCGTCATCTGGTTTTATCCAGCGGCCGGGACCTCTGGCTGAACGGCCGAAGGTTGCGGGTACCGCGACGACCAGCAGGAATTTTCGGATCTCGGCGTCACCATCGTTGGTGTGAGCTTTGACGCGCCGGCGACGAACGCGGCGTGGGCGGTCCAGGAGGGCTTCAATTTCGAGCTCTGGACCGACACGGACAAGACCCTCGCGCTGACCTACGGGGCGGCCAGCACGCACAGTCAGCCCTACGCAGACCGCATCACGGTCATCCTCGATGCCAGCGGAAACCTCGTCCTGAACTACCTTTCGGACATCAACGTCGGCACGCACCCCGACGAGGTGTACGCCGACTGCGTCAAGCTCTTCGGCTCCTGATGTGACAATCCTCCTCCCGCATTTCATATCAGCGTGATACGAAATGCAGGATGAGGATTGTCACAGCGTACGGGTGCTCGACGCCGCGGAGGAGGACGCGATCGCGCGGGTTGCGGATGGCATGCGTCGAACGTTGATGGAGGTGCTGGGGGAGGAGCGCGGGGCGACGTTGTACACGCGCGAGTGGCTTGAGGATCGCGTGCGGCAGCACCTGGACTGCCGGATCGCGCGCGCACGCGTGCTGCTCGCGGAGGCAGCGGGTGCGTACACGGGACACTGCATCGTTCGCGTGGATGCCGACGAAGACGGGAGAGAGATCGGTCTATTTTCGACGACGTGGGTCGAACCCGAATGGCGACGACGTGGCATCGCACACTCCCTCCTCAGCGCGGGGGAGGCGTGGATGCTGTCGGAGGGCATGTCCATTGCGGTCACCTACACCGCCCACGACAACCTGCGGCTGCATCGCCTCTACGAGGCCCACGGGTACGCGATCGCGGCGCGGACCGGGGAGTTCGTGCGGTTGGAGCGCGCGCTGTAGCGCTCAAAATCCCAGAGGGCGGATCCGAGCGCTCAGGGCGTGGCCGTGTCCGTCACCGAGACGCTCGGGTCGCCCGAGGTAGAGAGCACGTCGTAGGAGATGTGCACCACCGCGAGCGCGTCCGGGACGTAGGTCGTGAACGAGATGGAGTTTCGCGGCTGGCTATAGGTCCAGTCCGTCCCCTCAGCGAACGGCGTCTCGGTCCCGTCCGGCGCGGTGACCTTGACCTTGATGGAGTCCGGAACGGGAACGAGCGAGAGGAAGAACTCGCTCTTCAGCCCGGCCGCCTGGAGCCCAAGCTCTGTCAGCAGGCTCGCGTAGTCGGTCGAGCAGATGTCCCATTCGATGCCGCCGACCTGATCGCTGATCTCCAGGTACCCGCTGCCGCGCTCGGCCGTCGGACAGGAGTCGTCGAGGCCGACCACGGACGAAAAGTAAACGCTCCCATCCGGCTTCAAGCCGTTCATCCAGCTCGAGAACTCGTTCACCGACTCGTCGCGGCTGTGGTTGCGCTCGTCGGAGATCACGATGATCGAGAGGTCCGCGCTGTCCCGCATGAATCCGGCGCTGGTCGTCGTCGCGTTGGCGACGAGGGCGGCGAACGCGGCGTCCGTGCCCCGCTCGTCCGAGCTGCCGCTGGTGCCGAGGTTCGCGCGCGCCTGGAAGCTCGTGACGGCGTCCGCCGCCGAGTAGCTGTCGTCGATGTACCGGTCGCCGTGCGTGTCGTCCTGCTGCAGCACGCCCTTGGTGCGCGCGCTGTCGCAGTCGGTCGAGACGACCCCGACGTGGTAATCCAGGCCCGACCCTGAAAAATACCCCATGAACCCTGCGAAGTTCTCACGCAGCGCGCGCTGTTCCTCCGACATGGAGCAGGAATTGTCGATGACGAACAGGACGTCCACGGCGGGGACGGTCACCTGCGTGATGGCGTCCTCCTGCGGTGGGACCGTGAGATCGGGTGGATTGTAGGCGCCGGTGACCTCGGACGCCCCCTTCAGGCCGTTGTCGATGGCACAGCCAGACGCGCACGCGGCGAGGAGCAACACATGGAGACGGGACGGCGACGACAGGGTCATGGGAACCTCGCTGGAGTGAGAAAGGGTACCAGAAAACCTACTCTTCGACCCACCCATCCTTGTTTTCCAGCGACGTCAGCACGTTGTCGTCGATGTAGCAGAGCGCCGTGGTGCGGCTCACGACCTTCTCCATCGGCGCGCCGTCGACGAACACCTGGGTGACCCCGTCCTTGTCCGTCGTGAACCGGTAGACGAGCAGCTCGGAGCGCTCGGCCGGCCGACCCGTCAGCTTGCGCTTGTCATACGGCTGGCCCCACGCCATCACGACCTGATCCTTGGTCCAGCCGACCTCGACCTTGCCGTCGATGATCTGCTGGCGGACCTTGTCGCTGTACTTGTAGAACTTGTCCCAGAGGCTCGACTCGGGGATGCCGTACTTCTTGTCCTTGAGCCACTGGTCGCGATCCGCGTCCGTCTTGAGCTTGAGCCACTCGGTCTTCTCGTCGTCCGTCATGAACGGGCGGAGCGCGATGTACTGGTTGTACTCCGTCGTATCAAGCTTTTTGATGCGGTAGCTGTTGCCGCAGCCGGCGCCGAGCACGGGCAGGAGCAGCAAGGCCACGCCGAGGAGCCGGGCGGCCGACGGGGATGGGGGACGGGACGGGTTCAATGGCACCTCAACGGGTAGGGGGCCTAATTCGAAACCGGGTGTGACGACCCCCGGTCGATCACGTTCAGATCAAGGCGTTACCCTCTTTTCTGAGGGGGGCGCCTACCCGGCGCCCCCCTCCGCCGCGCGGGGCGCGGCTACCCCCGGGCCGGGCCCTAACGCCGATTTGGAGTACCAAATCGGCGCGACTTTGCGCGACCGCGAGCGCCGGAGTACCGGCGGGCGGTCGCGCAAAGGTCCGGGCCGACCGCCAGTTTCATCCCCCGGTGAGCGGCGGCCAGCAGCATGTTCGACTAATCAGTCAACCACCGGGCGGCGCGCCCGTCCCAGGGCCACGAAACCGGGAGGAGTCCGGAAGCGCC
>CAIMSU010000095.1 GCA_903844155.1 uncultured Pseudomonadota bacterium | reverse complement strand
GCCAGCAACCGGAGCTGCTGCTCGTTCAGGTGGGGGGCGAGGGCCTCGTGCCTCATCCGAATTCCGCGCTCGACATCTTCCATCTTCGCGGTGTATCTCGACGCGTCAACACTTGCACTCGCTTATTTCTGAACGACTCCTAAAGGTGTGGGGCGACGGAGGGAGTTTCGGTACGCAGGCCGAGATCGCGTGGGACTTCAACGGCAACGGCAGCGTGGACCTGCTCGTAACCGAGAGCCGTTACGAGGATGGGTCCAGCTTCTCGATTCCAGGTCGTACGCTCATCTTCGAGGACCCGCCCTCCTCCGGGACGATGGAGGTCGCCGACGCGACGGTCGATCTCTACGGCGACGGTTCGGGATGCAGCGACTGCGCGTACGCGGGCGCGTCGGGCATCGGCGACATCAACGGGGACAGCTATGACGACCTGCTGATCCTGGTGAGCGACGTGCCTCCTGAAGGGCGCGGGTACCTGTTCTATGGCCCGATCAGCCCTGACCTCGGCTCCAACACTGAGGCCGATGCGACGATCGACGGGGATGAAGCCGGAAGACTGGGGTCGGGTGGTGCGAAGTACGATGCCGGCGACGTCGACGCCGACGGGTTCAGCGACTTCCTCGTGCCCAAGTACGCGCGGATCGGCACCTCCGAGACGACTGTAGTCTCTGTGTTCAAGGGCGCCCCCGGGCCCTGAGGTCAATCCCTCCGTCACACCACCCGAGCAGGAGCCTCTCATGCCCAGCGGGTAGCCTCATCCTACGGGAACAGCCGAGAACCCGCAGCCGACCTCGATCTTGGCCGCGCGACCCGCTCGCACCTCCACCAGCCACCGTTTCGCGCGCAAGCAACCGATGGCGGGCCTGAGGGGTCAGGCTGGTGAAACGCGATCTGTTCGTCCTTGACGCGGTAGTCGACGTGGGCGCCGCCGTCTGAGAGGGTGATCTTCTCGACGAGGCGATCCAACGCTTCGCGCCGCTCGTCGAGGGGGCGGGTGCTCCAGGCTTCGAGCACGGCAGCGCGGAACTTCGCCGGGTCCATCCGGTCGGGCGTGGGTACCGCCTTGCGCTCAGGGAGGTTGGCGAGGCGCAACTTGAGCGACTCCCGGCGAGTGATCAACGGCGCGTTGATCGCCTTTGCGTCGTCGCCCGTGAGGATGTCGTCCGCGACCTGGAGCCCGATCTTGCGGATGCGGGCGTCCAAGTCCGTGATGTCGTTGGCGAGGCGGGTGCGCTCGGCCTGGACCTCGTCGGGCTGGTCCGCGAGCGCGACGACGCCCTGGTCGATCATCTCGCGGACGCTGTCGGGCGACAGCGCCTCCTCGTGGATGAAGTCGAGCACGGCGGCATCCAGCTTCTCCACCCGGACGGAAAGCCCGGTACAGAGCGCCTTGTTCTCGGTGCGCGTCGAGCAGGTGTAGTAGTGCCGCACGCTTCCGGTGTGCCCGCCCCCGGTGACGGCGATGGTGCCGCCACAGGAGCCGCAGCGTAGCCAGGGCGTCAGGACGCCGCGTTCGCTCATGTGGATCGCATGGTTGCCGTTCCCGCCCTCGTGCTTGTTCCGGTCCTTCAGCTTGCGCAGGGCGGCGAGACGGGCGAAGTCCTCGTCGGACACGGCGGCATCATGGCAGTTGTGCGCGAGCGTGCTCCATTTTTGAACGAGGTGCCCGCAGTACGTCACGTTCGTCAGGATCTGCTGGACATGCTTCGGCCGCCACGTCCCCGCGAATCGCTCGCGGGCGACCTCCCGACTCGGCGGTCGGACGCCCTCACGCGTGAGCTTCTCGGTCAGGCGCTTCTGGCCGTCTTTCCCGACTAGGTACTCCCGGAAGATTCGCTGCACCGTCTCGAAGTCGGCGCGGGTGTCGTCGGTCACCGCGAGGCGCGTGCCGCCATCGACCTTCTGGAGCGCGTACCCGTAGGGCGGGTGCCCGTTGAGCCAGAACCCCTTCGCTCCCTGCGACTGCATCCCACGCTTCACGTTGTGTGACAGCTCCTCAGAGTACCGCTCGGCCAACCAAGCAAGGATCGGCCGGATCAATTTCCGAAACGACTTGTCCCCGGCGTCGGGCTCGGAGAGCGAGATGACGTCAATGTCCGCCTCGTCGAGCGTGGCCAGTGCCTTGAGACAATCGAACATGTTGCGGGCGATGCGCGAGAAAGCCCAGACGTAAAGCCGATCAATGCCCTGCACGCGCACGGCGCGCCGCCCGAGGCGCGAATCCCGCTGGCCCTCGGCAGCGCGGAGCAGTGACTGGTAGGCGGCGCGCTTCTTGGCGGTGCGCCCGCTGATCCCTTCGTCTACGAACCAATTTGAGGCGGGGATCACCACGCCGTCGGCGGCGGCGCGGCGTTCAATCTCCTCGCGCTGCTGATGGATGGACTTGTCTTGGCGGGGGTCGCTGCACCGCAGATACGCGGCTCCGATCATGGTCATGGGGGGCTCCAGAGTGCAGGTTCTACTTGACATAGTTTTCGGTGGCTACGCAACCGCTTTGAAGACGGCTGCCTGAATGTCGGCGAGGGACAACGCGGACATCCACGCCGCAGCGGTCGGGCGCCCGGAACTGGTCACGAGGTCGCCGACGTTGGGCGGGCGGAAGCACATCCTGGCGGTCTCCTCCTGGATGGCTGCGAGCATCGCGAGGAGCAGCGGAAACTCGTCGCCGACAAGGGGAGCAGCGCGGCGGGCGATGGCGTCGATCCCGGCGGGAAAGTCCTTGTTCGCGGCGGCGAGCGCGATGGGCCGTGTCGTCGCGGTCGGCGACCACAGGCGGAGGGTGGGGACCGAGGCGCACAGGAAGCCGTCGTTCGATCCGCCGATCATCCCGTTCGGGCCGAGCAGATCGAGGCGGGTGGTGCCATTCGGGTGGTCGAAGCAGCAGAACATCGAGCGACCGGCGCGCACGGCGTCCCGAACCGGGCCGACGGCTTGCGCCACAAGCCTTTCTTGGCGTGCGGCGAGTTGGGATGCGAGCTTCACTGGGCACCCCCGACATCCTGCCGGGGCTCGCTCATCGCCTCGTGGAGCGCCTTGCGTAGCGCGGGTCCGAGCAGCGTGGTCGGCCGGCTCTCGCCCTTGGAGATCGTCCCCTGCCCGACGCCGAACTTGGCGGCGAGCGCACGCTGATCGACGCCGAGCCAAGTCCGGTAGGCCACGAGGTCCGCCCCGGTGTGCAGCGGAATACCGTCCATGGGGTCGGCGGGCGTGGGCGGGACAGGAGGGGGCAGGGCCGGTGCTGAGGACGGTTGCCTTGTCGGCTTCACAGCCAGCCCGGCTGGAATCGCCGAGGCCGCCGGCATGCTCTCAGTGAGCCGCTGCTGGAAGAGAAGCGCGAGCGGGGTCAACTCGACGGCGGGGCCTGAGCGCGCGCCTGACATCGCGGGCGCTGGCCCGGGCGCGGGGCGGGCCTGTGTCAGCGCCGTGGGGCGAGCCTGTATCGGAGCGACAGGTGCCGCTGCCATTGTCGGTGTCGGCGCAGCGGTTGGCCTCATCGCCGCGGCTGGCCCGGGGGATCGCTGGACCGGGACGGCGGGCGGTGCCGAGGCTACGACCTGGGATCTCGTGGCGAGAGGGGGCTGGTTCACGGCCCGTGTCCGCGCCGCCTGTAGCCGAAGGCGCTCGTTCTCTATGACGAGCGCTCGATGTGCCTCGCGCTCGGGTGACCTGTTGTGGGGAACTGGTGCCGCCACGATCTCGGCGGGCGCTGGCCCCACCGGGGCAGCGGCAAATTTGGCAGCAGTCGCCACGCGCTCGTGTTGCTCCGCAAGCGCCACCGCTGCGACCCGTTCAGGCTCGGCGCGGGCTTGCGCCTCCCGGCTCGCCGCCAGCTCCGCCTTCACCCGCCGGAGTTCCACACCGGCGTCGTCCGCCAGGATCGGCGTGGGTGGCGGCGACGGCTGGGTGTCGACCACCCGAGCCATGGGCCTCGCGGCCACGATCAGTGCTGCCTTCAGCTCGATCGCCCGGTCCTCGGCCAACTCCGCCAGATCGTCCATTTGGCGGGCGGCCTCCTCGTCCCCGCGACCGACCGCTGCGCGCTCGCCGTCACGGTACTCGCGCATCCAGTCGAGGAGCGTGCTCGGGTCGTCGCACGCGGCGATGAACGCGCTCTGCGCCTGGAACTCGCGGTCGGTCGCGCCCATCACGGCCTCCCAGCGGCGAACCGCTTGGCCTTGAGGTTGGTCACCTGCTCGTCGACAAGCTCGATGAGGTCGTTCAT
>CAIMSU010000094.1 GCA_903844155.1 uncultured Pseudomonadota bacterium | reverse complement strand
GCCAGCAACCGGAGCTGCTGCTCGTTCAGGTGGGGGGCGAGGGCCTCGTGCCTCATCCGAATTCCGCGCTCGACATCTTCCATCTTCGCGGTGTATCTCGACGCGTCAACACTTGCACTCGCTTATTTCTGAACGACTCCTTACCAGTCGCGCTGGGGTCGTCATCGTCGGACACCCCGTCGCAATCCTCGTCCACGTTCGCCGCATCACAAGCCTCCAACGCCCCGGGGTTCGTCCCCGCCGCAAGGTCGTCACAGTCCGTGTCATCCGCGACGTACCCCAGCGGCTTGGTGCAGCTCGTCATGCTGACAAGCGGATTTCCGTAGTTGTCCCCATCCGAATCGCCGTACCAGGTGATGTAGGTGACCGCCGGGTCGGTGTCGTCGCAGTCCGTGTTGTCCGAGACGTACCCGGCAGGTTTGGAGCAGGCTTGCGTGGGCGATGACGCGTCCCCATAGCGATCGCCGTCCGCGTCCGCGTAGAACGTGCTCGCGTCCACGGATTCGTCGTCGTTGGTCTGACCGTCGCAGTCGTGGTCCACGCCGTCGCAATATTCGACGGCACCGGCGTAGATAGTGACGTCGCCGTCGTTGCAATCGTCGCCGCCCGAGCCGGTGTTGTCGTGGCCGTCACCGTCCTTGTCGTAGTCGTCGTTGCCGGCACAGTCGGAGTCCACGCCGTCGTACCAGGCGTCCGTGGCGCCGGGGTGGATGCTTGCGTCGGTGTCGTCGCAGTCGTCGCCGCCCCAGTCCACCGAGTCGTGACCGTCGCCGTCCTGGTCAAAGTCTGAGCCACCGGAGCAGTCTTGATCCACACCGTCGTACCAGACCTCCGTGGCCCCGGGGTTGATGGTCGCGTCCTCGTCGTTGCAGTCCGTACCGCCATAATCGACGCTGTCGTAGCCGTCGCCGTCCTGGTCGTAGTCGCTGTTGCCGGCGCAGTCGGAGTCCACGCCGTCGTACCAGACGTCCGCGGAGCCGGGGTTGATGCTGGCGTCTCCGTCGTTGCAGTCCCCAGCGATGGCCACGTAGCCGCTTGGCTGGACGCACGCGGTGGCCGGCGCGCCGCCGTAGCCGTCGTGGTCGGCGTCCGCGTACCAGGTCGTCGCGTCGGCCGCGTCGTTGTTGTCGACGGTGCCGTCACAGTCGTTGTCGATGCCGTCGCAGAGTTCGGTGGCGCCAGGGTTGACGGCGGCGTTTGCGTCGTCGCAGTCGGGGCCGCCGTATTGGGTGCCGACAAACCCGTCGCCGTCGAAGTCCTGGCGGGCCGTGAAGTCGGACTTGGAGATGAACGAGCAGGCCGACAAGAGGAGGGTGAGGACGGGGGTCAGGCGCGTGAGAGGGGTTGGGGTCATAGGGAGGAGCCGAGGAAGAGGTAGGCGGCGCCGGTCGAGGTCGAACCGACGTAGCCGTCGCCCAGCAGCAGGTCGTCCAGGCCGTCGCCGTCGGTGTCGCCCGTTCCAACAAACGTCGCCCAAGCCTCGAAGTCGTAGGAGTATGATGAGCTGAACGTCAGTCTGGCTACCGTCTGAGTGCCCTCCAGCGGCCCGACGAGCAGATACCCACCATCGAGCCCGGTGACGACAAAGTCAGCCCTTCCGTCACCATCCACGTCGCCCGCCGCGTGTCCGGCGTATGCGTACGCGGTGAGAGCGACCACACCTGCCGCGTCCGCCGACGAGGAACAGCCGGTAAGCGGGCCTTCGAACACGAAGTCCGCCTCTTTGTTATCGTCGTACCCCGCTGACCCCACAGAAACATCGTCGTAACCGTCCGCGTTCGTGTCACCAAGGTTATCCACCGTGAATCCAAGGTACTCGGTGGAACTGGCACCGACGATTTGAATGTCTGCGTCGGCGGTGCCCAAGGAGCCGGACACCGGCCCCGAGAAGACGAACACCCCGCCGGGATGCCCACCGGACCCGTCCGGATCTGCTGAGGTGAGAGGTACCAGCAAATCATCGACGCCGTCCCCGTCCCAGTCCCCTGCAACCTTTCCAGCGGACCCCCCATAGTCCGCGATCGTGATGGTGGCAAAGGCATCAGTATCCCTTGTCGCGCTCGAAAACGGGCCGGCGAAGGTGTACACGTGATCCCCGGTGTCTGAACCGAAGGCCGTCCCCCAGGTCGCGTACGCCACCACATCGGGAGTGGAGTCGCCGTTCAAATCGCCCCCACTCGCCACCGCAACCCCGAGACACTCATCGCTCTGGGATCCGTCGATCTCAGCACCAGCGGCCGCCGCACTGTAGCGGCCGGAGAAGGGCCCGAAAAAGATGTAGGCAGCACCGGAGTAAGTTTGAACGGGGCTGGAATAGGGAGATCCGATGATCAGGTCCGGAAACCCGTCGCCGTCCAGGTCCCCCAGGCCCGACATGGTCGTCAGCCCAGTGAGTGCCGAGAACGATGCGTCTGCGTCGGAGTAGGCGACGTTCCCACTCAACGGTGAGTCGAAGACGTAGGCGGCAGACTGGCTGGCGACCAAAATCTCGTCGAGTCCGTCGGAGTTCTCGTCCCCAAGCGCGTCCGCCTCCCACCCGAACCCCGCCGGCCCCGAAATCGTCGCATCGGCGGTCGCAACCGAGATGTCACAGCCACCGCTCGCCGGACTCACACTCGCGTCGGAATCATCGCAGTCCGAAGCATTCGTCGACAGCGAACCTTGATCGCAGGTCACGACTCCCGCACCGGTGCCGTACCCGTCGCCATCCGCGTCCGCGAAGTAGGTCGGCTGACCCGTCACACTCGGGTCATCGTCGTCGATTAGACCATCGCAGTCGTTGTCCACGTCGTCGCAGATCTCCTGCGCGGACGGGTTGACAGCGCTGGCGGAGTCGTCGCAATCGGTGCCATCTGCAAGGTATCGCGACGGCTGCTCGCATCGTGCGACCGTGACCGTCTCGCTTCCAAACCCATCGACGTCGGCATCGGCGTGCCAAACGGTCTTCCCAGTCGCACTCGGATCATCATCATCCGCCAACCCATCACAATCCTCATCCACATTCGCCGCGTCACACACCTCCGTCGCTCCCGGGTTCGTCCCCGCCGTCGTGTCATCACAGTCCGTGTCATCCGCGACATACCCAACGGGCTTCGCGCAGCTGGTCGTGCTGACCAGCGCGTTTCCGTAGTTGTCCCCGTCTGAATCCTGAAACCACGTGATGTAGGTGATCGCGGCGTCCGTGTCGTCGCAGTCGGTGTTGTCGGTCACGTACCCGACCGGCTGGGAGCATGCATTTTTGGGCGACGCCGGATCCCCATAGTGGTCGCCGTCCGTATCCGCGTAAAACGTGCTCGCGTCCACGGATTCGTCGTCGTTGGTCTGGCCGTCGCAGTCGGCGTCGACGCCGTTGCAATGCTCGGGCGCGCCTGCGTAGATCGTGACGTCGCCATCGTTGCAATCGTCGCCGCCCGAGCCCGTGTTGTCGTGGCCGTCGCCGTCCTTGTCGTAGTCGTCGTTGCCGGCACAGTCGGAGTCGACACCGTCGTACCAGGCATCGGTAGCGCCTGGGTGGATGGTGGCGTCCGTGTCGTCACAGTCGTCGCCGCCCCAGTCCACCGAGTCGTGACCGTCGCCGTCGGCGTCGTAGTCGCTCAACCCGTCGCAATTCTGGTCCACCCCGTCGTAATAGACCTCGACCGCGGACGAGTTGACTGTCGGGTCCAAATCGTTGCAGTCGCCGCCGCCGTAGTCGCTGGATTCGTCGCCATCGCCGTCCTGGTCGTAGTCATCGGCACCATCGCAGTTGGAGTCGATGCCGTCGTACCAGAAATCTTCGGCGCTTGGGTTGATGCTTGCGTCGCCGTCGTTGCAGTCGCCCGGCGTTGGGACGTAGCCTACAGGTTGGGCGCAACCGGTGATGGAGCCGCCCCCATAGCCGTCCCCGTCGCTGTCGGCGTACCAGGTCGAAGCGTCGGCCGCATCGGCATTGTCCACGGTTCCATCGCAGTCATTGTCGACGCCGTCGCAGACCTCGGTGGCACCGGGGTTGACAGCCGCATTGTTGTCGTCGCAGTCGGGGCCGCCAAATTGGGTGCCGACGAAGCCGTCGCCGTCGAAGTCCTCTCGCGCATCGAACTCCTTGGTGGTGATGAAGCTGCAACCCGACGGCGCAACGAGCCCAACCGAGAGGAAGCCAACGGGGAGAATGCGACGGACGATCATGCCGTTTCTGGGAGCGGGTGGACTCACGAAAGCCTACCCGATCCTGCCGGAAAAGTCAGCCTCCCGCCACCACCTCGACCCGAAACCTCCGCCCCTTGATCCGCCCGTTCTGCAGCGCCGCGAACGCCTGGTCGAACACGGCCGACGCCACCGCAACATAGCTGAACCGGTCGTGGATCTCGATGGTGCCGATGTCTGCGCCGGCCAGACCGCCCTCCCCGGTGAGCGCCCCAAGGATGTCACCGGGGCGCAATTTGTCTTTCCGACCGCCGCCAACGTACAGGGTGCGCATCGCGGCCGAGGTTGGCGCGACGGTCCCAATCGGAAGCGGCTCGGCCGGGATCGTGATGCCGAGCGAATCCGCGATCCAGGCGAGCCGCGAGAGCTCACGCTGGCTGACGAGCGCGACGACCTTACCGGCCTCCCCCGCCCGCCCAGTGCGGCCGCTGCGATGGACCCAGGCCTCGGGCTTGGAGGGGATCTCATAGTGGACCACCAGGTCGAGTCCGACGAGGTCGATCCCACGCGCTGCAACGTCGGTGGCGACGAGCACCCGGACGCTGTGGTTGCGGAGGCGCGCCATGACCCGATCCCGGTCCATCTGCTCGAGATCCCCATGCAATTCGCCCACGCTCCAACCCGCAGACGCGAGGGCCGCGGCCACGTCCTTCACGGTCTCCTTGAAATTTCCAAAGACAATCGCCTGGCCGTCTGGCACGCTGCCGATGCGTTCTGAGAGCACGGCGAGGAGCGCCGACAACCGGTCCTCCTTCTCGGCGACGTGCCCGACAGCATCGATGGTCAGGGCCTCCCCGGCGATGGCGACGGAGACGGGGTCGGACTGCCATCGGTCGCTGATCGCCTGGATGGCGGCCGGGAACGTGGCGCTGAACATCGCCGTCTGGCGCTCCGACGGCAAGCGCTCGAGGATCTGCTCTACCTGAGGGAGAAAGCCAAGATCCAGCATCCGATCCGCCTCGTCCAACACCACCCTCCGAATGGCCTCCGGATTCATGCCCTCGCGCTGGATCAGGTCGAGCACCCGCCCCGGCGTGCCCACGACCACGTGCACCCCCTGTGCGAGCGCCTGTCGCTGCGACCACCCCGAATGTCCACCACAGACCTCGAGGATCCGCAGGCCGGGCAACCCACGCCCCACCTTGCGCAGCTCACTGCACACTTGCGTCGCCAGCTCTCGGGTGGGGCAGAGCACGAGGCCCTGCAGACTTCGGTTGCGAAGGTCCCGGTTCAGCCCGTTCAGCAACGGGAGGCCGTAAGCCAACGTCTTGCCACTCCCGGTCTGTGACTGGCCGACGAGGTCCCGTCCCTCCACCAACACAGGGATACATTCCGCCTGTATCGGCGTCGGCTCGGTGAACCCCTGACCGGAAATGGCTTCGAGTAACGCCGGTGTGAGCGGCAAGTCAGCGAATGTGGGCAAAGAGACCTCGATGCGATCGTTACAATCTTCAGCGTGTGTTTCGCCACGCGAGGATACGAATTACGGGATGAAGTTGTACATTGTCGGTTCAACGCCCTGTTTTCGGTGTCGTACCCGGAACCGTTACCCGATCCGTCGCGCCCCCGTGGTCGTCGGGATCGTCGTCGCCGGAACTCGACTCGGCGCCGGCTGCACGCTTCCACG
>CAIMSU010000093.1 GCA_903844155.1 uncultured Pseudomonadota bacterium | reverse complement strand
CCCCGCACGTTCGGTGCCGGCTGCCGTCTTCGGCGGCTGGCGGCGAACGTGGCCTTGGAACGCCGAAAAATCAACGCCGAGACTGGCGCGAGCGGTAGCGAGCGCCAGGATCGGCGGGCCAGTCCGGGCGCTGGGCAAACATTCGCCTCGTATCCCACTGAAATCGCGGAGATGGTCAAACGGACTGGCCCCGAGCCCGCTGTTCCGCGCACGAACCGTGACGGACGGCGTCCGCGCCGGCTGGCGGGGTTCGTGGCCTTGGAACTGCGAGAATCGGCCGCCGATCCCGGCGCGAGGTGTGCCGAGCGCCGGGGTCGGCGGGCTTCACGGGCACACCGGCTGCGCGGGGCCAGCGTGTCCCTTCCCTGGGACGGGACAATCGGGTGAGCTGCGGGGTCAGCCGACCCCAATGTCGGCGCAGAGCCCCTGACACCGACATGCCACGCTCTCACGGAGCTTGGGTCGCCGGAGCCTGGGTCGCCGCAGAGTTCGTCCCCGGCGGTGGCGTCGCCGGCGCTTCTCCAGGCTTCGCCGGCTCGGGCGCCGTCTTCGGCTCCTCGGGACCGCCCGCGGGCGGGATGATCGCGGCGACGGGCTTCTGGCCGGGCGCGAGGACGTACACCGTGATGTCGCCGTTCTTGCTCGTCTTGACCACGCCACCACTGACCTGGTCCGCCAGCGTGCCCGGGTCGATGACGAGCGCGCCGCCGTCCTGCGCGACGAGGTGCAGGGTCGCGTCGAAGTATACGGAGGTCTGATTCCGAAACACGCCGCCCTTCAGGAGGAGGCCGCCTGGCTCCTTGCTCTCCTGGCGAGGGCTGAGCTCGCCGAGGCGGGCGACGATGTCATGGTCGCGGACGACGACGGAAGTGAACGCTGCGTGGATCTCCGGCGGCCCTGCGAACGGGAAGGGATTGACGACGAGCCAGTCCTTGTCGACCTCGATGAGGTGGTGCTGCTTGTTGACCGCATCCTCGATCGGGTCCTGGAACGCGCCAATGAACCCCTTGACGCCGATCCCGAGCAGCCGCACCTTTTCGAGCTGCAGCCCGAGCGCGCCGCCCTCGGTGACCATCGGGTTCGCCTTGAAGCTGAACGGGAGGTTCATGAAGCCCGCGTGGCCGTCGAGGAGCACCGAGTCGCCGTCGGTTCGCACGACGATGTCGCGGTACGGCACCCCCTGGGGTCCCTCGCCCATCGCGTGTCGCAGGGTCTGGTCGGGGATGCGCACCTCCAGCGCGTGGATCTGGACCTCGAAGCTGCGCGGTGACTGCAGGTCCACAACCTGCCCACCCTTCACCGGAATCAGCTCTCCGGAGAGGTACGGGACGTGCACCTCAGCACCCTCGACGCGCAACACCAGGTCGCGTCCCTCGATGGAGGTTGGCTTTCCGACCGCGTCCGCGAGGTCGTGCGGCGGGTCGACCGGCAGGTTGACCGGCGTGGGCACAGTCACCGCTTCCACGGTTGGCGCCGGGGCCCGAGCCGGGTCTGTACAGCCTCCGAGAAGGAGCAGGCAGACGAGCGGTGGCCAGAGCCCTCGGGTCGTCACGGCGACGGCGTGGTGACGACGTTGGTGTCCAACGTCACCGCGGCGATGATCGCGAGCGCCCGCCCGTCAAGGCTCGCGCCTGTCTCGAGGGTCACGGACTGGTAGGCCATGATGGTCCCGACGAAGGCGGACGTGCTCCCAAGCGTGGCCGAGTCGCCCACCTGCCAGTAGACGTTCGTGGCCTTCGCGCCGTTCGTCAGGATGACCTGCCGGCCTGAGGTCGTGGTCAGGGTCGAGGCCACCTGGAAGATGAACACGGCGTCCGCGTCGCCGCCCGCGTCGAGCGTCAGGTCGCCCGTGGAGATCTCCAGCGAGGACGTGGACGTGTAGAGGCCGGGCGTCAGCGTCGAGCCACCGAGGTTCCCGGCCACCCCCACACTACACAAGGTGCGCCCTGCGGCGTCGTTGTAGGCCGTCGTCAGATCGGCGATGCCGGTGGCGGCCGTGGGATCGGCGGCGTGGGTCGAGCCGGTCAGGACCCCCGGCGGGAACCCGGTGATCGCGGTGCCGGGGCTGACCCCGGCGTCGCCTGTGATCACCGTCAGGCCTGTGTTTGTGACCGTGGATCCAGCCAGGGCGGCAAAGCTGCTCGCCCCACCGAGGTCCATGGGCGCCATGCTGCACGAGGATGTCGTGAAGCTCCACGTCGCGTCCTCGGCCAGGGGTGCGCCGGTGAGGCTCTCGGCCCCGGTGGTGATCGTGACGGTGTACAGGAAGCCGACGTCGAGGGCGGTGTCTGGCGTGAACGTGGCCGTGTCCGTCGCGTCGTCGTAGGTGACGCTGCCGGAGATCGTCGTGGCCCCCTGGGTCACGGTGAACGTGAGGTCGTTGATGGTCCCAGACTCCATCGGCATGTCGAAGGTGGCCGCGATCTGCTCGTTGACGGAGACCTCGGTGGCTCCGTCGACCGGGACGGTCGAGAGCACGGTCGGCGCTGTGGCCGGCGCCGTGGTGAATTCCCAGACGTAGTCGTCGGTCATCGCCAGGCCGCTTGAATCCGTGACGCCGTTCGTCACGGTGGCGGTGTAGAAGGTATCGGCGTCCAGCGCCTCATCCGGGGTGAACGTGGCGGTGTCGGTCGTGACGTCGTACGTCACCACGCCGGGGAGCTGGGTCGTGCCGTCGTCCAGGGTGAACGTCAGGTCGTTGATGGTCGTCGGGTCCATCGCCGTGCTGAACGTCGCCGTGGGGTCGGTGTTGACCGGGACGTCGATCCCACCGTCGACGGGGCTCGTCAGGATCACGGTCGGAGGTGTGGAGACGGTGGTGAAGTCCCAGACATAGCTGTCCGTCATCGCGAGCCCACTCGCGTCCTGCACGCCGTTGGTCACGGTCACCGCGTAGTGGACGCCGCCGCTGAGCGGGAGATCGGGGGTGAACGTCGCGGTGTCCGTCGCCCCGTCGTAGGTGACGACGCCAGGGATCGGGGTCGTGCCGTCGCTCATGGTGAACGTGAGATCGTTGATGGTCGTGGGGTCCATCGCCGTGCTGAAGGTGGCGGAGGGGTCCGTGTTCACCGGCACGTCGAGGGCGCCGTCGATCGGGATGGTGGAGAGGACCGTGGGCGGGACCGCAGCGACCGAGGTTGTGAAGTCCCACACGAAGTCAGCGGCCATCGCGTCGCCGGAGAGATCCTGAACGCCGGTGGTGACGGTGGCGGTGTAGAGGACGCCGTCGGCCAGCGGGAAATCGGGGGTGAAGGTGGCGATGTTCGTCGAGCCGTCCAGGGTGACGACGCCGAGGATCGAGGTGCTGCCGTCGTCGAGCGTGAACGTCAGATCATTCACGGTGGCCGGGTCCATCCCGGTGCTGAACGTCGCGGTGGGGGAGGCGTCGATGGAGACGTCCGTCGCCCCGTCCGCGGGCGAATTGTCGATGACGGTGGGCGGGACTGGGGCCACTGCAGTGGTGAAGTCCCACGCATGGTCGGCCGCCATGGCCTGACCTGAGCGGTCCTGCACGCCGCTCGTCACGGTCGCGGTGTACAGGGCGCCGTCCGCGAGTGGGAAATCGGGGTTGAACGTGGCGGTGTTCGTCGACGCATCGTAGGTCACGACGCCGAGGACGGACGTGCTGCCGTCGTCGAGGATGAACGTCGTGTCATTGATCGTCGTCCGGTCCATCGACTCGCTGAAGGTGGCGGTCAGGTCGGCGTCCACGGAGACGTCGATCTCGCCGTGCAGGGGGATGGTGGCGATGACGGTCGGCGCGAGGTCCGCCGTGGCCGTCGTGAACTCCCAGCCGAAGTCGGCGCTCATCGCGAGGCCGCTCACGTCCTGGGCGCCGGTCGTGACGGTGGCGGTGTACTGGACGCCGTCGGTGAGCGGGAGATCGGGGGTGAACGTGGCGGTGGTCGCGCCCCCGTCGTAGGTCACGACCCCGAGGACCGGCACAGCGCCAGCGTCCAGGGTGAACGTCGTTGTATTCAACGTCGCCAGGTCCATCGGCTCGCTGAACGTGGCGGTCACGGGCGTTGTGGTGGCGACGTCGGTGGCGCCATCGAGCGGGATCATCGAGATGACGAAGGGGGCGGCGTTCACCGCCGTGTCACCTGAATCACCGGCGGTGTCACCAGAATCGGTGTCCGTGTCGTTTGTGTCCGTGTCGTTTGTGTCCGTGTCGTTCGTGTCCGTGTCGTTTGTGTCGGTGTCCGTCCCCGTGTCCGCGGAGCTGTCGACGCCACTGTCAAGCTTCAACTCGACGAGCCGTCCGGCGCAGCCGTAAAGCAGAGGGGCCACGAGGGCGAGCAAGGTGAGTTTTGAGTTGGTCATTTGGCGGCTCCGTCAGTCGTGGGCGTGGGCGTGGGGGCGTTGACGAGGAATTCGACGCGGCGGTTCTTCTCGCGCCCCTCTGGCGTGGCGTTCGACTCGATCGGCATCGACTCGCCGTAGCCGTGGGAGACCAGCCGGTCGGCGGGCACTCCGTGGGCGACGAGGTAGGCGAGGACGGAGGCCGTACGGTTCTCGGAGAGCTCCTGGTTGTGCTCGGCGGTGCCCGAGGAGTCGGTGTGCCCATTGATCTGGACCTGGAACCCCTTGTTCTCGGCGATCGCCTTCGCGACCTCGTCGAGCACCGGGAAGGACACCGGCTTCAGCGTCGCTTTGTCCAGATCGAAGTAGATCTTCTCCTTGAGCTCGATCCGGTCCTTGTAGACGACGATCTTCTGGTAGGCGGGACAGCCTGACGCGGACATCATGCCGGCGACGTCCGGGCAGGCGTCGAGGTCGTCGCTGATGCCGTCGTGGTCGCGGTCCGGCCAGGGGACTGGCGCTGCACAGACGGGGCAAGGGATCACCTCGGGCGGAGGCGCGGTGATGATGATGGGCGCTGGCGCTGGCGTCGGCTCGGGCTCGGGCTTCTCGCCGGTGCCGACCTCGAACGTCAGCCCGGCGAGGAGGAGCCGCGCGTCGTGGTTGTCATAGCCGGCCAGGTCGGGTGTCTGGATGACCTGCATGTACCGGACATAGGGCCCGAAATAGAAATTGTGTTCCTCGCTCGTGGGGAAGGAGATACCGACGGCTGCGTCGAAGCCAGGCCGGTTCAAGTCCGCGGTTCGCATGTAGAATCCGTCCGCGTCGAGCCAGGGGGAAGCGCCCTTGTCATCGTGCGGGCGCTTGAGTCGAAACCCGCCGCCAAAGGCCCACACACCGCCGGGCTCGGTCGCCGAACTGCTCGTCGGCAGGAGCTGGAAGGACGCCGCCGGGCCGATGTCAAGGTAGCGACCGAGGCCGATGAGGAGCTTCATGGACTCACCACCGCCGACGCCAAAGCGCGTCGACTGGGGCGCCGTCAGGGGGATCGCCACGTCGGGCTCCACCTTCAGGGCAATCGTTCCGGCATCGGCCGCGGGGACCCGAAGCAGGAAGAGGATGGCGAGCGCGACAGGCGTGGCGACGGGGGACGAGGGAACCGGACTGCGTTTCATGGGACTCCGAGGTGTCGGCGGGCGGATCGCAAGTCCGGGGCCACGCCGGCGATCGCGCAAAATCAAGTAGTTGCAGATGACCCCGCGACGCGGACGACGCCGTCGGCAATCAAGATGACTGCAGGAGGCGATCAGATCGAGTGGCGTCCGCGTCGCCCAGAAGCCTGCTACCGATCCCGGCCACCGACAGACGTCGCGCCGGGATCGGCGTTGATTGTTCGGTGTTCCAATGCCACGTTCGCCGCCAAGTGCTCCCGCCCCCATGAGTCACGCCGAGCGACTGGGTGCGGGAACCCCGGGCAGGCGACCCTACTCATGCTGCGTCAGCCCAGACGCCGTCCACTCCGCCACCACTCTTCAGGGGAGCGCCGTCGCCAGGGCTTGAGCGTCCGGGGCGCCCCAGCCGGTTGGGTAGTCCCAGCCGACGCCAGCGCGGTAGTCACCATCCCGGCCGCTGGTGATGTCGCGAAAGCTCGCCTGCACCGCGGTGTCGCTGTACAGGATCGGGTTGAGGTAGCCCGTGCCGGGCATGCCGTTCTGCTTCCGCCACCCGTCCACTACCGCCATCGTCCCCGCGAACACCGGGGAAGCGAAGGAGGTTCCGTAGTATTCATACCAGTCGCCGAGGTAGTACATGAAATACCCGTTGCCCGCGGAGCAGGCGACGTCGGCCACGCCGCGCCCGCTGGCTCCCGAGGGGAGGACGTCCTTTTGCCACGAAGGAACTGCCACCTCGCCACTCTCGCCCGTCCCGCCGCCATCCCACGTCGACTCGGAAACGGCTCCCCGGTCCCAGGACTCCACCGTGCTCCCGCCGACGCATGTGACGTACGGGCTGTCGCACGGCACGTCGACCCCGCTGGAGTCGCCCGCAGCGGCCACGACGGTGATCCCCAGGGACGCCGCCTCCATCGACGCGTCGTTGTAGGAGCGCCGGACCAGATCCGGTTCGGAGTCCTCGCGGTGCGAGAAGGAGTCGGTCAGGACGTCGACGGCGTCGGACGCAATCGCCTGGTTGAACGTGTAGATCATGGACGTGTCCCGCGAGTCGGGCCCGGCGTACACGGTCATGTCCGCGCCCCAGGCCACGCCGCCGGACCAGCTCACGTCCAGCGTCGCCTCGCCGTTGCGCGAGGGGACGGGCTCCATGGTCTGGACGACGACGGGGTCGCTGCGGGTGATCCCGCTGGAAAGCCAGAAAGACCCCACATCATTGAACTTGAACATGCCGCCGATCGCCACGCCCAGGCGCGCGCCCTCGCCGTGATAACCCTGGTTCCACAAGGGTTCGACGCCGTAGATCGACGCGACGTCCGCGGGCAGGAACGAGTCGCTGCTCCAGGGTGGGCTGTCGACGACGTCGCCGGCCTCGCCGGGCAGCGGTCCGGGATCCGCGGGCAGGTCGGCCGAGACGATGCCGGTCACGCGATTGGCGACCTTGACGGGCAAGCTCATCGTGGTGACCGAGCAGTAGACGATGAAGGAGTCGTCGCCCTGTTGCGGGTTCTTTCGCTCGCAGTTGTGCAGGGTGGTTTCGAACGCCGTGTTGTAGGTGCCAACCGTCCCGCTGAACTGCATCAGCAGGCGATTGTCGGCCTCGAAGTTGACCGCGAAGCCCTGGTCGATCAGCCAGTCGTGGACGTAGTCGTAGTCGTCCTGGGTGGGAGCGTAGGTGTTCACCCACTCGCTCGCGCTTGGATTGTTGCGGAACTGCGAATCCGTCGGGTCGGTCCAACGCAGGATGTCTGCCGCGAGCTGGTCCTCGCTCTGGATTGGAAACCCCATCAGCGCTCGGAAATCGGCGTTTTCATCGGCGACGCCGAGGTCGGTGTAGACGTTGGGGATGGGCTGGGTCAACGCGGAGGTCACGCGGGTGGCGTGGCAGCCGGCCCCGACCGTCAGGAGCAGAGTGAAGAGCCGTGCGGAGGGGCGGCCCCGATGCTGGGAATCGCGGGGGAAGGAAGGCTGAACGGTGCACCTCGGTGGTTTCCACCAGCTTACCCCCGGGGTCGCACGCTCGCTGGCGGCTTCCCGAAACGATCGTGGATGCCCGACCGTGGACCACCCGCAACGATCGGTGCGCCTGGGACGGCTCACGCGGCGGCGAGCTGACGGAAGAAACGGCATTTTCGCGCGTTCGCAGTGCCTGGCGAGGATGGCACGCGACTTGCTTTGGAGGTCTGCGTGCCCATCCCGGGCGCGCTTCCACCAAGGATCTTCGCCATGTTCTCCATCGCCCTCGCCCTGTTCAGCTTCACGCACCCCGCCCACGCCAGCGCCTTCACCATGTCCCCCGGGTCCGCCTGCCAACCGGCAACCAGCAGCACCTCCACCTCGCTCTACTACTCCAAGCGCTACGTCAGCTCGACCTCCGCCACGACGATGGACTGTCCGGTCGCCTTTGACACCTACGACGGCTACGGGCCGGTCAGCGCCTCGGCGATGTATGTCGTCGACAACAGCGGCACCGCCGCCGTCAGCTGCTCGCTCGTCCGCTTCAGCTCCTACTCCAGCACCATGTGGTGGACGGGAAGCTCCCCGACGTCGGTCGCCGGCCACGACTCTGGCGGCGAGCTCCTGACGATCGGCGCCCTGGGCGCGGGGGTGGGCATGAACTACCTCTACTTCTCCTGCTCGATCCCCGCGACGACCACCAGCGGCTCGTCCGGCGTCGGCTCCTACTACGTCGACTGACCATCCGGCCGCGTCCGGCGAACGCTCCGACGCGGCCTGCTTCCCCCGCTCAACCCCCCATCATCTGCCAGGAGACCCCATGTCCCGCTCCATCGCCATGCACCTCGGAATCACCATCGGCCTCATCGCCGTCCTCGCCGCTGGCCTCTACGGCCATTCCTGGGAGACGTCGGCCGTCGCGGCCAGCGCCCCCCAGGACGAGCGCCTGACCCGCCTCGCGCACGCGGTCGACACCCTCGGCGACCGCCAGGATGCCCTCGACGACGCCCTCGACGGCGCGCTCGACGCCGGGCTTGCCGATGCAACGCCCACGAAATCAACGCCTCCGGCGCAGACCGCCCCGCCCGCCGATTCACCCGTAGAAACGCAGGAACGCGAAGCCGAGTTCGCCGGCCGGTTGGCCGCGCGGCTCCAGTCCGAGCGCCCCGACCCCGCCTGGTCGCCAGCGGCGGAAGGCAAGCTTCAGGACTGGATGGCGGACTACCACGGGGCGAGCCTGCAGAGCGCCAGCTGCGGCGCGACCCTCTGCCGGCTCGAGATCGCCTACCCGGACGGCGGCGCGCGGGAGGAAGGCATGGCCGCCTTGCCACTCACCGAACCGTGGTCGGCGCCCGGCTTTGCGCGTGCAACCGCCGACGATCAGCTCCACTTCGAGGTCTTTCTCGCCCGCGAGGGGCGCGCGCTGGACGGGTCCGCTACGCTCTGAATCAGGCCTCGCCCCCCCACTTGGCGAGCAGGCGGTGGAGCCACTGGGGGCTCACGCCGAGCCGCTTGGCCGCCTTGGCCTTGTTCCCACCCGCGGCCTCAACGGCCTCCCGTACAAACCGGCGCTGAAAGGCGCTTGTTGCCGGCAGGAGCCCTTGGAGGTCGTCGGTCCTCTCGGCGGCGCCCGGCCCTTCGGCCGTCGGGTGGTCCGACCCGCGATCCTCGCCATCGTCCCAATCAAGGTGCTCACGGAGGATCGTCTCATCGCCCCAGGCGATCGCGCGGGCGACGCCGGTACGAAGCACGTTTTCGAGCTCGCGGACGTTGCCGGGCCAGTCGCGCTGCTGCAGGCGCCGGACCACGTCGGCGTGGAGCGCCAGCGGGGCCGTCCCGGGGACCTGTGCGCAGGCCCGTTCGAGGAGAAAAGCGGCGAGGGCAGGGACGTCCTCCCGGCGGTCGTTGAGCGCCGGCACCCGGAGCACGCAGGCCGAGAGACGGTGGAAGAGGTCGTTGCGGAAGGTCAGGCCGGGGGAGGGCTTGTCGAGCGACCGGTGGGTGGCGGCGACGATGCGTCCGCGAAAACGCAGGTCGTGCTCCCCGCCAACGCGCTGGTAGCAGCCTTCCTGGAGCACACGCAGGAGCTTGGCCTGGACACGCGCGGAGAGCTCGCCGACCTCATCGAGGAACAGCGTGCCATCGGCGGTCCGGTGCAGCAGGCCGTCCCGGCTGCGGTCGGCGCCGGTGAACGCGCCTCGCTCGTGCCCGAAGAACGTGGATTCGGCCAGCTCGTCTGGCACGGAGGCGCAATTAACCGCCACCAACGGCGAGTTTGACCGATGCGAGAGCTCGTGCAGCGCGCGGGCGACGGCCTCTTTCCCCGTTCCCGTCTGCCCCAGGATCAGCGCGGGCCAGGGCATGGGCGCAAATGCCCGGATCGCCGCGAACAACTCCCGCATCGGTCGTGAGGCGCCAATGAGCCCCGGGACCCCGGGCTGGCTCGCCGCGCCCTGGGGCGGGGAGTCCTCCGGGCCAAGCACGGCGGTGACGAATTGCGCGAGCGCGTCGAGCCGCAACTTGGACCGGCTGCGAAACCGCCCGCCCTCGGGACGTGCCAGGTACAACGCCCCGTCCGGAGGCAACGGCACGCAGCCCACAGCCCCGCCAACGCTCAGCACGACGCTCTGTGCAAGCGCAAACCGGGCGTCTGTCCGGGCTTCTTCCGTCCAGACCGCGCGGCCTGCGGTGGAGGCTTGAGCCACGATGGTGCGGGAGATGGCGTCGGGCGCGGGGATCGCGCCCGCAGAACCCGCGACCAGCCGAAAGCTCGGGCTGCGCAAGTCGCCGGACCACCACACCGCGCAGACGTCCGCTGCGCCGGTCTCCTCCCTGGCGGCGTCGACGAGCACGTTCAGCACGGCGGAGCGCCCGGCAGCGGCGCAAAGGGCGGGAAGGTGCGCGGCTGCCCACTCGGCGGCGTCGAGGCGCGCGCTTAGCCGGTTGGCCCAGACCTCCAAACGCTGGGCGGCGCCGGGGTCGGCGCGCTTGAGTTCCTCCAATCCGGGGATGTCCATCGGCGCGGGCTATCCCCGGTCAAGGGTGGTTGTCAGGCGGAACAGCGATCTGCCGCGTCGTCGTCGAGTAGCCGACCGTGGCCCTGGCCTACCCCCTTGCGCAGGCCTCCGACCACGACTGCCCGGTCCTCCGCGACGCGTCGGCGGGCGCCCTGATGGTGACGACGTCATGAAGCTGGACGGCGAGGGCTCGCGGGCGGCTGCGGCGGTCACCCAATCCCGCTCCACTTCCCGATTATCTCCTTCATGATCTCGCTCGTCCCGCCCCCGATCGGCATGATTCGCATGTCGCGACAGGTTCGGACGATGTCGTACTCCTCCATGAACCCATTGCCCCCATGGAACTGCTGGCAGTCGTAGAGCACTTTTTGGGCCAGGTCTCCTGCGAACAACTTCGCCATGGACACCTGGAGGGTTGGGTCCTGCTTCGTCTCCATCTGCTGGACCGCCGAGTAGTTCAGTAGCTTTGCCGCCTGCAGTGATGTCATATGCTCCGCAAACTTGTGCCGCCAGACCTGAAACGCGCCGATGGGACGCTTGAATGCCTTGCGCGTGCGCCCATACTCGAGCGCGTCCGAGATGCTCAGCTCCATCGCGCTCGTCGCCATCAGCGCGCCGACGAGGCGCTCGCCCTGGAAATTCTGCATGATGTAGATGAACCCGCCGTTCTCCTCACCCAGCAGGTTCTTGCGAGGCACGCGGCAGTCGTCGAAGTGGAGGAGCGAGCTGTCGACGGCGCGGGTCCCAAGTTTGTCGAGCTTCTTGCCGACAGAGAAGCCGGGTGTGGTCGTTGGGAAAAGCACCAGCGAAATCCCGCCGTGACCGGCCTCGCCGGTGCGGACAGCCAGGACGATGAAGTCGGCGAAGGCGCCATTGGTGATGAACGTCTTGGCGCCGTTGATGATGTAGTCGTCGCCGTCCCGGCGCGCGGTCGTCTCGATGGCGGCGACGTCGGACCCACAGTTGGGCTCGGTGATGCCGAGCGAGCCGATCTTCTCGCCACGCATGGCGGGCTTGAGGTACTCCTCGATCTGCCAGGGCGTGCCAATCTCCGAGATGATCGGCGTTGAAATATCTGTGTGGACGAGGATGCTCATGACCACGCCGCCGTTCCGCGCGTAGGAGAGCTCCTCGACCATCGCGGTGTGGAACCACCAGTCGAGCCCCTGCCCGCCATGCTCCGTCGGAAAACGGATGCCGAGCAAGCCAAGTTCGCCCATCTGCTGGATCATCTTGCGGGCGGGCCACTCCCCGGCGTCGTCCCACTCCTTGCGGTGCGGGTAGAGCTCGCGCAGGACCCAGTCGCGCGTGGTCTTGCGCAGGAGCGAGTGTTCAGTCTCAAACGGGGGGAATTGAGCGGTTGACGGCATCGTTGCAACGTAACCCTACAACCCGCTCACCACCTTCAGCCGACACGGCACAGCCGGCGCCACGGGTGTGCCGCCCGCACCCGTCGAGGCGCCCGTGCACGTCGCCTTCTCCTCGTCAAGCCATACCTCGATCCGCGCGCCGTCGAGCTCGTTCACGCCCTCCGTGAGCGTGGGGTTGCCCGTCAACACAACGCGCCCGTCGCCCGCCGTGAGCGTGGCCGTGTCCGAGCGGGCCACGCGGGTGCCCCGGGTGACGACGACATGGCCGTTCGCGGTGACAACGTCGATGTGGTCTGCGTCCTTGTATCGGACGTCGAGGCGGTCGGACGTCAGGGTGACGACGCCGCGGGTCACCTTGACGTCCTTGGTGAAGCTCGCCGTATGGCCCTTCAGGTCCCATTCGGAGGCAGCGGCCTCGATCACCAGCGGGATGGGGGCGCCGCCGGTGGCCTTGACGTCGTCGGCCCAGGCGGTCGTCCCGATGAGTCGGACGGTCGCGGCGGTGCCGGTCCACGGGCCAATGCGGCCGTCAACGCCGGTCATCACCGTCGTTGCCGGCGCGTCGGGCAGATCGGGGGCGCAGGCAACGAGCAGCAGGGCGGGACCGCAGAGCACCACCCATCGTGGATCTGGCAGACAAGCGTTCAGGCGCTGATCTCCTCGGCCGGACGGCTCTTTTCGCGCGCGACCTGCCGCTCCAACGCCGCACGCAGGAAGGCGCTGAACAGCGGGTGCGGGGTGAGGGGGCGGCTCTTGAACTCCGGGTGGAACTGGCAGCCGACAAAGTAGGGGTGGCTGGGCAGCTCGATCATCTCGACGAGGTCACCCTTCGGGGACAGCCCGGAGATGCGCATGCCCTTCTCCTCGAGCAGCTTGTGGTAGCGCGGGTTCACCTCGTAGCGGTGCCGGTGGCGCTCGAAGATCTCCGGTTGCCCGTAGATGCGGCGCGCGGTCGAGCCTTCCGCGAGGCGACAGGGGTACCTGCCGAGGCGCATGGTGCCGCCCTTCGTGGTCACGCCGGCCTGGCTCTCCATCAGGTGAATCACGGGGTTGGACGTGGGGTGTTCAGGGGACGCGAACTCAGAGGAGTTGGCGTCCGTGAGGCCGCCGACATCCCGAAGGAACTCGACGACGGCGAGCTGCATCCCGAGGCAGATCCCGAAGAACGGCACCTGGTTCTCGCGGGCGTAGCGGATCGCGTGGATCTTCCCCTCGATCCCGCGGGTCCCGAACCCACCGGGGATGAGCACCGCGTCGACCCCGCCCAGGTGCGATCCTACGTTGGACGCCGTCAATTCCTCGCTGTCGACGTACTTCAACTCCACACGGGAGTCGTTGGCGATGCCGCCGTGAGTCAAGGCTTCGTTCAGCGACTTGTAGGTGTCCGTGAGGTGGACGTACTTGCCGACCACCGCCACGCGAACGGTGTGCGGCGGGTGCTCGGCGCGGTCCACGTACTGCTTCCACCTGTCCAACTGTGGGGATTGAACGCCCCAATTCCCGCCGAGCTTCTTGAGGATCCGCCCGTCCAGGTCCTGCTCGTGGAACACGAGCGGCAGCTTGTAGATGTTGTCGACGTCGTGCGCCGAGATCACGTCGTCCTTCCCTACATTGCAGAACGCCGCGATCTTCTGCCGCAATTCATCCGTCAACGGCTTCTCGCTGCGGCAGAGCAGGATGTCCGGCTGGATGCCGACGGAGAGCAGCTCCTTCACCGAGTGCTGGGTCGGCTTGGTCTTCAATTCGCCGGCCGCCTTGATGTAGGGAACGAGGGTGACGTGGATATAGAGCACGTTCTCCGCCCCCTTGTCCGCGCGCATCTGCCGGATGGCCTCGATGAACGGCAGCGACTCGATGTCGCCCACCGTGCCGCCGATCTCGATGATCGCGAGGTCCACGTGGCCGTTCTCCTTGCCCGTCGCGAGCTCCATCAGGCGCTTGATCTCGTCCGTCACATGCGGGATCACCTGCACGGTGCTGCCGAGGTAGTCGCCCTTGCGCTCGCGTTCGATCACGTTCAAATACACTTTCCCGGCCGTGAACGAGTTGCGTTGGTGCAGCGGTCGCGCGACGAACCGCTCGTAGTGGCCGAGGTCAAGGTCGGTCTCGGCGCCGTCCTCGGTCACGAACACCTCGCCGTGCTGGTACGGCGACATCGTGCCTGGGTCCACGTTCAGGTACGGGTCCATCTTCACGTTGATGACCTTGAGGCCACGCGCCTCCATGACCGCGCCAATCGCAGCCGCAGACAGGCCTTTTCCGAGGGAGGAGAGGACGCCGCCGGTGATGAAGACGAACTTGGTTTTCATGGGGTTCCTTGGAGAGTGGGTTCAGGCGAGGGGATGCGATGGCAGCGGACGCCAGCAAAGCTGCATGGCAGCGAGATCGTCGGGGGTGTCGACGGCGAAGGCGTCGGGCGAGGCGGTCACGCGGGCGACGATCAGGTCGTACCCCGCGGCCATCCAGCGGAGCTGTTCGAGCGATTCGCTGGTCTCCAGCCACGAGGCGGGCAGCGCGGCGAGGGTCTGCAGAACGTCTGGTTGAAAGCCGTAGACGCCGAGGTGCAGCCGCCACGGTCCGCCTGATGGGATGGGCGCCCGCGAAAAGTACAGCGCCCGGCCATCGTCCCGCGTAACGACCTTCACGCGCGAGCGGGTGAGGGGGTCTCCGTGCAATTCCGTCGACGCCGTCGCGATCCTCGCCCCGTTCCGGACGCAGTCGGCGACCGCGCTGACGGTCTCCGGGTCGATCATCGGCTCGTCGCCCTGCACGTTGAGGACCGGGCCCTGCCAATCGAGCAGCCGGGCCGCCGCAGCCACCCGGTCGGTGCCGCTCGCGCACTCGCCCGTCATCACCGCATCGCCCCCGCGCGCCCGCACGGCCTGGGCGATCCGCTCGTCGTCCGTGGCGACCACCACCCGGTCCACCTTCGAGCGGCGCGTCCGCTCCCACGTGCGAACGATCATGGGCTCGCCATGAATGTCCGCCAGCGCCTTCGCCGGCAGCCGGGTGCTCCCGATTCGCGCGGGGAGGACGGCGAGCACCTGCGAACTACCGGGCATCAACGCTCCGGACCACCTCCGCAACGCGCTCGCCAAACAGCGAACCCGGCACGAATCGTGGCCTCGCTTTCGTCACACGTCCGGGGGCGGGCGTCCACCCTTTTTTTGGGCTCATCCTCCTGAGGGCCTGCCCATCGTCAGTCGCCGTACGTCCCTCGACGCCTGCGGCTTACGAGGGCTTTCGCCCCTCCGCTTCGCCCCGTCCCACTCCTTCTTGCATCCTCGCCCGGTCGGGCAGCGGTGCGCTTGCGGCCGGGGGCGGGTCTGCGAACGGGCGCGGCCGGTCTGCGCCGGGGAGAAGAATTTACCGCCAAGGAAGAACATCAAGACGCCAAGGTCGCCAAGGAATAGAAGAAGAAGCTATGACACTTGCTGATGTTCTTCCTGTATTTCTTGGCGATCTTGGCGATCTTGCCGGTTCAAATTCTTCGCCGTTCTGTTTTGGCCTCGGGACGGCGCCTCCCGCCTCCCGCCTCCCGCCTCCCGCCTCCCGCCTCCCGCCTCCCGCCGCCCGTCCGAGGTGACAATCCTCCTCCCGCATTTCGTATCAGCGTGATGCGACATGCGGGAGGAGCATCGCCCCGCGATGTTGTGAAATACACCCTGAGGATTGTAACGGCGGGTCGGAGGGCGAGGCGAGGGGCGCGAGACATTCCGGGGCGCGAACGCCCGGGAGTGTGCTACGCTGCGGAGATGCGTCGTCTGCTCTGGATCGCCGTTCTCCCGTGCGCCGCGTGTGCTGTGGGCGGCGACGCGAGCGCAGCGGGCACGACGAGCGCGGCCGGCGACAGGGCGGCGTTGGACACCGGCTTCGACCCCACGGCGCAGTGTGCTGCTGCTGAGAACCACATCCTCGCCTGCGGCGGGACGTCCGACCAGGACTACTACGGACAGTACGCGGGACGGTCATGCGCGGACGCCGGCTCCTCGACGGCAGACTGCGAGGCGAAGTGCGTCGTCGCGGCGAGCTGCGACTCGCTGTTGACCGCCGACGAGAGCTGCACGAACGACGGGCAGGGCTGCACCTGGTGCGACGATCCCGCCTACGAGTGCGTCTACGTCTGCATCCACGGCGAATGCAACACCCCCCTCGTGCTCTCGTTCACCCGCGCACCCGTCACATTCGAGCCTGCATCGGGGAGTTTTGACTTCGGCGCCGGGCCGATCGCGACGGACTGGCCCTCCGCCGCGACGCGCTGGCTCGCGCTCGACCGCAACGGCAACGGCCGCATCGACTCCGCTGCGGAGCTGTTCGGGAACGACACGCCGCGTCCAGGCCTCGCCCCTGGAGCCAACGGTTTTGTCCCCCTGTCCGACCTCGACGCCAACCACGACGGTGTACTCACCGCCGCCGACCCAGCTTTTTCGCGACTGCTCCTGTGGACCGACCGGAACGGGGACCGCGCGTCCCAGCCGGCAGAGCTCGGGCTGCTGACGGCCGCTGGCGTCGTCGCCATCGATCTCGTGCCGGGCGTCGGCCGAGGCTGCGACGACCGCGGCAATTGTGAAGGCGAGACGGCGGACGTTCGCTTCACGGACGCGGGCGGTAGCCACGTCGGGCAGATCATTGACGTCTACCTGCGCGAGCGCCGGGGTGCGCCATTGGCTGCGAGATGAACATGGGGAAATGGCGTTTTTGGCCCATCATCGCCCTGGGTGTGGCCACGCGGTGTACGTCCAAGCCTGCCGTCTCGGACAGCACGGTCGCCGACTCTACCGTCACCGCCGACAGCCACGCCGCCGCCGACTCCAGCGTCGACTCCACCGACACCGTCGACCTGACCTGGGACACGTCCACAGCGGCCGGCGCTGGCTACGCCACCGCGTTCGGTAGCGACATGATCGGCGTTGCAGCGGGCAGCTTCTCGATGGGCAGTGGACGGGGTGACCCTTCGGAGGCTTACACCGATCACGTCGTGACCCTCTCGCACGCGTTCTGGCTCGGCCGCACCGAGCTCACGCAGGCGCAGTACGCCGCGTGGACTGGCGCCGCGACCCCCGCGCCGTCCGCTCACACCGGCTGCCCGGACTGCTCCGTCGAGCAGGTCTCCTGGGCAGACGCCGCGATGTACGCGAACGCGCTGTCCGCCGCGGAGGGGCTCGACGCCTGCTACGGCTACGACGGCGCCAACCTGAAAGCCGCCTACGTCGCCGATCCCTACGGTTGTCGGGGGTATCGCCTGCCGACCGAGGCGGAGTGGGAGTATGCGGCCAGAGCGGGCGTGGACTCGACCTACTCAGGGTCGGACACGTGCGCGGACGTGGCGTGGACGGGCGAGGGGATGGCGGACACGACCGAGGACGTCGCCACGCTCGCGCCCGATGCCTGGGGCTTCTACGACATGAGCGGGAACGACTGGGAGTGGTGCGACGACCTGTACGAGAAGTTCTATGGGGGCTACGAGGACGGCAGCGCCCAGACCGACCCCGCGGGGCCGACCGACATGCAGTACCGGGTTCGACGGGGCGGAGCGTTCACGTCCGACTGCGACTACGCGCGAGTGGCTATCCGGGAGGGCGAACCCGCTGCCAACCGCCGCGTTGACCTCGGGTTCCGCCTCGCGCGCTCGGGAGGGGAGTAGCGTGGTTCCAAAAGACGCCGCTCTGCCTGGCGCTCCTGACTGCATCCAAATGTCGCCGCGCCCGTTCCGACCGGGGTCAAAAGTCGGCGGCGGGTCGTCGCGGAGCGCGGTCGCGCGGGGGCGAGGACGGCCGGACCTTCGCAACGGATTCCACCGTGCCGAGAGCCACGCCCAGGAACGGCATGGGGCTGGCGCGGCGTTCCGCAAGTGCTCTGGATCGGCGAGGGGCCGACATAGCCGCCCAAAGGACGCCAAAGCCGCCGGGAATCCGGAATGAGGCGGGGCTTGTGGCCTCGCCCCGGTCGCGTCTACCGCTTGGAGAACTGGAAGCGCTTGCGGGCGCCGGGCTGGCCGTACTTCTTGCGCTCGACCTTGCGGTCGTCGCGGCGAAGGAAGCCGGCTTTCTTGAGCACGCTGCGGTCCGAGGGGCTGGCGGCGACGAGCGCGCGCGCGATGCCCATGCGGATGGCGACGGCCTGGCCGCTCTTGCCGCCACCCTTCACGGTGATGGTCACGTCGTACCGCTCAGCCGCGGAGACGAGGTTGAGCGACTGCTTCACGACCATGCGCAGCGTGGGGCGGACGAAGTAGTTCTCAAGCTCACGGGCGTTGATCGTGAACTTGCCGGAGCCGGGGCGCATGAAGATGCGCGCGGCCGAGGTCTTGCGGCGGCCGGTGGCGTTGTATGAAGTGAGGGCTTTGGCCATGATATTATCTCGATCTGTCAGGATTGCGGGCTAGATGTAGGAGGGGAGGGGCGCGGGTGCCTGGGCGACGTGCGGGTGCACTGCGCCGGCGTAGACCTTCAGCTTGGAAAGCTGCGCGCGGCCGAGGCGGTTCTGCGGGAGCATGCCCCACACCGCCTCTTCCATGATGCGCGTCGGGTCGTTCTTCAGCATGTCGCGGGCGGTGACGGTCTTCAAACCGCCCTTGTACCCGGAGTAGTTGTAGTACTTCTTCTGGTCCCACTTCTGCCCGGTGAACACGACCTTCTCGGCGTTCACGACGACGACAAAATCGCCCGTGTCGATGTGACGCGTGTAGGAGGGCTTGTGCTTGCCGGTCAGCACCTGCGAGATCGCGGAGGCGAGCCGGCCCACGGTCTGGCCCGTGGCGTCGACGACGAACCAGGCGCGCTCCACTTCGGCGGTGGCGGTGGAGTGGGTGGTCCAGGTGTGATGGTCGGTCATGATTTGATTCCTGAAGGGTCGGCGCGAAGGGGTCGCACAGCGAGGCCCGGGGCTTCTATCGGTGAGAAGGGCGGGCGTCAAGCCCTCCTGCGCGGTTACGGGGCGTCGGTAGCCGCTCCGGGAGCCTACTTCGTCGCTGCGGGCGGGGCGACGTAGACGCTCTCGTCGCCCAGCGTGCGGCTGGCCGAGTAGATGTCCGCGGTGCCCTCGCGCCCGTCGGACCAGGCGGCCACGAAGCTGCCGCCGACGATGCCCGCGGAGGCGGCGATCGCGTAGGAGCTGCCTTGCTCGTTGCTGTTGATGCGCAGGTCGCTCTGGTTCCAGTTCTTGCCGCCGTCGCCCGAATAGTTGTAGAAAAGGTCGTCGAAGCCGACGTTGTCCTTGTCGTTGCGGTAGTCCTGCCAGTCGACGAACACGTTCCTTCCGTCGACCGCGATCTGCGGGTAGTACGACTGGGACTCGCCGTTTGCGTCGGTGTCCAGGCGCACTTCGGGCGAGGCGAAGGTTCCGGCGGCGGTATCGTACGTGCGCTCGTAGATGTCGTACCCGCCGGACCGGTCGTCCTGCCAGGCGATGTAGGCCTTGCCGGAATTCAGGGCGATGGATGGGTGCAACGCGTCGCTAGCACCGGGCCCGTCGCTGTCGACCTGCGTCGGTGCCGTGCTGCCGGTCCATGTGGCGCCCACGTCCGTCGTGGTGTTCAGGTAGATGTCGCGCGGGCCGTTGCGCTCGTCGTACCAGGTCACGACCGCCGTGCTCGACTCCATCGCCACGTGCGCTTCGAAGCTGTTCGTCGCACCGCTGTCGTCGCCGGTGTCGAGGCGCACGTCGTTCCCGAAGGTCTGCCCGCCGTCGGTGCTCGCGCTCGCGTAGATGTCGCTGGCGCCGCCCCGGGAGTCCTCCCAGGCCACGATCACGCCCGATTTTGTCGCCGCGAGGCTCGGCCAGGCCGAGTAGGCGTTTCCGGCGGGGTCCGAGTCGGCCCGAACGGCGTCCGGAAGCCAGGTCGCGCCGTCGTCGTGGCTGGCCTGCAGGTAGATGTCGTACGCGCCGTTCCGGTTGTCGAACCACGCGACGTACACGTCGTCGCCAACCGCGACCACACGCGGCCCGAGGCTCATCGCGGCGCCATCGACATCGCCGTCCAGGAGCACGTCGGTTTCGCCGAACGTCTGCCCGCCGTCCGTCGATACCGCGGCGTAGATGTTGTGGTTCTTGAGTTCGCCGTCCCGCTCGTCTTCCCACACGATGTACACGTAGGTGCCGGAACAGGCGATGTCGGGGGCGACGGCGTCTGCGTCGGCGTGGTTGATGTGAACGTCGCCCGGGAGCCAGGTCGCACCGTTGTCAGCCGACGTGTTGAAGAAGATGCCGGGGGCTCCGGTCCGGTCCTCCTGCCAGGCCACGCCGAGGCGGCCGTCGACGAGGCAGGTGCGGGGCACGGTGGCCTCGGACGCGTCCGTTTTTCCCGGGTGGTCGACGCGGACGTCCACCGTCGGCGTCGGGGAGGTGTCGGCGCCCTTGCACCCAGCGAGGAGCGCGATGAACGCTGCACAATACGGAACAGGGAACACGTGGGGGAAGCGGCTCATCCGCGCCGGGTAACCAGAATCGGGCCCGCGGGCGGTTGACGGGGGGGCCGCGGCACGTAAAGGGGCGCGGGCAAAGGAAACCCCATGCAGGACAAGAGCCAGCTCGGAACCCGGTACACCTGCTTCCAGTGTGAAACCAAGTTCTACGACCTCAATCGGCCGGCGGCGCTCTGCCCGAGCTGCGGCGCGGACCAGGCGAACGATCCGAACCCGGACCCCCGCGAGGCCGTGCTCGCACGCTTCCGCGGCAAGAACAAGCCCTCGCGCCTCGAGGACACGTTTGAGGAAGACGAGGAGGCCGACGAGGACGCCGAGGTCGAGGAAGGCGAGCCCGAGGCCGATGACGACGACGACGTGGCCGAGGAGCCCGTCGTCGAAGAAGACGAATAGCGGCAACGCGCCGTCGCGCGGGACTCTCCCGTCACCGCCGTTCGGCTACTCCGCCGCGAAGTTGAAGCTGGCGACCACGGCGGTCCCGGCGTCGACCCGTACCTCGATGCTGCGTGAGCGCCCGCCGGCGATCACCCCGCGCACCGTGTGCTGCCCGGGCGCCACCGAGATGTCGGCCAGCCCAGGCGCGTAGCCCTGCTGCTTGCCGTCCAGGATGATCAGCGCGCGTTTGTCCGTGCTCACGCGAATGATCCCGAATGAGACCTTGTAGGCGCTCGCTGCGTCCGACCTGGGGGGAATCCCCGAGCTCGGCGCGGGGACCGGCGTGCCCGCGGCGATGGGCGTGGTGGCCACGGCGACTTCCGGCTGCGCCTCCGCAGCCGCCGCCGGCACAGCGAGATCCACGCCCTGCGCGGGGGGCTGGGCTTGCTTGATCATCCTTGGCACGACGACCGTCAGCAACCCACAGATCGACACGAACACGAGCACCATGACCAGCCGCGGATCGGTCTCCCGCGTGGCGGCGCGGGGCACCCGGGTGACCCTCGGCCCCTGGCGCGGGGCAGCGCGGCCGGGCGCTTGCGTGGTTCGGGCCGGGGCCAGGGTCTGCCGCGGCGAGTCCGGCCGGGTGGGCTCGGCGGGAGGGGCCTGTCGGGGCGACTCCGGCCGCATGCTCGCGCGCGGGGGGCGCGGGAGGTCCGGCGGCGGTTGAGCAGGTGCCACCGGGATCTCAGGGAGAGCAAACGAGGGCGCGGGCATCTCGGGGAAGATCGGCGGGGGCCCAACGCGGCCGCGCCCATCCGCGTTCCGGTGACTCGGGCCCCAGATGTCGTCCTCGGCGGGGCGCGCTCCGGCGGGGGGCTCCGGCGCGCGTGGAGGTGGCCGGGTGCGACGTGGGAATTCCGGTGCATCGCCGGTGCCCGGGTAGCGAAGCTCGCCGCCGTCATCGTCGGGCGGCTGGGGGAGGCGTCCCAGACGGCGCGGGGTGACACCGTCGCCGTCGAACATCGGGCGCGTCGCCTTTGCCGACTGGGCTGGCGCGGGCGGCTCCGGCTCCCGGCCCCTGCGGAGGATCCGGGGCGCCTCGCCGGTGGGGCGCTTTGCGCGCGGCGCGATGCTGCCCGACGGCGGCGTGTCGCGCTGCATGGCCTCCGCGAGCGCGGCGACAGCGTCCGGGATCTCGTCGTGGCCTGGCGGATCGGCGGCCTGCCGGGGCGCAGGGGCCGGGGGCTCGTTCGCGGGCGGGAGGCTGAATCGGCTACGCGGCGTTGGGACTGCGGTGCTGTCCGGGCCGGGCGCGCTCTCCGGCGACCACGCGGGAAGGTCGACGGCCGGAGTGGCCGGCGGCGCGTTCTGGCGCTGGGCCTCCCCGAAGACCGCCGCTTCGAGGAGCGCCATCCGCGCCTCCCGATTCGGTCCGATGCGACTGTGGTGGTCCTCCACGATGTCCGGCAGGTCCGTCGCGTCGCCAGCGCTCGCGCCCATCCAGGCCACCGCGAGGCCCTCCGCGGCGTCCCGGGTCAGCACCCGGGGCGGCGGGGCAACGCCACGGGAGAGCGCAATTCCGCTGGTCCGCAGCCCATCGGCGGGGCGCGCGGGCGGGGCGACCGGCGGGAGCGAGCGGACCCTCGTGGCCGCTGGGATCGGCTCAGCGGGGGCCTCGTCCGCAGGCATCGCGAGATCCAGATCATCAGCGAAGCCCTCCGGCATCGCGACCTGCTCGCCAACGCCCGTCGCCTCGGCCTCGTCGCCCTCCTCGGGCATCGCGACCACGTCATCCTCGTCCTCACCGGCTCCGGCCATCGGCGAAGCCATCACATGCACCTGCGCCGGCGTGCGGATGAGGTCCTCGTCCGGGTCCCGGCGTTGCGCACGAAAATCATCGACCTCAAACGCCGCACCCCAGACGTCGCTCTCATCGGCAGCGTCGTCGCCAGCATCGCCCAATTCGCCCTCGTCCTCCATCTCGTCGGGATCTTCGAGCTCGTCCGGCAGGCTCGCGACGCTCCGGATCCGCATGCCGCCCGCCGAGTCTGCCGCGGCGGTGGGGGCACGCCAGCCAGCCCCTGGCTCGAGCCGGATCGGAGGCGGGAGGGCCTGCGAGGGCTTTTCGTCGAGGAGCATGCCTGAGGGACGGCCGAACAGCTTTCGAGGTTCAGCCTCCTTCATCCACCACCGCCGCGCTCGGCCCGGGTGCGGGCGACCAGGGCATCCAGACCGGCTGACCCGACGGTCAGGAGGCGAAGCTCGGCCCGGCTCTCCGGGCGGAGGGTGACAGAGAGGCCGGCGGCTGTCATGACGATGTCAAGATAGCCCATTCGGACGAGATGGTTCACTGCGCGGCGCAGGAAAACCTGCCGCTCGGGGTCCAGGCCGCGAAACAGGTTGTCGGACCGTGTCGACAAAGGTCGGCGCACCACCGCGCTGGTGGCGGGGAGATTGCTGTCGCCGATGACGCCGAGGCGTGACGTGAGATGGACGATCAACGCTGCGATCAGCGCGGGGTCGTCGTGGGGCAGCTCGGTGCCGTCCCACCAGGTTTCGAGGCCGAGGGAGGTTCGAACACGCTCGACGGCGTCTGTGTCCAGGCGCAGGTCTGCCGGCAGCGCGTCGACCTGCACGAGCGCCCGGACCACCTCAAAGGGGTGGATCTCCAGCCACCGCGCGACCTGATCGACCCGGAGCTTCCGCAAGAGCGCCAGGTCGTGCCCTTCAACCTGCTCCATCACGCCCCATCCTCGGTGAGCAGCTCGGGACGCAGCCACACGCCGTACACCTCGACGCCCGCAGCGCGCAGCTCCGCGCCCTCCTCGTAGGCGCGCGCGATGTGCTCCAGCGTCTGTTCGCGGAGATCGCCCACAACGACGTGGTCACCCAGCCAGACCTGCAGCGCCAGGCACCCGTGAACCTCAAAATACTCGATCGGCGCGTCGGCAGCGCCAATGCCCTGGAGCAACCGGCACACGGCCGCGACGATGCGGTAGGCGAACACCGTTCCCAGGTCCTCCTCCCGTGTGGCCCACTCCCGGTAGACCGCGAAGGGGAGGGGCAGGACGAGGACGAGGGCCTCCGGGCGACCGTCGGCCGGCGAGGCGCAGGCCACCACGCCGATGGGCTCAACCGCCGCGTCGAGCCGCAAGGCGAGGCTGTTCAGCTCCGCGGCGTAGGGCGCGAGGCGGCGCGCGTTTCGCTCGTGGGTCTCCGAGATCGCGAGCCGGTAGGCGGCCGGCATGCTCGCGAGCGAGGGTTCGACCTCGGCGTGGTAGCGCTCAAATTCGGTGAGGGCAGCGACGAGCTCCGGGGAGGCCATCTCCGCGGCGATGCGCTCGTCGCGCGCCTTCATCGCGGTCCGTGCCTCCTCGGCCCGGCCAGCAAAACGAGCGCTGTCGGCCTGCAGCCCCGTCCGCACCGCCTGCCACTCGTGGCGCGACGCGGCGCTCGCCATCGCGGCCCGACGCTCCTCCAGCTCCTGGCGCAGCAGCTTCAAGGCGGCGATCCGCCGGTATGCCTCGTCGATGCTCCGGCGGTTCTGCACATCCTCTCGCGCGACCTCGCTCATCGCCAGGTCGAGCTCCTGCTCCTCGCGCTGGCGTTCGCGCCCGGCCAACTCCAGCGCCTCCACCAGCGATCGGGCGGGTGGCGAACGCACGGGGCCCCGTGTGCTGCCACCGGTGTCCGGCAGCGCCGAGCTCAAGGGCACTCGGGGGTCGTCCCCGCCGCTCCCCAAAGGCCCACGTTCTCGCGCTGCGCCACGGCCTGGGCGTCGTAGAGCACGGACTTCAGCTTGATGTTGTCGAACGCCTCAAAAACGATGGACTGGCCCTCGCGGACGCTCTCCTCGTTGATGAGCAGATCGTAGGTCGAGCTGCTGGTTGTGCCGATGGTGCCGGTGTCTCCGGTGTCTGCGGTGTCCGTTGTCGTGGTGACGACGGTGCCGGAGTCGCTCGTGATCGTGGTCGAGCCGGAGATCGCTGCGCTCGAGGCAAAGACGTAGGCGAGCGTACGCCCGTAGAGGTCAGTGCACTCGGCGTCGAATTTGAGCTGCACGGTCTGGCTCGTGAGCTTCTGGGTCATCCAATCCGCGGACTCAGGGCCCCAGCACTCCACCGCCTGATCGGGATGGGCGATCTCGGGCGCATTGATGCCGAGCAGGCGGATGCTCTCGCCCGTATCGGTGTTGATGGTGTCCCCGTCCAGCACACGCGCGATGTAGACCTCGCGAGACGTGTAGTCGACCCCGTTGAACGAGCACGGATCGGCGGTGAGGATCGGGACACGGTCCAGGCCCTTGCAGCCAACGAGCGAGGCGACGAGGACGCAGACCGCCGGTCGGAGGCGTACACGGAGGGTAGGGGAGCGCGACATGCCGCATTAGGGTACCATGTTGAGCCCAATTCGTCCCGATCCTGCTGCCGCCATCCCGCGCTTCGCGGCCTCGTCGGAGGTGCCGGGCTCGGTGCTGGCGCGTGCGCAGGGCCTCGGCAAGCGCTTCGACATCTACCCGAACGATCGCTCCCGATTCTTCGAGTTCCTCGGCAGTCGCATGCACCACACCGAGCACTGGTCCGTGCGAAACGTCAATTTCGAGGCGAGGGCCGGCCACGCGTTCGGCATCGTCGGCAGCAACGGCGCCGGCAAAAGCACGCTCTTGCGCCTGCTGGCGGGGATCAGCGAGCCGACGGAGGGGGAGCTTGAGGTCAACGGCCGGATGGCGACGCTGCTCGACCTCGGAGTTGGCTTTCATCCGCCATTTTCGGGGCGCGAGAACATCGAACTCGGCTGCGCTCTGGCGGGCATGACGCCGCCGGAGATCGTCGAGCACATCCCGGCGATCATCGCCTTTGCCGAGCTCGGCGAATTCATCGATCACCCCGTCCGCACCTACTCCACTGGCATGCAGCTCCGCCTGGGTTTTGCGATCGCGGTGCACAGCGACGCGAAGGTGCTGCTGATCGACGAGGTCCTCGCGGTTGGCGACCAGTATTTCCAGCGCAAATGCGTGCGCCGGATCGAGCGAGCGCTGGCGGATGGCTGCAGCCTCATCTTCGTCTCGCACGACCTGCACGCGATCCGGGCGTTGTGCAGCGAGGTCCTGTGGATGGACAAGGGCGAGCCGAAAATGCAGGGCGGGGCGCGCGAGGTCGTGGACGAGTACGTTGGCCTCGGGCGCGTGGCCATCGCCGCGCTCGGGCGAGAAGGCCCTTCAGACCCCGCGAAGCCTAGGCGCGTCGAGCGCGCGGACCCGTCCAGCGGCCCGCTGCGGCCCGAGGCGTGGGCGCCCCGTCGTCGTCGGTCCGATCGGGCTCCCAGCGACACCCCTGCCAGCACCCTCGACCCGAGCGCTGCGGTCACGCAGGCCTGCGCTGTTCCAGACGCTGAAGCCGCGTTTCGTGCCTCGGCGGGCGAGGCACCGAGGATCGTCGACGGTGAGCGCACCCTTGTCGCCGGGACGGGCGAGGTTCGCATCGACAGCGTGCGGATCCTCGACGATACCGGCCGCGAACGCGCTGTCTTGCGTACCGGCGAAGGCCTGCTGGTCGCGGTCACGTTTCGCACCACCGAGCCTGTCGACGACCCGATCTTCGGCGTCGCGATCCACCGCGACGACGGCGTGTACGTCTACGGCCCGAACACGGGTTTTGACCACGTCCTCAAGGGCCGGTATCACGGCATCTATACGTTCTACCTGCACTACCCGTCGATCCCCCTGCTGCACGGCAACTACCGGGTCTCGGCCGCCGTTTTCGACGCTGGCCACGTGCACGCCTACGTCTGGCACAACGAGCTCTACGCCTTCCGGGTCGAGCAGGACATCGAGGATCACGGCATCGTCGCCATTCCGCATGCCTGGGGCATCGTGACGTGGCACGAGGCCCCCGCAGCGGGGGCCGGTGGACCGCCGGACGATCCCGAGTGAAGCGCGTGGCGCTCGTCGGCGAGCCTGACGCAAATGGCTTCGCGAAAGCGCGTTTCTGGCATTTTCACGACGCCATCGCTGCGGCTGGGCACGAGGTCATCGTCGTCGACGCGGGAGGGCGAGGGGCGGAGGGGCGAGGGGGCGACGCGTCCGGCGCCCACACCACCGCGGATGTGGTCGTGAGCGCCGGCGCTTATCGGCCGACGGACGCCGCGATTCGCGTTTGTGGGGAGAGGCCGGTCTGGATCGATCTGCCTGGCGACCCCTACGCGGATGCGCAGGCCGTCGTCGCGCGGGGCGGGGACGGGGCGCGGGTCGCCGAGGACTGCGCTCGCGTGTTCCTCCCCGCGCTCGCGAGGGCCGATGCCTTCTCGACGATCGGCATGGCCAGCCGATTTTCCCTCATCGGCCAGCTCGGTCTGCTCGGGCGCTGGGCTGGGCCGGACCGTCTCCCCATCGCCCCGATTCCCATCGCGTGGCCCCAGCCCCCCCATATCAAAACCGACGACGTCAATATTCATACATATGAAAAGCGACGTCGTCGGTTTTCGTATGTGGGGACGGGTGCGGAGGGGCCGGTACGGGTCCTGCTCGCCGGCAGCTTCAACACCTGGTTCGACGACGATGCTGTTGGGGACGTGCTGATCGAGGCGATGCGTCGCACGCCGGTCGAGGTGGACGTGACCGGTGGGCCCGGTCAGCCCGGCGGGTACGAGCGGTTCCGCGAGCGGTTTTCAGCCTACGCGAACGTGCGTTTTCACGGGTGGCTCGCAGATCCGCAGCCGGTGCTCAGCCAATGCGAGGTGCTCCTGACCCTCGACCGCAGCGACGTCTGGGAGCCGCTGACCGGGTCGCGGACGCGCGTGCTGGCCGCGCGGGCGGCGGGCTTGCGCGTGGTGGCATCGTCCGGGCCCGAGCTGATCGACGAGCTCGCGCGGGAAGGGCAGGTTCGCGCTGTGCAGTCGCGCGAGGAGGCGGTCGTTTCATTGCTCGACCGGACGCCAGCGCCGGACCCCGCGCCCATCGCCCGACGATACGACGCAAAGCGCCTCGCTGAGCCGCTCCTGGCGTGGATCGCCAACCCCACGCGGGCGCCGTCGGCCGCCGCTTCCGCCCCCTTGGAGCACGCGAATCGGGCGCGGGAGCGCGCGGAGGCCGAGCTGGCGGCGATCCGGGGGACGTGGGCTTTTCGGCTCGGAGGGCGGAGGAGGTAGGGGCCGCTACGGTCGCGCCGCGAGCCCCAGCCATTGCCGCCCCAACGTCGCGCACATCGCGAGCGTGGGCATCGTGCCGAGGTCCTTGCCGGGGACACCGGGGGTGTAGGCGATCAAGGGGACGTATTCGCGGGTGTGGTCGCTCCCGCGGTAGGTCGGGTCGTTGCCGTGGTCCGCGGTCAGGATGAGCAGGTCTTTCGGGCCCAGGCGGGCGAGCAGGGCAGGAACATGCTCGTCGAACGCCATCAACGCGCGGGCGTAGCCGCCCGGGTCGCGGCGGTGGCCGTAGAGCATGTCAAAATCCACGAGGTTCGCGAAGATCAAGCCGCTGCGCTGCTCATCGACCTGGCGTAGCAGCGCGTCGGTGATCGCCGCGTTGCCGCTGGCCTTGACCGCGATCGAGAACCCGCGACCGCCGAAGATGTCCTTGACCTTGCCGATCGACGAGGTTGGCAGCCCCGCCGCCAGGACTTCGTCGACGAACGTGTCGCGCGGTGGGAGCTGGGCAAAATCGCGACGGTTGCCGGTACGCGTCCAACCGGACGCTGCGTCGCCGACGAACGGGCGGGCGATGACGCGCGCGACGCCGAGCGGGGCGACGAGATCAAAAGCCAGCTCGCAGATGCGGTTCAGCTCGGCCGGCGGGATCACCGCCTCGTGCGCGGCGACCTGGAACACGCTGTCCGAGCTGGTGTAGACGATGGGTTTGCCGGTGGCGACGTGCTCGGGCGCGAGCTCGTCGAGGATGACGGTGCCGGAACGGGCGCAGTTTCCAAGCCAGCCGGGGCCGGCGCTCGGCCCGATGCGACGCGACCACTCCTCGAGCAGCTCGGCTGGAAACCCAGTCGGATACTCGGTGAAGCGCACATCCACCCGCACACCGGCGATCTCCCAGTGCCCTGCGATGGTGTCCTTGCCGTTACCCGCGATCGCCATCTTGCCATAGCTGCCAGACGGCGTCGCTACCGCGCGGACGCCAGGCACCGGACGAATATTGGCAAGTCCCAACGCCGCGAGATTCGGGATCGTCAGCGGCGTGCGCTCAGCGACGTGCCCGAGGGTGTCGGACCCGGCATCGCCCCACGCTGCCGCGTCCGGCATCTCGCCCATTCCGAGCGAGTCCAGCACGACCAGGACCACCCGGCGCTCTGGGTGCGCGGCGTGGATCGCAGGCATCAGTAGGTTCCCGTTGCCTTTCCACCCGTCACGATCGCGACGGAGGCCGAGGCGCCAAGCCGGTTTGCGCCCGCCGCGACCATCTTCCGCGCGTCGTCCGCCGTCCGCACGCCGCCCGAAGCCTTCACACCCATCTCCGGGCCCACGACCGCCCGCATCAGCGCGATGTCCTCCGCCGTCGCTCCGCCGCCGGAAAAGCCTGTGCTGGTCTTCACGAACGCCGCCCCGGCCGCCTTGGACAGCGCGCAGGCAGCCACCTTCTGCTCACGGGTGAGCAGGTGCGTCTCCAGGATGACCTTGACCGGTCGCCCCTGCGCCGCTGCGACGACCGCGTGGATGTCGTCGTACACGCCATCGTGGTCTCCGCCCTTCAGCAGGCCAAGGTTGACGACCATGTCGATCTCGGCGGCCCCGTTCTGGATGGCCTCACGCGTCTCCGCAGCTTTCGCGCGCGACGTCGCCGCCCCTAGTGGAAAGCCTACGACGCAGATGGTCATCACCCCGGAACCCTTCAGCAATTCGACAGCGAGCGGAACCCAGGTGGTGTTGATGCAGACGCTCGCGAACTTGTGGGTCGCGGCCTCCTGGCAGAGCTTCACGAGCTCGGCGCGCGTGGCGTCCGGCTTGAGCAGCGTATGGTCGATCAGCTTCGCGATGCCCTTCAGGTCACCGCCAGCTGAACCGCCGGCGATCGACCCGCCACCGATCGAGCCGTCTGTGCCGATGCGGTCGGCGCCGTGGGCCTGGCCCAGCTTCAGCGCAGTCTCGTCCTGCCAGGTGCCTCGCACTTCCGGGAGCGGGGGCACCAGGTGGCGACGGTCTTCGGACTCGGCGCGGGCCAGCTCTTCGCGCACGCGAGCGAGGACGCGATCGAGGAGCTCAGGGGGGATCTGGGGGTCGGCCATCCCCCCGGCTAACCCGCCGGTTGGCGATGAGAAAGGCGAGGGGTCCGAGCAACGCGCCGAGGACGATCCCGGCGGGAACGCTGCCGTACACGCAAGACAGGAACAGGTCCGGCGCGGTTTGCAGCATGCCCCAGAAGGAGTGCCCGAACGCCAACGTATCGGCCGGCGAGACCTTGCCGTACCGCATGTACTCGCCGATCTCGACCTCGACCGCGATCAGGAACGGGGCGAAGAACGGGTTGGAGATGTTCGCGGCGCCGTACATCACGGCCTCGTTCAGCTTCAAGAAGCGCGCGACGACGACGCACACGCCGAGGTGGATGCCGTAGATCGGGAGCGCGCCGATGAACGCGCCGATGCCCACGGCCCGGCCGATGCTGCCAGGGCTGAGGTTGGCGGCGAGGATGGCCTGAAGCTGCGCGCGCAGCTTCGCGAAGTAGCGGCGGATCACCCGGTCGCCTCGCCTGTCGTACGGGTGGCGCCGCCGTGTTCCCGGACCTTCGCGGCCAGCTCGCCCATGCGCTCGGCCATGCGGCGCGGGCTGGTGCGGGCGGGGTTGTAGACGTCGCCCGCGAGCAGCGAGACGATTCCGCGCCGGTAGTAGGGCTTCTGCAGGCGGGGCTCGGCGAGGGCGACGGTCATGAAGTCGCCAGCGTACCAGTGGTCGATGACCTTGCGGAAGATCCCGGCGCCGTCACGGTATTCCGCCTGCCAGCGGTCGAGGGCGGACTCGGACCCGTCGAGGAGCGCGGGGGCGAGCGAGCGCGCGCCGCAGAGGCCGAGGAGCACACCGGAGCTGAACACCGGGTCGATGAACGTGGCTGCATCGCCGCAAAGGGCAAAGCCGGGGCCGTGGAAGCTCTTCGAGCTCGCGGTGAAGTCCTGGAGCCCGCGCAACGGGAGGATGCGCTCGGCGTCCTGGAGGCGCGACCAGGCCTCCGGCGAGAGCGCCATGGCCCCGTTGAACCGCTCCTCCGCGGAGCCGCGAAGCGGACAGTCCGGGCTCATCACCACACCAACGGACGCGATTCCCTCGCCGAACGGGATGATCCAGATCCACCCGCCCGGGATGCAGCAGATCGTGATGTCACCGGGCTGATCGCGTCCAAGCGCACGCACGCCGCGCATGCGGGTGCCGACCGCGCTGTTCTTCAGCCGGGCGTCGCCCACCCGCAGGCCAAGCTTCTGCGACAGCCACATCGTCCGCCCGCCCGTGTCGACAATCCGCCCGGCCTCAAACGCGCCAGCGCTGGACTCCACGCGCCCGCCCGCCACGTTCACCTCCGTGACCTTCGCGTAGACGATCGCGCAGCCGTGCGCCGTTGCGACGTCCCGCCACCGCAGGTCGAACACCTCGCGCTGGACCTGCCATGCATGCGTGTAGACCGGATCCTCCGCCTCCGAGAAGTCGAACCGCACGGAACCGCCGCCGTCCGCCTCCGAAGCGCAGAACACCGCCCCGCGTTTCACCAGGAAGCCGGTCGTGTCCAGCCCAAGCTCGTCGAACACCACGCGCGAACACGGCAACATGGACTCGCCAACGACGCTCTCGGGCCGCTCCACCGCCTCCACCAGCGTGACGCTCGCCCCCCCGCGCGCGAGGTAGGCCCCCAGGGCGCAGCCGGTCGGCCCCGCCCCGATGATCACAAAGTCCTGGTGTGAGCTCACGCCGCGCCCGTCGCCCGGCGCTCGACGACGAACTCCGCCAACGCCCGCACGGATGCGAATGCCCGCCGGGTCCCGGCGTCGTCCGGCATCTTCACGCCGAACGCTTCTTCCACGTGGATCGCCAGCTCCAGGGCGTCGACCGAGTCCAGTCCGAGGCCGGCGCCAAACAGCGGGCCGTCGTCCGGGATGTCCGTCGGCGCCACGCCTTCAAGCATCAGCACGCGGACGATCATCTGCTTGATGGGCAGGATCAGGTCGACGACAGCGGGGCTCGGCGCGGACGGATCAGTGGGGGGCATCGGAAGACTCCGGGGCGGACGGCTATCAAGGAACGGCCCGGCTGGGCAGACCACAGCCGGCGGACCGCGTAGATGTTCGGGTTTGTTCGACAATAAGTCTTCCGCGCTCGGAACCGCAGAGGGCGTTTCCGAGCGCTCGGAAACGCCCTCTGCGGTTCCGAGCACGGGACATCTTATGGCACGCCTGGGTGGGGGACCCCGCGTGCTTCCTGGGTATACTCACCAGGTGCATGTAGCGTTGCCTCCGCCGAGCGAACCCGTTGAGCAGGTCTACGCCATCGTTCCTGGCTGTCCGAGCAACGAGGACGGCACGTTGTCGGTCTGCCAGTGGCGCCGCGTCATCTGGGCCGCGCACCTCTACGACATCGGTGCGGTCAGGTACTTCGTGACGTCCGGCAGCGCCGTCTACACGCCGTACGTCGAGGCCGACGCCCTCGCCGCGGGCATGGAGGCGCTCGGCGTCCCCGCCGACATCATCCTCCGCGAGCCCAACGCCCTGCACACGGACCAGAACGTCGCGTACTCCATGCGCGTCGTTGCGACGGCCCTGATGTCGCCGGACGAGTACACCGCCGTCCGGATCGTCGCCGCCTCCGACGTCGGCCAGGCGAAGGGGATGTGCGCGATGGCGCGGGCGTGGCGGGGTAGCGTCACCTCGCCCAGCCCCGGAGCGCTCTTTGACGGGTGTACTCCAGCGACGCTCGATGAGTCGTACGTGCAGGCCCGTCTCGCAGACCCGCTGCCTCCTGTCACCACGCCACCAGTCGCCGATTGGGTCCCGCTGTCGGAGCGCGAAGCGGCCATCGCAGCGGAGACCGGCCACCGCCGCCCGTCTTCGTTCTGGGTGTACGCCCGAGGCGCCGTGCTCGCCCCCTTCGGATTGAGCCGCCCGCCCGCCTGAAGCTACCCGCCGGTGGCCCCGGCCGAGGGCGGTTCGGCCTGCTTGTCCGCAACGAGCTGGCGAACGTAGCCGTGGATGTCGCCGACGGTCCGGAACCCCCGGGCGACCTGATCGTCAAGCCGGATGCCGAACTTCTTCTCGATGGCAACGAGCATGTCGGCCGCGTCGAGGCTGTCGAGGTCGAGGTCTTCGCGGAGACGCGCGGCGGGGACGACCTGCGCTGCGTCGAGCTCAAACTGGTCGATGAAGATGCGGTCGAGCTCGGCGATGATCCGGTCGGCGTCGAGAGAGGGGCTCACGCGGGGCTCCGGCGGAACGCGGGGAGCGTTGCGCGGGGGATGGAGTTTCGGGATCGGGAGTACATGCCGATCGTGTCATTATGTTACGAAGGCGCGTCCGGCAAGCCTCGGTCTGGCCCGGCGGGTCCGTCGTCGGGCGATGTCTGGCTCCACAAGTCATGAAAGTTGTACCACTGGTCGGGCCAACGGCGGGCCCAGGTTCCGACCTGATCGGCGTAGGCCTGCGCCCACCGGTGGATCTGGACATCCCGGGGTTGCGCGCGGTCAAACACGCACTCCATCGGCTCGGAGCACACCACGCGGTAGGTCTCGCCCTCTTTGAAGCAGCCGACGATGAGCACCGGCACGTGGGCCAGCGCGGCGAGCAACCAGGGGCCGGCCGGCACCCGACACGGCGCCTCGAGGAGGTCGACGGTCACGGACCGATCGTCGATCAGCCTGTCGCCGTGCATCGCGACGACCCCGCCCTCGCGGAGGACCCGCAGCGCGCTGAGCGCTGAGAAACCATCCGCCCGGTTGACCGGGATGATCCGCGGGCGCCAGCGCGGGTCGACGCCCTCCAGCACCGCCTGGCCCTGGTCCCTTCCCGACTCAAACCGCAGGATGTGCAGGACCTTCAGTCGGTCCTCCGCCTGCTTTCCGTCCGACCCGCCTGGCCCGGCAACGCACTCGATGTTCCCGAGGTGGGCCGAGAGCAGCAGCGCCCCACGCGCCCCCGCGAACGCTTCCACCATCGCCATCGTGCCCTCGTGCTCGTACCGGAACGCGGCTGGGCCTTGCACCGCACAGGCCATCCGGTCGACGAGGACCTCGGCAAAGTTCCCATAGATCCTCGCCCGCGCCCGCCAACCCGGCACGTTCGGGCTCACGCGCGCGAGGTAGCCGGCCAGACCCCCCCGGGGCGCGAAGGGGACGTACCAGAGCGAGACCGTCCGCGCGATCCATACGGCAGGACGTCGCCCGAGCAGGCGTACAACGCCGAATACAAAGCGCCAGCCGAGCGGGAACCCGCGCGAGGCCGCGTCCCAGCGCCCCCGAGCCGAGCCCGGCCGCGGAAACCAGTACGGTGGCCAGAGGATGCGCTCGGCGATCAGCTTGATGTTGAGCCAGGTGATCCGCGCGTTGTCGAGGATCGGGCGAAAGCTGGTTACACGCTCTTTTTTCGGCGGATAGGTGACGAGGCAGGCCAGGTCGCGCACTGCTACTCCGGCCCAGAGCGCGCGCGTCAACACCTCCACCTCCAGGTCGTAGCGGCTGGAGCCGAGGTCCAACGCCAGCACCGGCCCGAGCGGGTAGGCACGGAAGCCGCACTGGCTGTCCGCCACGCGCCAGCCGGTCTCCACCCAGATCCAGAAGTTGGAGAACCGCCGTCCAAACCGGCTGATCCCCGGGGCCGTCGCCAGATCGCGAACGCCGGCGAGGATCGCGAAGGGATCTGAATGGATCGCCGCGATGAACGCCGGGAGATCCTCGGGGTGATGCTGCCCGTCCGCGTCGAGGCAGATCGCGTGGGTGTACCCGGCGCGGGCGAGGGCCTGCATGCCGGTGAGCAGCGCAGCGCCCTTTCCCCGGTTGTAGCCGTGATGGACGACGATGGCGCCAGCGTCCTCCGCGAGCGCGCCGGAGCCGTCCGTGCTGCCATCGTCCACGACAAAGACCGGAACCTCCTCGCCATGCGGGTGCTTGAGGGTGCCGAGGGCCCGGGTCACGACGTCGCCGATGCTCGTGTGGTTGTTGTGCGTTGGGATGAGGACGGCGGGACGTGCGGGAGACGGCGGCGGCGCGGGCGTGGGAAGTCGGCGGGCGACGAGGAGAAAAAGCGTTGCCGAGACCAACGCGAGGGCAATCGGCCAGACGGGGCCTGAGACGGGCGAACGCAGCCATTCGACGACCACGGCGGTCGCCAGCGCGGTGACGAGGATGCGGTCGAGCCTCATTCTTCGTCCGAATAAGGGGCGTGCGGAAGCTGACGGGCGGGCGCGACGATGGTGAGGGTGTAGCCACGGAGCGGATCGTGGAGGATGACGCGGTCGTTGTAGACGAGCGCGCGGGCCGGGCCGCCGGGGCCGTGCCAGTGGCGGCGGGCGATCAAGAAAGGCTCGGTGTCGCCGCTTGGGACGAAGCGGGTTCGCACTGTGCCTCCAGCGCATGCCTCGCGGTCACGACGCGCCCCTGGCTGGCCGTCACCTTCGGTCTGGAACGCCACCCGCAAGTCCCGCCCCAACGGTAGTTTCTCCAGCCACGGCTTCCAGGCGTCCAGGCCCGTTGTGATGGTCGGCGGGGTCTCCGCGACGTCCTCCCGGAACGACCCGGTCGCCGTGAACATCGCCAGCCCGCCTGGCGACAGCAGCGTCAGCGACCAGACCACATGGTTCCCAACGCCAAGCTCCGTCATCGTCACGATCCCCGTCCCGCCGATGTGGTGCCCGTGCGTCTCGATGCCGATGGTGACCGGCATGTCGGTCACTTCGGGAACGCCGCACATCGCCCACGCCGGCCTCGTCAGCATCGCGATCCCCAGGGCCGCGACCGCCGTTCCGCGAAGCATCGCCCCTGCGCGCCACGCCCGCCCCTTCGCCCGCTCCCAGGACATACGAAAACCGACGACGTCACTTTTCGCACATCGGAATGTGCGAAAAGCTGACGTCGTCGATTTTGGTACGTCCAAGCTCGTTCCAGCCGCGGGCCACCAGACGCTCATCGCAGCGCCTCTTCCGCGTCACGCGCCTGTTCTGGGCGTTCCGGGCGCGCGATCACGGCTTGGAGGAACGGCGTCGCCTCCGCCTTCCGGCCTTCGCCCGCGAGCAGTCGCCCAAGCGCGAGCGAGGCGTCGACGTCGCCGGGATTGAGCGCCAGCGCGTGGCGCAGGTGCTTTTCGGCGTCTGCACCGCGCAGATCGCCCGCTGTCCAGGTCAGGTCCCGCGCGTTCTTGACCCGCCAGGTGCCGTCCGGGTCGTCCGCGTCGGCAACCACCTCGGGTACCAGGTCGCCCGCGAGGAGCTTGTCCACGGAGAACCGGAGGAACTGCCCTGCGAGGTTCGGCGTCGTCGAGACGGTGATGGTGCCCGCGGTCGCGTCGATGACCGCGCCGTGCGCCGCAATGTCCGCGTTGATCGCCGATTCATGCCCATGGGGGAGGTCCACGTCGCCGACGCCCTTTCGGTCCCGCAGGATGGCGATCGCGGCAGCCTCGTCGATCACCGGCGTCCTCGCGAGCAATTCGTCCATGCGCGCCAGCCTCGCCGTGGTGGTGCCCTCGATCATCCGCAGGTGATTCGCAAGGTCGTTGGCGTGTTTACCGCGGAAGTGGTTCGTCAGGCCCTCAGCGATCCCCGGCGGTTGTCCGGGCGCGGGTGGGGTTGGCGGCAATCGCGTGACGTCGTCGGGCGTGACCTCGAAAACAGCCGTCTCCCCGGTCTTTCCGTCGACAGCCAGGATCCCCTCGCTCACAAATCCTCGCCGCGCGTCCAGGATCTTCTGCACGTCGTCGAGCGACCGCGCGTTCTCCAGGATCTCGCGCACGATGAAGATCATCGGCGTTCCAAGATGAATACGCGCGTCCGAGGCCGCCGCCAGCACCCCGATGCCGATCTGCGCCTCGTTCAACCCCGTGACCACCCCTTCCAGCCCGACGATCGCGATGTGCACAAAACCGAGCACGCCCTGACCCTTCACGGCGATCACGGCCTTGTCGGCGTCAAACGACGGTCCCCCGTCAAAGTCGAAGTTGCGCGCCAGCAGCGCGTGCCCGTCCTTCACCCGCGCGCCGTTCGCCACGAACCCGGTACACGCGCCGAGCAACGGCGAGTCGACCATCGCCTGCCCTACGTCGTGGATGGCGTGGTAGCAGAGTTTTCGGGCGTAGTGCGGTGCGATCCAGCCCCACGTGCTGTCGTCGCCGGTGTCCGTGAAGCCGCGCAGCTCGTTCAGGTAGCGGTCGGGGACGTAGGTCGCCATCGCCCCGCCGAACATGGGGACGGCGCGGAACAGCCCATATTGGACCAGCGGATTCTTCACGTGCTTGAAGAACTCGTCGACGATCCCGGCTTCGTTGCGGTCGCGGAGCGGGCCGGCGAGGGTCGCGTCCGAGCGGCCCATCGTGTACGGGTCGCCTTCGAGGTGCTCGACCCAGATGCCGTGGCTGCGGATGAGGCGGTCGGGGCCCACGCGACGGTCGGACGCGGTGCCGGTCAGGGGCGGGAGGGGCGCTGGGTGGTCGGGCGCGGGCGGCGGATGGATCCAGCCCTGCAGGGCTATGAGGGCATCGACCTGGAAGAGCAGGACGAGCGCAAAACCCAGCCCCCGTGCCCATCGCCGCGTGGTCGACTCGCCACGATCGGTCAGGACGGCGGGGACGATGCCGAACGCCGTGAGGGCGGTGAACGCGATGCCGAGGGACTCGGTCAGGCCGACGCCGAAGACCGCGGGGTGCTCCGCCGAGCACAGTCCGACGAACCCCGCGAACGCCGTCGCCAGCGCGATGAAGATGGCCGCGCGGGCCGAGAAGAACGAGGGCGACGGGCCAGACGCCATCGGCAGCAGGCTCGCCCGGGCGCCTCCGCGGGCCGCCTCTGCCCCTCGACGGGCGATCTCCTCGTTCCGCGTCTCGACCATGAAGATCCCCTGGTCAAACGCCAGACCAAGGACGAGGACGAACCCCGGACCGCTGACCGGCGTGAGCGCGATCCCGGACCACGCGAGCACCCCCAGCGTGCCGAGCGCCGCCCCGACCGACGGCAGGCTGGCAGCGACGACCTGCGCGGTGTCACGGTAGCGCAGCAACATGAACGCCAGCACCGCGGCCAAAGCGAGGCCAGACCTGGAGATCAGCTCGTCCCGGATGCGCGAGGCGCCCGCTGCCGCAACGCCCGCCGGGTAGACGAAGTGGGCGCGGTTGGGGTCGGCGCTCGTCTCGTCCGGCCGATCCGCGGTCGCGAGGTTCAACTCACGCCCGGCGTGCGCGAGCGCGGCCTCGCTCACCCCCACGACAACGGCGGCCACGCGCGTGTGTCCGTCTGGATCTGCCTGCACGGTGCGCGCGAGGATCTCCGAACCCGCCGTCGCGGACCACGTGGCCAACGTTGGCGCGGAGACCCCCGCCAGGCTCGCCCGGAAGCCGGGCAGGAGCGCCTCTGCGTCAAAGCCCTCGGCCGTCGCTGCTGCGACAAAGCGCGCCTCCAGGGCGGGGAGGTCGGCTACGAGCGCCTGTCGCTGGCTGCGGGTGGCCGGCGCGGGGAGCAGGTCGAGCGGCGAGTGCACCTGGATCCCGTTCACGTCGGCGAGCGCGGCGACGGCAGGCTGGAGTCGATCGAGCGCCTCGTCGAGATTGTCGCCTTCGGCCACGACAAGCCCCTGCGTCGTCTCGCCGCCGTACCGGGTCTTGATCGCGTCTTCGAGCGCTGCGGTCGCGGGCAGGCGCGAGTCCATCGACCGCGGGTCACCGTCAAAACGGATGCTCAAAGCCCGCGTTCCGAGCAGCGCCAGACCGAGCAGCAGGGCGCCGGCCACCACCGCCGGCACCCGCAGGGGCAGCGGCAGCCACGGGACCTTGTCGCCCGGCCTGGCCAGCACGCCGAACATCGCCGGACCCATCAGCACAATCGTGATGAACGCGCCGATCGAGCAGCCGATGCCGATGATGCCGAGGTCGCTCACGGCCTGGTACGCGCTCGTCGCCAGCGCGAAGAACGCCAGGATGGTCGCCGCGACAGAGATGAGGTAGGCCGGCATCAATTCGCGCAGCGCACGGTCACCTTGCGCCACACGCTCCGCGTAGGTCGCCTTCACCCCGTCCCGAACGCCCGCCAGGTACAGGTGGATCCAATAGTCGACGCCCATGCCCGCCAGCGCCCCGCCAAACGCCATCGCAATGCCGTGGATCGGCGAGATCACTGCCGCGACCGCCGTCGCGAAGATCCCGCCGACGAACAGCGGCGGGAAGGTGCCGAGGATCGGGCGGATGGAGCGGAACGCCATCAGGAAGACCAACAGCACGCCGATTGTGCCGGCGCTGACGGCCTTGTTGACCTCGCTCTGGATCTGCTGGCTGGCCTCGGCGGCGTAGCGGTGGGAGCCGATCCAGTCGGCCGGCAGCGCGCTCGTCGCCAAATCGGCCTTCAGGTCGACGATGATGGGGCTGTCCGGCTGCGTGCCGAGGGCAGGGGACGCGGCGCGGGCGAGGATGAGCGCGTGGGTGCCGTCCGCCGAGAGCAGGTGACCGGCGACGAGGTGGGTGCCGGCTTGCTGGCCGGCCTGCAGGCGCGTCGTGAACGTGGTGGCGAGCCCGAGGGGGTCGTGCGCGAGCTGACGGGCGGCGAGGACGCTGGCCGGCCCGAAGAGCTGGGCTTTGGAGCGTTCAAGCGCGCGGGTCATCCCTTCGGGGGAGAGGCGGTCGGCGAGGGTTGAAGTGTCGGTCAGGACCACCAGCGAGGGCTGGGCGGCGGTGGAGAGGCCGATGCCGTCGGCCATGCCGTAGGTGTAGCGAACGCTGGCGAGGTCCGTCCCGACGCGCTTCTGGAGGGTCAGGCCGAGCGCGTCGACGGCAGCGCCAAGCTCCGTCTGGGAGTGTCCTTCGCCGTTCACGTCGATGAGGATGGTGTCGAGCAGCGAGAACCGGCTGACATCGGCGAACGCGTCGCCCGCGTCCCCGCCCTTGGGCAGGGCATCGGCCAGATCGAGGGAGATCTTCACGCGCGTCGCGACGGCTGAGAGCACGATGCACAGCACCGCGAGCAGGATCAGGCGCGCGCGGTGGGAAAGGGACAGCACGGGCGCGGGCTATTCCGGTGGGGTTGGGGTGCCAAAGGGGGCCGGAATGCGCAGCGTGGCTGTAGTCCTCCGCGGCTTCCTCTGGGCGACTGCTCCGCATCGCGGCATCCCCCGAGAGATGGGTGGCTTCACGGGCTTGCTGGCTGCGGGGGCGATCGACCACTTTCGGAGATTGGACCGACGGTGACGTTGTCGAAAGTGGTAGGTCCGGGGACGACGGCGAGGTCGACGACACCGCCGTCCTCGCCCACGGTGTGGCCGTCGTCCCCGAGCGGCAACGCGTTCCCCCCCTTCCCGGCGGCCTCAGCCCGAACTTTTGCGCCCCGACAGCAACACATTCGCAAACGGCGTCCCAGCGGAGCAATCCTCGACCCTGACGTCCTCCATCATCGCCCGAAAGAGCGCCTCCAACCCCGCGCCCCCCTGCGCCCGCACGCCGTCCCCCTGGTGACGCCCAGCCGCGACGAGCGCGCCCTCCGCCGCGACCGTGAGCGCCCCGCGCACGCCCCGCGCAACGTCCGGATCGCGCACGATCACCAGCCCGCCTGGCCGTGTGGCGCCGACGAGCCGGGTGACCACCGCGGCCTGCTCCTCGACCGTCAGGTAGTGGAGGACGTCGATGCAGGTGACGACGTCCAGACCGTCGCCGAGCGCGGCAGTGCGCGCATCACCGACCGCGAAGCCCTCGCCGTAAAGCGCTCGCGCCTGGGCGATCCGCGCTGCGTCGGGGTCCAGGCCGTGCGCGTCGAGGCGGTGACCCGCCGCCTCCAGGTAGCCCGCGAGCAGCCCCTCGCCTGCGCCAACGTCCAGCCAGCGTCCCTCGGTCGGCATCCGCTCGTGCAGCGCCCAGAACACCGGGTCAAACGTTGTCTTTCCCCACGCCCACCCCGCCCTTCCTCGTCCCAGCGCGGCGTACCGGACCTTGACCCGCGCCGTCACCTCCCACGGCCTCGGCCCGGCCAGGGCCGCGACGATGCGCTCCCGCACGACTCGCGCGAGCTGACGCCGGTTTTTCCCCGCGACCGCGACGGGCTCCAGCAGTTGGATGTGAAACCGCGCGAAGCACACGCGAGGGTAGGGCGAGCCTTTCGGTAAGGCGGTGTCGGTCCCCGAGATCGCGATGGGCAGCACATCCGCGCCAACCTGCAGCGCCAGCTCGAACGCCCCGCGGTTGAAGGGCTGCAGCTCCGCGCCGTCGCCCCGCGTGCCCTCGGGGAAGACGAGCACCGACGCGCCATCGTCGATCGCGGCTTTTGTCTCGATCATCGCCCGTTCGAGCGTCTCGCGCGAGGTGCCGTCCAGCGCGATGTGCCGGCCGACGCGCGCCATCGTCCCAAAAACAGGCATCCGGAACACACCCGGACGGGCGACGACGCGCACCGGGACGGGAAGCCGCGTCACCAGGGGAATATCCAGCATCGACTGGTGGTTTGCTGTGAGGATCCTTGGCTTGCCCGCCAGTCGCTCTGTCCCCGTGACCGTGACCCGCCAGAAGGGCAGGTGAGCGTCGATCATCGCGTGGCCCCAGAGCCACCGGGTGAGCCAGGCGGATACGCGCTGCTCGGGGTCGAACGGCAGGGTGAGCCCCTGACAGACCCCCGCCACTACGAGGAGCAACAGCGTGAAAATCCCGAAGATCAGCAGGTTCCACAGGCCCGTGAGCCGCAACAACACCCGATTGAGCATGGCGATTGGCGCGGGTATCGCGGTCGTCGGGCTTTTTCTCCCCGCGCAGGCGCATGCCGTAGACGCGGGCGTCTGGCCCGAGTTAGCAAAAACGAAGGATCTGACTGCGACATTCACGCAGGTTCAGCACCGCGCCGTGCTGAAGGCGCCGCTGACGAGCACTGGCACGGTCCACTTCTCCCGTCCGCAGGACCTCTCCTGGGTCGTGGAGACGCCGTCCAAGAGCAGCTTTACGCTGAAGAACTCGATTGCAACGATGAGCTACCCGGAGCTTGGCACCAACGACGTCATCGATCTCGCCAGCGTTCCCGACGCGAACCGCCTGGCGACGAGCCTGCTCGTGTGGATGCAGGCAGACGCCTCGGCCGTCGACCGCGACTTCACCGTCAGCTACTCCGCGACCGGCGCCGTCCTCGTCCCGAAGGATGCTCAACTCCACAAGTTGATCGCGAGCATCTCGCTGACGCTGGTGCCGGATCCCTGGCGAGTGAGCGCGGTGAGCCTCGCCGAGCCGGACGGTGATCGGGTGGACATCAGCTTTTCGAATGTGGTGCTGAAATAGGAATTCGCCCATCTCGTGCGATGAATCGCGCCCTCGGACCAGGAACGAAACCCAGACCATCCCCGTGCAGTTGACTCCACATACGAAAACGGACGACGTCACTTTTCGCACATCGGAATGTGCGAAAAGGTGACATCGTCCGTTTGCGTACGTGGCTCGGTCGTCGCAACCCTCGCCCCAGCGCTCAGCGCCCCTGCAGCTCCAACATCGCCCGCAGCCGCGCATCCGCCGCGTTCGTCTCCTCAACAAGCTCGTGCAGCCGCGCCGAGTAGCCGCTCAGCTCCACCTCCGCCGCAGCCATGGCCTCGCCCGCTGACGCCGATCCGGCAGCCAGCCTGGACGCCTTCTCCGAGAGCGACCGGCGAACTGCCGTAAGTCGCAGCTCGCGCAGCAGCTCTTCCGTCCGGTGCAGCGTGGTGCCGATCTCCGCGCGCATGGTTCCGAGGCCCTCAAGCTGGTGGCGCTCGTCGTGGAGCAGCGTGGTGAGGCGGGTGGTCTCGGCGTCCTCGACCGGCTTGCCCATCTGCTGGTTCAACCGGGCGATGTCGCGGCGCGTCCCCTCGATCTCGGCGGCCCGCGCGCGCAGGACGCCCTCGGCGCGGTCGATGTCGTGCAGGCGGCTCCGGAGCACCGCGCAGTGCGGGATGTGCTCGATGACAGCGCCGTCGATGACCGTGACAAACGAGCGTTGAAGCAGCCTGCGGACGAGCTGAGCGAGGCGAGGGGACTGCTCGCACGGGGCGTCGCGATCGGCCGGCGCAGAGGCGAGCGCGCCCCGCACCCGGTAGCCGATGGGAGCCAGCAGCACGAGGAAGAAGAAGCCACCGGTGTTGAAGTACAGGTTCGCGCCGACAACGACTGCGGCGGCCATGGCTCCGCCGACGACCCAGGACGTCGGGATCGCCGGCCAGGCCGAGCCCGTCGGCTCCTTCACGGGCCCGCCCCATTCCACCAGCAACCGGCGCATCTCCAGCAGGATCCGGCCTTCTTCGCTCTCCTCGCTCGCGTTCGCCATCCGAGCCAACAGTCCGCCCCGCGCCAGCGTCTCCACCCACGTGTGCCGTGGCGTCTGCTCGTTCAGCTTCCCCAGCGCGTCCGCGTCGACGACGATCAGGCTGGCAGGCAGATCACGACCGGGGGTCTCGGCGTCGGCCATCAGCAAGCCCGACGGTCAGCGCGCACAGCGGAAGCCGGTCACGGCGTTGGACTGGGAACGGGAGACGGCGGTGGAGACCGTCCCGTCCGCTCGTCGCCACGCGGGCGCACCGGCTTGCTGGCGGTACTCGTGCCACGGCTGCGAGCCGCCCTCTGTCCAGGTCGTCGGCGGGGCTGAGGCGTCCGCAAGCCCGCCGTGGCCCTTGCAATACGCGGCCGCCGCGGCCCAGGAAACGTTGACCGTGCCCCGCTCGCCCTGCCCCGCCGGTGCCTCGGCGCCAGTCCACCCCTTGAGGTAGCCATCCTCGGCCTGTCCCGCAGCGACAGCGGCGTCGCGGAGCCACTCGGGGTGGGCGGCGAGCCAGGGTGCAAAGGACGAATTCGTCACGGCGTGCGCGGCGGCCCCTCCGGCGGTGGCGACCTCGGCGACAAGGGGCGTCGCAACGGGCGGGATCGCGGGCATGGGCCTGGGTCCCGTCGGGTCCGAGGGCCCCGGAGGATGGGCGGTTGGGGTGACGGCAGCGGCCGTGTACGTGGCGGGGATCGAGAGCGGCCCGTCTGCCCACGGGACTGCGATCACCTGCGTGCCCCCGCCATCGTAGGTCACCGTGTACGATCCGGGCATCAACCCGGCGAACATCGCCCCGCCGGCCACCTTCGCCCCGGGGCCAACGCCCGTGATGGTCGCGCTGGCCTCGCCGCCAACCAACGTGACGTCGCGCCGCGCCGGCGCGGGCAGGGTCAGGACCTCGGACTGGAGGCCGTCTCCAGGCTTGACCGAGACCTGCCGGGTGACCCGGTCGCACCACGCCGCCGCCCCGTCTGCGCCGCAGTCTGCGCCAACCGTGGCGACGAGCGTGTGCGGGCCGACCGTCGCGAACCCGGCTCCCCAGCGTCCTTGCGTGTCGGTCAGGGTGTTGCCATCGAGCGCGAGGCTGACTGGCACTCCCGCGGGCACGCCGCTTACGACAAAGCTCAGCGCGCGCGCGGTCGCCGTCGATGGCGTCGACGGTTTGGACGTCCCCGAGGACCCGAGCCACCACGCCACGCCGGCCAGGCCAGCGATCGCCAGGGCCGCGCCGACGGTCACGCCGACCCGCAGAGCGTTCGGCCGCCTGGCGGGGGTCGGAGTGCCCTCGACTGCCCCCTGCGTCGTCCCGGTCGGCGGGCGCGACTGGCCAGGCCCGAGGTCATCGAAGGTTGGCTCGGCGGTTCGCTTGCGGGAGAGCGCTGTGGGGGTTGGGAGGGACGTCGCCCCGACCCGGCGCCCATCCTCGCGCACCCCCTTCCGCACCCCGCCGACAGGCCGCTCAGCACCCTCGTCCGGCACCATGGTGTGGCCGGATTGGGAGGCATTGTCGCGCGCCGAACCACCGAGGCCGAGGTCAAAACAAACGGAGGGGTCGACGGTGGCGAGATCGAGGTCGTCGAGGCGGGCGCACAGGGCCTCGGCGGTTGGGACGCGGCGGGTCGGGTCCGGGTGGGTGAGATCGTGGACGAGCGCCCGCAAGGCGACTGGAAATTCCGCGCCGGGATCCAGGGCCAGCGACGACTGCTTCTGCGCGACCGTCAGCAGGAAGCGCTGGCTCGGGCTGCCTTCTGTCGGCATTGGAAAGGCGATGCGACCCGTGAGGCACTCCCAGATGCAGAGGCCCAGCGCGTACAGATCCCACCGCGCCGAGTCGAGCTCCCCCGGCCGAGCCCACTCCGGGGGCACGTAGCTCGCCGAGCCCATCGCCTGACCATGCTCGGAGATCGTGGCGCCGTCCATCTCCGTCGCGATGCCAAAGTCCACGAGCTTGGAGTGCCCGTTCTGCTGGCAGACGATGTTCGCAGGCTTGAGATCCCGGTGCCGGATGTTGCGGGCGTGCAGGTACGCCAGCGCGCTCGCCATCTCCCGCAGGATCGCGACCGCCTCCTCCATCGGCACCGGGCCCCGCTCCAATCGGCCTTCGAGGCTGGGACCGTCGACGAACTCCATCTCCAGGTAGGGCGGATCGAGGTCGATGCGGACGTTTCGGACCTTGACGATGCTTGGATGGTCGAGCGCGAACAGGATCTCGGCCTCGCGAATGAACCTGGCCTGGATCTTGGGGATGCGGTTGAGCGAGCCGTCCAGCACCTTGATCGCCGCGAGGATGCGCTTGGCCGAGCGGTTGTGGCAACGGTAGACGCTGCCCATTCCGCCCTGTCCAAGGGCCTTTTCCACGACCCAGATGTCGATTTCGTCGCCGGGCTGGAACACTGGCTCTCCGCGTGACCGGCTTATCCGGATCTCGGGCGCGGGGGCGAGAGGAGGCTGGAGGCTTCAGGCTGGAGGCTGGAGAAAGCAGCAACGGACTTGCGCGGACAGGCGCCAACGGGCATGCTGTACGCATGTTGATCCTCCTCGCGATCGGGCACGCGCGCGCGGCGACGGTCAATGTCCCCAGCGAGTACGAGACCTTGAAGGAGGCGGTCGAGCAGGCGAATGCGGGCGATACCATCGCGATCGAGGGGGGCTGGGATGGGTCGACCGAGGAGGTCGTGAACATCGAGAAGGACCTCACGATTGAGGGCGCTGCGGACGACCACCCGAGCCTCCCAGCGCTCCACATCGAAGGCGCGGATGTCGAGATCGACTACGCCGACATGCTCGTCGTCGCGTCCCAGTATTCCTACGCCGAGGGCGTGGACCAGGACATCGCGCTGTCCACCGTCGCGGCCGCAGTCACCCTCAACCAGGTCACGTTTGATGGGTTCAACGGGGTCGGGATCGACTCGTACAACGCGACCTTGAACCTGACGGACGTCGACCTGACCGACATTGTCGGCGGCGTTGCGTTGCGGTTCGACGTGACCCACGGGGCCGCTCGGGCGCTGACGATGGTTCGCGGGTCGATGACGGGTGGGAGCTCGTGCATCACCGCCGCGTCGGTCGTGGCCGGGAGCTACGTGAGCCTCGACGGCGTCGACATCGCGGATGACGGCGGCAACGGAGAGGCGTGGGTCCAGACCTCAGACATCGACGTCGACGTGACCAGCTCCACGTTCCGGTACTCCGGGTCGGCCACCAATTGGAGCGCGCTCTACGCCTCCCTGGGGACCATCGCCCTCGCCGACACCGAGTTTCAGAACCTCTCCGGCGGGGACACGGGCGTCGTGGCGTACATCGCAAATGCGACGCTCACCGCGTCAAACCTGACGTTTTCATGGCCCGACCATCCGGCCGGCGTCATGAGCGCGCTGGAGCTCGTGTACATGACGTCCGTCCAGATCGACGGCCTGACCATCTCCGACGCGTCAACGTCCCAGGCCCCCATCGTCATCAACAGCTCGGGTCCGGTGGTCCTCGACAACGTGGTCGTCACCAACTCCACCGGGCCGTTCGGCGGCATCGACGAGAGTGGGATCGGGTCCTTCACGCTCCGTAAATCGCAATTCTGCGGTTCGACGGCATCGGGAGCAACGGACGGCCTCGGCTCGATCGTCTACTCCAGCAGCCGGAACGTCGCGGTGACCGGCACGATGTTCGTCGGCAACACCAGCGACGACGGGATCCTCGTGGTCGACGGCCGCGGCGCGAACGCCCAGGTCGAGAACGTCGACTTCCTCTCCAACTATTCGCCGGTGGGGAGCATCTACAGCCCGACGACCGGCCCGTCCTGGATCGTCGTCAACACCATCTTCGACGCCGAAAACCTCGACGTCGGCGCGCTCGCCGCCACGTCACTCTCGGCGGCGTACAACGACTACTACAACAACACCTACGAGGGCGTGTTCACGTTCAGCAGCACCGACCAGATGGTCGACCCCCTCTTCGTCTCCGCGTTCAGCCCGAGCGACTGCGGCTCGATGCCCGTCCTCCGCTCCGTCTCGACGCTCATCGACGCCGGCTACGGCGCTGACACGGACGGCGGAAACTACGACATCGGCGCCCTTTCCGGCGCCTACCCGCTCGTCGGCCCGCCCGATGCGAACGACGGCGATGGCGACGGCTACGATTCCGCGAGCAGCGGCGGCGACGATTGCGACGATTCGGACGGCAGCGTCCACCCCAACGCCGTCGACATCCCCTGTGACGGCATCGACCAGAACTGCGACGGCGTGAACCCGTGCACCGGGGACACCGGTGACAGCGGCACGACCGACTCCGGGACCACGGACTCCGGCGCGGACTCTGGCGGGGACTCGGGCGACACTGGCCCCGCTCCGCCCCATGACGCCGATGGTGACGGCTACAACGCCGAGATCTACGGCGGCACCGACTGCGACGACACCCGAGCGTACGTCCACCCCGGCGCCTGGGACGACCCGGCGACCTCCATCGACGAGAGCTGCGACGGCGGCAACTCCACGATGACGTTCGGCGGCGGGTGCGGGTGTGCCGTCGGCGGCGATGTCGGCACCGGCGAGGCGCCCGATCTGCTCGTCGGCGCGGTGTTGCTCGCCGGCCTCGTCGCGCTAAAGAGGCGCCCGTGATCCTGCTCCTGTGTGCGCCCGCGCTCGCCACCGTCTACACGGTCCACGTTGGCGACTCGTTCGCGGACGTCGTCGACAGCGCCAACGACGGCGACACCATCAACATCGACGCCGACTACGTCACCCCGACCACCGACTACGTCCGCGTCCACCGGAGCCGCCTGACCATCGCTGGGGACCCCACCGGTCCTGCGGCGCTCCCGCCGCTCTGGTTCGACAGCGTGACCGGAACGAGCGTGAGCAACGCCGAGTTCCAGTACGACGCCGACCAGGGGGCGGAATATTATCGTGGGACAACCATCCCGATCGCCCTCTCACTCACCAAGTCGAGCGTGGCGCTCACCAACGTCGTGGTCGACGATGCGAGCGGGATGGGCGTGTACGCCGAGGACTCGGACCTCACGACCAGCGGCTGTTCGTTCGCCAAACACGGCAGCTACCCGGCCATCTACATCGGCGCGCCCGAGGGCAGCCACACGTTGACGATGACCGACGGCAGCGTCACCGACAACTCCCACGAGGGGCTCTGGGCCTGGGCGTACTCTGGCGCGACCATGACGGTGAACGTGGACGGCACGACGTTCACGAACAACGGCGCGAACGGGGGCGCGGAGGACTACGGCGTGTACCTGGACAACGCGACGGCGAGCTTCAAGGACCTCGCCTTCGCCGACACCGCTGCGGTCTGGGGTCAGACCACGACGGCGATCCATCAGTCACAGGGCTCGCTGAACCTCGACACCGTCACGTTCACCAACATGCGTGGCGGTGACAACGTGATCGACTCCGGCGGGTCCGGCGCAACGCTCGACCTCGACAACGTCTCGATGACCTGGCCGGACTACGGCGCGCAGCCCGCGACCGCGATCACCGCGCTGGTCATTGCCTCCGCGAACCTGACCAATGTGACGATCGACGGGCCGAGCACGGCGTACGGGGCAATCGACCTCACCGTGACCTACGCCGCAACGCTGCAGGGCGTGACGATCTCCCACGTCACCGGGTCCGACGCCGCGATCTACGCCTCGACTGGCACCGGACTCACGCTCAGCGAATCCCGGCTCTGCTCCAACACCACGGCTGCGGGTGCGCTTCGCGTCTCCGGCAGCGCGGCGGTCTCGGGCACCGTGTTCGGCGCGAACCGCGCGACGGGCGGGGTCATCGAGGCGAGCGGCACCGGCTCGGTCAGCCTCGACCACGTGGACTTCGTCGAGAACGTCGCCGGCGCCGGCTCCATCTACAGCACCGACGGGCAGCCGGACTGGGTCGTCACCGACTCCATCTTCGACAGCGAGGGCGTCGCCATCTCCAGCAGCGCGCGAGCGAAGCTCTCCGAGGGCTACAACCTGTGGTTTGCGAACGGGACGAACGGCCCTTCGCCCCTCGCGACCACGGACGTCACGCTTCTCGACCCGGCGTTCGTCCACACGTTCGACCCCGCCGCCTGCAACACCGACCCCGGTCTCCTTGAGGGCTCCCCGGCGATGGACAAGGGGTTTGGTGGCTTCGATCCGGACGGCTCGCCCTACGACATCGGCGCCATGTCCGGGGCCAGCGCGCTCTCGCCCGTCCTCCTCGTCGACGCCGACGGCGACCGGTCCTACTCGCTCGGCACAGGCGGCGACGACTGCAACGACACCAACCCCGCCGTCGTCGGGCCCTGCACCGGCGATACCGGCGCAAACGTCGATCACGACGGCGACGGCTACACCCCCGCGCAGGGCGACTGCGACGACACGAAGTCCTACGTCTACCCCGGCGCCTGGGACGACCCCGCCACCACGCTGGACGAGAGCTGCGATGGGCACAACGGCTGCCTGGTGCTCGGCGGCGGGTGTGCTTGCGGTACGACGGAGGGGACGCCCGGGCTGGCTTCCCTGGCGCTGTTGGTGGGCTTTGGCGTCTACGCGGGCGGCTCGCGGCGCTCCAGGAAGACCACCGTATGATCGTCAATTTCTTCCTGGGGACGTTCAGCCACCTGCTCGCACCCTCCGCGTTGGCGTTCGACGGGAGCGGCGCCGCCCCCATCGCGCCCTCGGACAGCGTCATCGACCCCCGGTACACGTGGAGCGGCGACATCGACGGCAAGGGCGCCTGGACCGTGGGTGCGATGGGCGAGGGGGTCTTTGCCCCAATCAGCGCCTCGTACGACGCAGGCGACGGGATCGTGCAGCACAAGGACGTCCTCACGGACGTGGTCGCGTTCGACGTCCGGGGAGCCTTCGCGTTGAGCGATCGCATCGGCGTCGGCGTGGTCGCCCCATTCTTCCTGCACTCGCAGACGCTCGACACCCAGAACGGCACGTACGGCGGGGACCCGGCGGTCGGCAATGTCCGCGTGAGCTTGCCCCTCTCGCTCGTGCGATCGAAGGCCGGCGTCGGCTTCTCATTCGGGATCCTGCCAACGCTGGAGATCGGCAGCGGGACGGACCCGATGCTTGGCGGTGGCTACGGAGGGTCGCTGCAGCTCGCTGCCGGGTACACGCGGGGCTGGATTCATGCCGGCCTTGACCTCGGGGGCACGGCCAACGGCGACGGCGTCTACCAGACCATCGACGAGCGCGGCCTCGCCTGCGGATCGGCGCTGCTGGGGCTGCAGCCGTCCAAGCATTTTGGCATCGCGGCGGAGCTGTGGGGCGAGGCGAATGTCCTTGGCACGCCCGCGATTGCGTCCAGCCCTGCGGAGGTCTCGCTCATCGCGAACGCGCGCATCGGGGAGAAATACGGGCTGACGCTCGGCTTCGGCCACGCGATCGACGGCGGTGCAGGTGCCGCTCAGGCGCGGGTCACCCTCGGGTTCACGTACGTGGGCGCGGCGGTGAAGGACCTGACCCGAAACGACTCCGTGCTCGCGGCGCTGGACGACGCTGCAAAACTCTCCGAGCCCATCGGCTCCGGCCCGCCGACGCCCTACGACGTGCTGATCGCCGCCGCGGACGGGCACGGCAAGCCCATCGACGCGCACGTGCACATCGAGCGGTCGGACGCAAAGGCCGATCCGCAGGATTGGCAGCTTGGGAAGGATGGAAAGGCGCGCGTGCCCCTCGCGGTCGGCGACTGGAACATCACCCTGTCCAAGGACGGTGACGAGACCCAGTCGCGCCAGATCGAGCTCCTCGACGGCCGTTTCCGGCCGGTGCAGATGGACGCCGTGCTGCTCCCGAAGACTGGCGATCAGGTCGTGGCCGTGCATGTCGCCGACAATGAGGCGCGCGGGGTTGAGGGCGCTGAGCTGCGCGTCGACGGTCATCTGCGCGGGACGACGTCGACGGACGGGCTCGTCGAGATCCGCGGGGTGGCCGTCGGCAGTCACCTGGTGGAGGCAACGGACGCGGACTTCGTCGCCCCCGTGCTCGTCCCCGTCCCGGCACAGGCCCCGACGGCCGCTCCCGTCGCCCCAACCATGGTGACGATGCAGCGCCCGCCCGGCTCGGTGCGCGTCGTCGCCCGGTCCAACCACGGCATCGTCGACGACGCTGTCGTCCGGTTCATCCCCAATTCCGGTGACGGCGTCGACCCCGGGCCCACCCCAATCGGTCCGGAGGGCGAGAAGACCTTCCAGCTCGCTCCCGGGTCGTGGACGGCGGTGGTCTCGGCGGCCTCGTTCGGTGTGCAAGAGCGCGACGTCATCATCGAGCCCGGCCAGACCGCGCTCGTGAGCGTGGACGTCGTGTTCGCGCAGGAGGTCGGCGACGCCGCCTTGAACGTGCACGTGGTCGACACGGACGGGCAGCCGGTCGAGGGCGCTGAGGTGCAGCTCGACAACGACTCCGTCGGCAGCACGTCCAACGCCGGAACGCTGACGGTGAGCGGGTTGAAGGAGGGTTCGGCGACGCTTGCGGTGCGCGGGCACGGCTTGCGCGCGACCGAGACGCGCCCGATCCAGCTCGCGGCCGGAACGCACGATCTGCTCGTCACCGTCGACTATCTGCCTGGAACGGTGCAGATCCTCGCGCGGGGCCCCGACGGCCCCGTCGCCGACGCGATGGTGCGCTTTGTCGGCCCGGAGGACGAGCCAGCAAGCTCGCTCGGGCCCGATGGTCGCGGCATCTACTCGCTCAAGAGCGGGAGCTGGCAGCTGATCCTTTCGTCCGCAGAGTACGGCCTGCAAACCCGCGATGTCGTCGTCCAGCCCGACCAGACCGCGCTGATCTACATCGACGCACGGATGCTCGCGTCCGAGAAGGGGGACGCGAGCCTCACGCTCTCGATCGTCGACCCCGCCGGCCACCCCGTCTCGGGCGCCCACCTGCGGCTCGACGGCGCGGAGATCGGCAACACGGCCACCGGCGGCGACCTCGTCCTCGGCAACCTGCAGCCCGGCACCCGCGCCGTCGTCGTGACCGCGGACATCTTCCAGGACTATGCCAGCGACACCGTCGAGCTGAAGTCCGGGGCCAACACGCTTGCCGTCAAGCTCAAGTACAAGACCGACGTGGTCCGCCTGCACGCGCACGACGCCGCAAACGCGCCCGTGGACGGCGTTGTCAGGCTCTACGGGGCGATGGCCATCGATCCCGCCAGCCTTGGGCCGACGGGCGAACGCCTGTTTGCGCTCACGCCCGGCGCGTGGACCGCAGCGTTGTCCAACGAGGCGCTCGGCATCACCGAAAAAGATTTCGCGGTCAAGGAGAACCCGACCCCGCAGCTCGTCGATCTGCTGGTCACGCCGCCAAAAGCCGTCGTCACCAGCCTGCACCTCGCCGTCGTCGACCCGGCGGGTCAGCCCGTCCACGGCGCCTTGGCGGTCGTCGGCGCGAGCACCCAGGCGCTCGGGGATGACGGTGCCGTGCTGCTGAGCGGGCTCTCCCCCGGTCCGTACCCGCTCCAGGTCTCGGCACCGGGGTACAAGCCAGCCGGTGACCCAAAATTCTCGTTGGCGGCGGGTCCCCAGGACCGAACCCTGAAGATGGATTGGCTCCCTCGCACGATGACCGTCTCCGTCCACGCCCCGGACGGCAAGCCCGTGGACGCGGAGGTGGTGGTCCAGCGCTTCGCGGATCACGCGGCGAACAAGGCTGGAAAAGCGCAGCAGACGGGCGCAGACGGCACTCTCGACGAGACGCTCGTTCCCGGCACCTGGCGCGTGATCGCGGTGGCTCCCGGGTTTGGTGCGCAGCAGCAGGACGTGGCGTTGCCCGCGGGCGAGGGCGCGTTTCCGCTCACGCTCACGCTCACGGCCGCGAAGGTGGACGTCACCGCCGCGGCCGTCACCATCAAGGATCAGGTCCACTTCGCGACGAACAGCGCGGCGATCACCGAGGATTCCTTCAAGATCCTCGACGAGGTCGCGAGCACCCTCATCGTTCACCCCGAGCTGAAGAACGTCGAGATCCAGGGCCATACCGACGACGTCGGCGGGGCCGAGCTCAACCTCGACTTGAGCCAACGCCGGGCCAACGCCGTGAAGCTCTACCTGACCCAGAAGGGCATCGACGCTGCTCGCATCACTGCGAAGGGGTACGGCGCCACCGTCCCCATCGCACCCAACACAACCGACGCGGGGCGCTCCCAGAACCGACGGGTGCAGTTCGTCATCGTGAAGTGACCGGTGCCCTACGCAGACAAGGTCGATGGCGAGGTCGTGCGGTTCACGTTTCGCGCCCCTGAACGTGGCTTTGCGGTCGCAAAGCTTAAGCTCAAGGACGCGCTTGAGGTCACGATCGTCGGGTCCCTGGCCGGGTTGCACGAGGGCCAGCGGATCACGTGCGAAGGACAATGGGGGCAGGATCCCAAGTTTGGGAAGCAATTTCGTGTCGAAACCTTTCTGGTCGAGGACCCCCGTACGCTACACGGGATGGAGAAGTACCTGGCCGCAGCGCTCCCGGGCATTGGCGAGGAGTTGGCGAGGCGGATCGTCGAGAAGTTTGGGCTCGAAACGCTCACCATCATCGCCGAGACACCGGAGCGCCTCGCCGAGGTGCCCGGCGTGCGGGGTAAGACACTGGAGCGCATCCAGGAGCAGTTTATCGAGGGTAAAGCCGAGCAACAGCTCCTCGTCATGCTCCGCGGGTTTGATCTGCCCGCAGGCGCCGCTCACCGGGTGATCGAAAAGTTTGGGAAGGAAGCGCACAGCATCGTCCAGCGCACACCCTACCGATTGGTCGAGGTGAAGGGGATCGGCTTCCGGACCGCCGACCAGATCGCGCTTTCAAACGGCATGAAGCGCGATGCGCCGGAGCGCGTGGGCGCGGCGATCCAGTACATCCTCGAGCAGTGCGAGGACGAGGGGAGCTGCTACCTGCCCGAGGCGGTGCTGGTGGAGCGGGTGAGCGGGTTGGACGTCGGGATCGGCGTGGTTCGGGTGCAGGTCGATGAAATGGCCTCGCTTGGGCGGATCGTGCGCAAGGACGTCATCGGCGTCACCCCCTATCCGGAGCGCGAGCGACCGATCTACCGCGTGGCGATGGACCGGATCGAGGCGAACGTCGCGAGGATGCTGAGGGCGCGGGTGCATGCGGCGCCGGCGCTCGCGGTGGACGTCGTCGGGGCGCAGGCGTCGGCTGGGATTGAGCTCTCAGAGCAGCAGGGCGAGGCCATCGCGACTGCCCTGACGAGCGGCCTCACGGTGCTGACCGGCGGGCCGGGCACGGGCAAGACGACGATCGTGAAGGTGCTGCTCGCAGCAGCCCACCAGCGCGGGCTCAAGGTCGCGCTGGCGTCGCCGACGGGCCGGGCTGCGCGAAGGTTGGCCGAGAGCTGTGCGGGATCCGCGGGTCCGGCCGACGCGAAGACCCTCCACCGCCTCCTCGAATTCAATCCGATGGACGGTGGTTTCGTTCGCGGCGCCGAAAAGCCGCTCGAGGCCGATCTCGTGATCGTCGACGAGGCCAGCATGGTGGACTTGCGCCTGATGGAAGCGGTCCTGCTCGCGCTTGGGCCTCGCGCCCGACTCGTGCTCGTCGGCGACGTCGACCAGCTCCCAAGTGTGGGCGCTGGCCGCGTCCTCGCGGACGTCATCCGCAGCGGTGCTGTCCCCATCGCGCGATTGACGGCGATCTACCGGCAGGCCCAGACCTCCTCGATCGTCCGGAACGCCTGGCGTGTCAACCGGGGAGAGCTGCCGATGTCGTCGGAGAACGAACCGGGCATGGCGCGGGACTTCTTCGTGCTGCGGCAGGAGGACGCGGAGGAGTGTCGGAACCTGCTCCTCCGTGTCCTGCTGGAGCGGTTGCCCAAGCTCGGCTTTTCGCCAGCGCGCGACGTGCAGGTGCTCACGCCGATGCACGCCGGCCCGCTCGGCACTGTCGCGCTGAACCAGCTCCTCCAGGACGCGCTGAACCCCCGCGCCGGGCTGCTGGGCGGCGGGCAGGAGCTGACCATCGGCAAGCGGGTTTTTCGGCCCGGCGACCGCATCCTCCAGACACGCAACGACTACGACCTGGATGTCTACAACGGCGACGTGGGGCGTGTCGTCGAGGTGACCGCGGGTGGCCTCACCGCAGACTTTGATGGCCGCATCGTCCAGCTTGGGTTGGTACCGCTCGAATCGGTCGAGCACGCGTACGCCATAAGCATCCACAAGTCGCAGGGCAGTGAGTACCCCGCGGTCGTCGCCATCGTTCACCACTCGCACTTCGTGATGTTAAGGCGAAACCTGCTCTATACAGCGCTCACACGGGCGAGGAAGTTTGCCTGTCTAATCACCAGCGGCCGCGGCCTGACCACCGCTGTGTCACGGCCGGGCGAGGACAACCGGTGGACGGGGTTGTGCGAGCGGATGGGGTGACACGGGTCACCCCTTCACACAAACCACCTGCTTGAGCGTGTGCACCACGTCCACAAGCTCCGACTGCGCCGCCATCACCGCGTCGATGTCCTTGTAGGCCCCGGGCGTCTCGTCGATGACGTCCTTGTCCTTTCGGCATTCGACGCCCTCAGTCGCCGCACGATGGTCCGCGAGGGTGAACTTGCGGGTCGCGTCGCCTCGCGACATCGCCCGGCCTGCGCCATGCGAGCACGACTGAAAGCTCTCCGCGCAGCCTTTTCCGCGCACGATGAAGCTTTTTGCGCCCATCGAACCCGGGATGATGCCCAGATCGCCCAGGCCCGCGCGCACCGCTCCCTTGCGCGTGAGAAAGACATCGAGGCCATAGTGGCGCTCCCGGGCAACGTAGTTGTGGTGGCAGTTCACGGCGGCCTCGTCCACGGTGAACCGCGGCAAACCCGCTTTGCGAATGGCTTTCAGCGTGTGCGCGAGCATGACCTCCCGGTTCACCCGCGCGTAGTCCTGCGCCCACTCCAGCGCCTGCCAGTACGCTGCGAAGGCCGGATAACCCTCCTCCAACCACGCAAGATCCCGATCCTCAAGCTCCACTCCCTTCTCCGCGATCCGGCGATGGGCCAGCTCGGTGAAATACTGGCCGATGGCGTTCCCGGCACCCCGGCTCCCGGAGTGCAGCATCACCCAAACGGCGCCCGCCTCATCGATGCAGACTTCGATGAAGTGGTTGCCGCCGCCGAGCGTGCCAACCTGCACATCCGGGCGCGGGTGGGAGGCGCGAGGGTGGTCCCGGAGGATCGCGCGATAGCGATCGTTCAGGTTCGCCCATGCGTCTACCGCCAGCTCCGGCGCCTCCGGCCTGCCCTTGTGCGAGGCGCTCGGTCGTTCGTGATCGCCGCGTCCAACGGGCACGACGCTCTCGATCTCGGAGCGCACTTTTCGCAGGTCGTCCGGCAGGTGCTCCGCGCGCAGGCTCGTCCGCACCGCGGCCATGCCGCAGCCAATGTCGACCCCCACCGCAGCGGGCACAATCGCGCCTACGGTTGGGATGACCGAGCCAACGGTCGCGCCGCGCCCAAAGTGGACGTCCGGCATGACGGCGATGTGGTCGTGGATGAAAGGCAGGCGTGCGGTCCGCTCCACTTGCAGCCGGGCGCCGTCCTCGAACAGCACACCGTCTACCCAGGCGCGAACCGGAACTCCGCCTTCCACCGGGATGAGCTGGTGGGTAGACATCGAAGGTCCAGGATGTGGGCGAGCGCTATGCGGGCGCGGTTGGAGTGTCAAGGGCGATCAGTTCACGATCCCAAAGCGCTCCTCCACCAACTGATACCCAAGCGTCTCGACGCCGGCGACATCCTCCACCTTCGCTGCCACCGCGTCCGTCCCGGTGAACACGATGTAGGTGACATCGGACTCCTCGTGCCCGCCGTTCGCCGGATCCGGGTTGAATCCGAGCCGAGCGTTCATCGCATAGCTGGCCTCGCCGATGATCGTGCAGGGGCCCTCGTCCACGAAGGCGCCGTACTGGATCTGCTGCTGGTAGATGACGACCGCGACGGCCCCAAGTCCGATCCCGGCCGCGCGATAGTCAAAGCCGGTGTCGCTGGTGCAGCCGTCCATGCCGCTCGCGAGCGGGACGACGACATAAGGCACCATGGACGCGTCTATCTTGGAATCATCGGAGGCGAGGATGGAGGTGTCGTTGGACCAGGTGGGGTCGGTCGTGGCGTTGCATTTGGTGGTCTCGGCGCCGTCGCAGTCGACGTCCATGTCGGCGGTCCAGGCGACAGCACCTGAGAGCTGACAGACGGGAATGGTCGGATCACGGCCTTCGTCGGTGGCGAATTCGCTGGTTCCTGCGACGGGGATGCAGTTGGTGGCGAGGGCGGTCAGCTCGTCGGCGACGGTGGCGGCGTGGGCGACGGAGTCGTCCGCGGACTTCGGGCCGGCGCAGGCCGTGAGGATGAGGGCGTAGAGGGGCATTGTACCCGTCTATCGCCGGGAGCCGGCCGACGCGGGGGGCCGCCGGGACGGTTACGGCTACAGATGCTCGTCTCCGCCCTCGTTCCATTCCTCCTGACCACTGGCTGCTACCTCACACCGCCCGCGACCGACGTGCATCGGCCTGGGGACTCCGGCCCCGTCGACAGCGGCGTCGACGCGACTGCCCCGACCGTCTCCTGGATTTCACCCGCGAACAACGCCACGATCTCCGGTGCGGCGCCCGTTTCCGTGACTGCCGAGGACGACGTTGGCGTCGACTCCGTCAGCTTCGCCGTGGACGACGCCGTCGCAAAGACCGTCCGCGCCCCCGGCAGTGACGGCACCTGGGCCGCGACCGTCGACACGACCGGCGTTGACAACGGCGTCCACACACTCACCGCCACGGCCGCCGACGCCGCCGGAAACACCGTCGCTGCCAGCATCTCCGTGACTGTCCTGAACCCGCTCGACGCGGACGGCGACGGCTACCCCTCCATCGCGACCGGCGGCACCGATTGTGATGACACAAACCCTGCGGTCCACCCCAACGCGCAGGAGACGTGCGCCACCCTGTATGACGACGACTGCAACGGCAGCACCAACGATGAGGGCGCCAACGCGTGCTTCACCTACTACGCCGACAAGGACGGCGACGGCTACGGGGACCCAGGCGACTCCGGTTGCTATTGTGAGACCACCGGTGTGTACGACCAGACCGCCGCCAAGGACTGCGACGACACCGACAGCAGCGTGCATCCCGGGGCTGCCGAGGTCTGCCGCGATGGCATCGACCAGAACTGTGATGGCTCGGATAGCGCCGAGTGTTCGCTGTCGGGGAGCATCGAGTATGAGGGGCAGGGGAGTGACGAGGCCGGAACGTCCGTGGCCGGCGTGCGGGACGTGAACGGGGATGGCTACGATGACGTGCTGGTGGGCGCGATGACCAGCGCCACGACGGGGACGAAGGCGGGCGCGGCCTACCTTGTGCTTGGGAGCGCGAGCCCCGCGTCCGGGCGGTTGCGTGACGGAGAGGCCGAGTACTCCGGTGAGCTGGCGGGGGACGAGGCGGGGGCGGCCGTCTCGGGCGGCGGGGACGTGAACGGCGATGGGTTTGCCGATATGGTCGTTGGGGCGGTTGGAAACACGGACGGCGGGCGTGCAGCGGGCGCGGCCTACCTGCTGCTCGGCGGAACCTCACTCGGGGACGCAAACCTTGACGCTGCCGACGCTACCTGGACGGGCGCGGCCGCTGGTGCTCTGGCCGGTTGCGCGCTCGACGGGAAGGGGGACGTGAACGGCGATGGCTACGCCGACGTGCTCATCGGCGCGTCGGGAAGCTCCGGCCCGGGCGCTGTCTTTCTCGTGCTTGGCAGCCCATCGCCGGCCTCCTCTGGCCTCGCCTTGGCCGATGCCGCCTGGACGGGCGAGTCCACCGGCGACGCCGCCGGGTTCGCGGTCAGCGAGGGCGGTGACGTGGACGGCGACGGCCTCGATGACGTCCTCATCGGCGCCTACACGCGCGCGAGCGCAGGAGCCGATGCGGGTGCGGCGTACCTGGTCCTTGGCTCCTCCTCGCCTCGGTCGGCGTCACTCTCCACAGCAGACGCCGAGTATGACGGGGTGGCGGCGAGTGACTTTGCCGGCGCTGGCGTGGCCATCCCCGGCGATGTGAACGGGGATGGCTACGCGGACGTGCTGGTCGGCGCATACGGCAGCGACGATTGGTCTGCGGGGGCCGGGGCTGCGTACCTGATGCTGGGCGGCCCGGCGCCGGTGTCCGCGAGCTTGTCATCGGCAAACGCGGAATATCTTGGAGAGGGGGCCTACGATTCGCTCGGCAGCGCGATCGGCGGCGCTGGCGATGTCAACGCGGACGGGTATGCGGACCTCCTGTTCGGCGCGGCAGACAACAGCACGACGGCGACCTACGAAGGCGCCGCCTACCTGGTGCTTGGGAGTGCGACGCCGGCGGGCATCCATCTCACCGACGCGGACGCAAAGTACAGCGGAGAGGCGGTCCTGGATGCTGCGGGGTATTCGCTCGCAGGAGCGGGCGATTTCAACGGCGACGGGTTGGACGATCTGGTGGTTGGGGCCGAGAACAACACGGATGGGGGGACGGGCGCTGGTGCGGCTTACGTGGCGCTTCAGTAGGGCGCCATCGCCCAGGCGAGGACGCCGTTCCGGACGGCCACCTGGACCCAATAGTACAGGAAATTGTTGGTGCCGTGGAGCACCATACCCGGGGCCAACGACCCGGTAGACTCGTACAATCCAGCGAGCACGAGTCCGCTTGCAAAGTGCACAAAGAACGTCGATGGCGGCGCATGATGGACCCAGGCGAAGAACGCGGCGGATAGAAGCGAGGCGACCGGGACCCCCAGGTACCGCCGAAGGCTGCCGTACAGCAGGCCGCGAAACACCACCTCCTCGAACACGGGCGCCACCAATACGCCCGTCAGCGCTCTGGCGGCGGCCTCCAGCGGGGTGCTCCAGACGATCGACTCCGTCAGCCTCGCAACCCAATCCTGCGGAAGCTCCGGGACGGCTCGGTCCAGGACCGCACGCAAGGTCCAGCCTGCCAGAGCAGCGCCAATGACGGAGCCCCAGCGGCTCCGCGGCGAGGCCCCGAAGGCGCGTGGCGCGATCGCGAACGCGGCGCCAAGACCGAGCGCGCTCCCAACAACTGAGCCGATGAGGGGGAGGTCCTGGTCGGCCACGATGAGCCAGATTCCCCGCGCCCAGAAGAACGCGGCCAGGCCCGACGCCCCGAGATCGGGGAGCGGCGCGATGCGCGGCCGCCAGCGCCCGAGCGTAGCGAGGGCAACGATTCCTCCGGCGGAGAGGCCCAGTGAAAGACCGGTTTCGAGGCCAAGGTGGGGCAGCCCGGGAGGGAGCGGCGTGGCGGCCTGCGCGTTCGAGATCAGGCGGGCGTGCTCTGCCTCGCGGGCGCTGGTGGGCCGGCCGAGCTCCAGTTCGTGCGCGATCAGGGCGTTCCATGCGTCGTTCTGCCAGTCATCGGGCAACTGGCGGTCACACAGATTGACCAGACGCTGATACGGCGCCTCGTCGGCGGCGAACACACGATGTTCCGCGATGTACACCGCGAGATCGCGGGTTGGGGTCTTGAGGTAGGCGTACTCCGAGGCCGTTGATCGGAGATGCCGGGCTTCGTTGTACAGCACCTCCCACATGCACGCGCCCGTGAACACCGCGTACAATCCGAGCTGGGCGGCGGCGCTGCGAGGGTTGGGGGCGGAGTCCGGCGGGGGCACGTCCGGAATGTATGCCGAACGTCACGCGGTGCCTGGAGGGGTCGTGGATGGACGCATCGAAGGCGACGCCCATCGATTGGCCGCGTCGCCCCTTCGAGTTCGTCCTCACCGCGAGCCCCGAGCTGCTGACGGCGCCCGATCCCACGGCGTTCCAGGTTCATCTTCCCCCAGGCGGGGGCCAGGGGCATAGGCGCTAACATTCCGGCGTCCACCGCCCTTTCGGCATTCGTTGTCGTTTCCGAACTCGTGTAGCTTCTACCAAGCGTTTTCTCCACGGCCCGCTCGCCCATAGCGAGCGCAGGGTCACGTACCCCCCGATGG
>CAIMSU010000092.1 GCA_903844155.1 uncultured Pseudomonadota bacterium | reverse complement strand
CGATGTACCAGAAATGCTCTCCGCAGTTTTGGGAGTTTTTCGAAAAGCGCGGGAGGTCAGGGACGCTGCGGGAGGTCGGGCTTGCAGCGTCGCCCCGTCGCTCAGCGCGAGCGCTTCATCGATTGGAAGATCTGCTTTACGGCGCCGCGGTCAAAATCGGTGTAATGCCCGAATTCCTGGCCGGTTTTCAGCCACTCGCCGCCGTCGAGCACCACGCACTCGCCGTTCATGTAGGAGGCGCCGGGCGCCATCATGTAGACGGCGAGGTCGGCAAGCTCCTCCGGACGGCCAAAGCGGCCGAGCGGGATCTGCTTTTTGACCTGCTCCTCGATGTCTCCCGCCATCAACCGGGAAAAAGCACCGTCCGTCGGGAACGGGCCCGGGGCGATGGCGTTGGAGCGGATCCCGTACGTCGCCCATTCGACCGCGAGCGACCGGGTCATGGCGAGCACGCCCGCCTTCGCGCACGCGCTCGGGAGGACGAACGCCGAGCCCATCCAGGCGTAGGTCGTGACGATCGAGAGGATGGCGCCACCGTTCTTCCGCTCGATCCAGCGCCGCCCGACCTCCGACGTCGTGTGAAAGGTGCCGTTGAGCACGATCTTGATGACGGTGTCGAACGCGTTCGGCGAGAGGTCCTCGGCGGCTGACAGAAAGTTACCTGCAGCGTTGTTCACGAGCCCGGTGAGCGGGCCAAGCTCGGCTTCGAGGCTGTCCACCATCATTTTCACGGAGACGGGGTCGCGCACGTCGCACATCGCGGAAGCCGCCGTTCCGCCCGCGGCGCGGATGTCCGCGACGGTCGCGGCGAGCGGGTCCGGCCGGCGCCCGCAGATCCCAACCTTCGCGCCCAGGCCCGCAAAGCGCAGGGCCATCGCGCGTCCAAGGCCCGTCCCTCCGCCGGTGATGAGGATCGTCTGGCCAGCGAGAAGATCGGCAGAAAACATCGGCGCTCCAAAAGCCCGCCCGTTCTAACTCCCCATCTGCGATTCGCCCCGGACAATTTCTGACCAGGGCTCAGATTCGCGTAGGGCGTTTCTGAGACGGGGGCGAGAGGGGGCGGAAAAGCGTGGGGCGACGTGGATCCGGTCGGGCGGGCCGTGCGTACGCGGGGGTATACTCGCCGCGGTGCTGCATGCGTGCCTCTGTCGTCGCCGTCCTTCTCCTCGCCTCGCTCCCAGCCTGCACAGGGTCCGGCGCGGACTCCGCCACGGACTCGGTGGTTGATTCGGGCGCTTGCGGCCCGACCATCCCGGGAACGACAACCGCCTACTCCGTGCTCTGGAGCACGGACCCTGACCCGGTGGTCGCCGGCGAACAAGCCCAGTTCACCGAGCAGATCGTCGATCAGAACGGCTGCCCCGTCGGGGATCTGCAGCAGAACCACGAGCGCATGGTCCACAACATCTTCGTCAGCTCCGACTGGACCTCCTTCACCCACACGCACCAGGAGGACTTCACCCCGATCACCGCTGATAATCTCAAGACGGCGACGTTCTCCTTCCCCGTCACGCTCCCGCTCTCCGGCCGCTACTTCACGATGTTCGACTACGCGGCCGAGGACAAATGGCTGCAGACAAACGACGCAATCACGTTGACCGGCTCGCCCGCGCAGGCCGCCGCGCCGGATCTCACGGTGAACGACTGCGTCACCGTCAACGGTGTGACCGCCTGCATCGCCTGGACCACGCAGCCCGTCGCCACCTACGAGGCCGACTGGTCGATGACCATCACGCTCGCGGACGGCACCCCCATCAACGACGTCACGCAGTACCTCGGCGCCGATGCCCACTGCGTCATCGTCGACTCCACCACGACCTGGGGCAGCCACACCCACGCCTGGTTCCCGGACATGAACAGCATGACGCCGGGCATGCAAATGCCGCATTTGTACGACGGGAGTTCGCCGATCCCCTTCGTCTACACGTTCCCGGCCGCGGGCACGTACAAGATGTGGGTCCAGTTCGTTCGCTCGGCCGACCCGACCTACGTCTACGACATGCCGTTCGTCTTCACCGTCGCCGGGTAGGCCGACAGCACCCTCGGCGATCCCGACCATCGCGCTAAGTGGCCGGATGCGCCTCATCGCTCCCGCCGTCCTCCTCGCTTCCCTGGCCGCTTGCACTTCAAAGGCAGCCGACGATAGTCCTGGTTCCTCGGGAATAAATCCGAACGCCCCCGGGCTCTCCTTCGTCTCGCCCGTCGACGGCGACACCGTCCCGCCCGGTGCGCTGACCTTGACGTTCCAGGTCGACAACTTCCCCCTCGTCGACCCCGGCGCACACACCCCCGAAAACGACGGTTACATCGCCGTTACCTACACGACCGCCGGCACCGAGCTGACGGAGGACACGAGCCAGCCCACGGACAACATCACCCTCGCGGACACCGGCAGCCACGCGATCTCCGCCGAGCTGTTCACGGCGGAAGGGGCCACGCTCTCGCCAGACGTCTACGCGTCAATCACGGTCACGGTCGCCCCGGGCTGACCATCGCCCCGGGAGCGCCGGTTACCTTCCCTGCATGGAACGTTACTACCTCACCCGAACGACGACATCCGACGGATACGCGCTCGAAGTTCAGGAGGTAGATCGTCACGATCCGCTGCTCATCCCGATCCTGAACGAGCTGGACTTGCTCACGTATTCGGAGGGCACGTTCAGCCGCTACACGCTCGGCGCGCTCCTGCGCTACGGCCGGATCTTCACGATCACGGCTGATAATCTCGTCATCGGCGCGTGCCACTGCCTGCGCAGCTTCGAGGATCCGAACGAGGTCGTGATCTTCAACATGGCGTTGCGACCCGGATGGCGCGGTCACGGGCTCGGGACACGGTTCCTGCAGGGCGTCATCGACCGGCTCCGCAACCGTGACACGCGCCGGATCTCGCTGCTCGTCGCGGCGCAGAACCACAGGGCCATCGCCGTGTATCGAACGAAGTTCGCGTTCCAGCACGTCGCCACCTACCCGAACGAGTACAACACCGGGCAGGAGTACTTCCTGATGCGGCTGGAGCTGCCGACGCTAGGCGGCGAGGGCGACCCGGACCCGGACGGCCCGGTTTCGTAGCGCCAGGATCGGCGCGACGGCACTCGGAGACACGGCTAAGGGTCCGGATGCTCTCGTTGCTTCGGGTCCGTCAGCTCGCGATCATCGCCGAGATCGAGGTGGCCTTCGCGCCCGGGCTGAACCTGCTGACGGGCGAGACGGGCGCGGGCAAGTCCATCCTCATCGCCGCGTTGCAACTGGTTCTTGGCGGGCGAGGCCGCCCACAGCTCGTCCGGACCGGCGCGGACCGGGCCGAGGTGGAGGCGCTTTTTGACATCTCCGGCGACGAGAGCGCCCGGTCGCGCGTTCGTGACGCCCTTGGGCTCGCCGACGACGACGTGGCCGACGAGATCATCGTCCGCCGTGTGCTGGAGGCGAACGGCCGGAGCCGGGCCTACGTCAACGGCCGGTTGACGACGTTGGCGCAGCTTGGAACCCTCGCGCGCGGGCTCGTGGACATCTCCAGCCAGCACGAACACCACACGCTCGTGGACCCGGCAACCCACCTGCCCTACCTCGACGCATTCATGGCGACCCGCGACGACGGCAGAAACACGGCGTTGACCGCAGAGATGAGCGCGGCGTGGCGTGATCTTCAGGCCGCAGATACGCAGATTGGCGCGCTACGGGCGGCGCTGGCCGAGGGACGGGGCGATTTCTTGAGGTTCCAGCTCGCCGAGCTGGACAAGGCACAGGGCGACAGCGCGGCGATCGAGGCTGAGATCCAACGCCTCCGGCACGCCGACCGGCTGGGGCTCGCGGTTGAGCGTGCCGAGGCGACGCTGTGGACTGGCGAACGGAGCCTTTGCGGCGGCCTTTCGGGCGTCCTGCGCGACCTCGGGACCGCCGTCGAGATCGATCCCGCGCTGGGACCCCTGCGTGACCGCGTGGAGGCGAGCGCGATGGAATTGGAGGATGCCGGCCGGGAGTTGGCGAAGGTGCGCCGCTCGGTCCGGGCTGATCCGGCGCGCCTTTCGGAGCTTGAGGAGCGCCTGCACGAGGTGCGACGGCTGAGGCGGCGGCACGGGGACGATCTGGTCGCGGCGGCTGCGGCGATCCGCGCGGAGGTCGAGCGGCTCGACGGCGCGGAGGGTCGGCTCTCGGACCTTGAGGCTGGACGCAACGTGGTTTTCACGCGCGCGACGGCAGCCGCGAACGCCCTGAGCGCCGCGCGCCGCACAGCCGGGACAGCGCTCGGGGCCGCGATCTCAGCCGAGCTGGCGACGCTCGGGATGGGCGAGGCCCGTGTGGACGTCGCCGTGTCCGAAGCGGGCCTCGGCGGGTCGGGTCAGGACCGGGCGGAGTACCTGATCGCCACGAACCGGGGGGAACCGCCACGGCCCCTTGCGCAGGTGGCGTCGGGCGGGGAATTGTCGCGTTCGCTCCTCGCCGTCAAGCGCGTGTTGGCGGCCGCTGGGCCCGTCGGCCTGTACGTCTTCGACGAGGTCGACACCGGAGTTGGCGGCGCCATCGCCGATTGCATCGGGCGAAAACTGGCTGAGGTCGCCCGCCACCACCAGGTGCTCTGCATCACACACCTCCCGCAGATCGCCGCCCAGCCGGGTCAGCACCTGCATGCGCGAAAGGCCGTCTGCGTCGAGGACGTCGCGGGGGCTGACGGACGCGTCGTCCCCACCGAGCGCACGCGGAGCCGGATCGATCGGCTCACCCCCGACGAGCGGGTCGACGAGGTCGCGCGGATGCTCGGCGGCGCGAACGTGACCCAGACGACACGTGCCGCTGCGCGCGAGCTGCTCGCATGAACCCGCTCCTCGCGCCCGTCGCCACGCCGTTGCCGACGGCCTGTCCGGGTCGGGAAGGCGAGCTCCAGAACCTGGAGAGGCTCGTGGCTAGCGTTCGAACCGTCGCCGTCACCGGAGCGCCGGGCATCGGAAAAACGCACCTCGCGGGCGCTTTTGCGCGACGCCTCCCAGGCGCCGGCGTGGTCGTCTCGCTCGCCGGTTGCCTCGATCGCGCCGACGTGGTGCGGGCCGTGGGCGATGCGCTGGGCGTGTTTCCGTGCGGCGATGAGGCCGCTGTGCGCGCCGGCGCAGAGGATCGTTGGCTGCTCGTCGACGACGTCACGCCCATCACCTCCGACGCACTGCTGGCGTTGGACCTGCAGAGCACCATCGTGCTGGTGGGCGAGCCGATCGGGGGTGTCAGCGGCGTCGAGCTCGGGCCGCTCCCCGCTGACGCCATCGCAGCGTTGACTGGCACAGCGGCAACTGCGCCCGGAAATCCGCTCTACGCCTTGCTCGCGAGCGTGTATGGCTGCCCAGAGGCCGCGCTCCCCGAACGCCTCGCGCCCGCACGCGTGCTCGCCGGCCTCCCGATGGGCATCGGCATTCGCGTCGATCTGCCTGTCCATCCCCTCGTCCTCCGCGCCGACGCCCGCCACCGGCGCATCCTCCGCGCAGGCGTCGCCGCGCTCCTCGACGGCAGCGAGAGAGTAGCCGCCGCCTGGGTCCGCGACGTCCTCCTCGCCCGACCTGCCCGCCTCGCCGCCCTGCGCGACTCCGCCCGAGGGGCGCCCACCGCCGGCATCCCCGACCCGCGCGACGTCCTGTTGCTCCGCCTCCTTGCCCGCGCCTGCGACGCCGAGCCGGACGACGTCGCCGTCTGGTCCGCCGCTGTTGGCGCCCGCCTGTTGTTGCGCGCTGGGCAGGTCGGCGAAGCGCGCGGGCTCCTGCGAATCATCCGGCCGACCGCGCCCGTGGCCGCCGGGCTCCTCCGCTGGGTCGACGGCGACGCGTTGATCGCCATGGGGGACGTCGTGGCTGCCCGTGTCGCCTGGACCGAGGCTGAGCGCCACCTCCAGGCCGCCGCCCCTGGCGAGGACACCGGGTGGGTGGAGCTGTTGCTCGCGAGCGCCGAACAACTTGGGCTTCGGGGCGAGCAACAAGCCGCCAGCGTGCTCGTGGGCCGGGCGCGGTCCCTTGCCCGCGAGCTGGGCGACGAAGGGGCCATCGCCGCGAGCTGGCGGGCGAGCGCCGGCCTTGCCGCAGGGCTCGGTGAAACGGTGTCTGCCAACCAGTTCCTCGCGGAGAGCATGCCGCCCGTCATGGACCCCGCGCCGGGCACGCCCGAGCCTGGCGAGAACCTCATGACCCGTGTGGCGATCCTCGCGCGCGCCGGGCAGTCGGCGACAGCGCTGACGCTCCTTGCGGACGTCCGACTCGAGGACCCGCTACCCCGCGCAAACCTCGTCCGCCGACGGGCCGAATTGCTCCTTCGGGAGGGCGCAAACGCCCGAGCAGCCCGGGCGGCGCGGGAGGCCGCGGCGCTGTACGCGAGCGTCGGGGAGCACGTGTCGAGCGCGCAGTCGCTCCGGGTCGCCGCCGATGCCCTCGCGATGTCGGGGCACCTGGAAGAGGCCGCGAACCTGTATATCTCCGTCATCGCGCTGCAGGTCCGTGTGCAGGACCTGGCCGGCCTGGAGCGGAGCCTGGAGCGCGCCGCCCTCGTGGACCTTGCGCGGGGGGCGGTCGAGAGCGCGCAGCTTCGACGGGAGCAACGGGCGGCGGTGGGGCGGGTTCGGGGGTAGAGGCTGCTCGTTCCTGTGCCACGCGCCCCGTCACTCGACCGGGACGAGCACGTACGGGTCGACATTGATGGCCATCCCGTCGCGGCCGTCCGGGAAGGCGTTCGGGTAGAAGTAGCCGTCGTTCGCGGGATAGGCGTCGGTGCTGTAGTCCCAGAGCACGCGCTCCGCGCCATCGGCCGGCGTCCAGGCCATCATGAACTCGGGCTCCGAGTCCTCGTAGACCACCTCAGGGTACCCGTCGCGATCGACGTCTGCGATGCCAAGGTACGTTGCCTGCTCGATGCAGTCGGTGCCCAGGGTGTCGACATTGGTGGCCGGCGAGGCCCACAGGTCGGCACCCCGCACAACGCAGAGCACATGGGGCGAGATTTCCAACAGCACGTCATTCTGGCCGTCCCGGTCAAAGTCACCGAGGGCGTAGACGTGGTCGACCGATCCAAGTCTGCCGGCGGCGATGGTCACCGCCACAGCGTCGGACCCGCCATAGAGCGCAGCGCCATCGCGGACCACGTAGCCCCGCTCGTCCATCGCGCCGACCTCGGCGATCCCGTCCCCGTCGATGTCGCCGAGGCACTCTCCGGCGTTCGTCAGCGTGCCGATGGTCGCCTCGTCAAATGTGTGGGTCGCGAAGGAGGCCCCGTCCAGCACGCGATAGTCGGGTGGGTCCCAGAGTTGGATCTCCTGCACGCCGTCTGCATTCAGGTCGCAGAGGGGCCATGCGTAGCCCCCGTAGGCCTCCTCCCGCAGCGTACCGCCGGACGGACTCCAGACGCCGATGCTCTCGTCGTCGTCCGACCGGAAGATCCGCTCAGGGACGCCGTCGCCATCGTAGTCGTCGCCCAGGCGCATCCAGCTCCACGCCGGGAACTCCGCGCGGTTGACGTCACACATCGAGACCGTCTCGCCGGGCACGGGCACCGTGCTCCAGAGGACGTCGTCATAGAGGTACCAGTCGGGCACCCCGTCGCCGTCGAGATCGCCGACGGCGCCGTAGCCAGCGAGCCCACCCCAGCCGCCGCCCTGAATCGTGGACGTGACCGTGAGGGTGGCTGGGTCCAGACGCTCCGCGGCGACCTCGGCGATCCAGGAATCGTAGTCGACCTTCGGACCGAGCCAGATCCCATCGTCCATCGTGGCGATCTGCGCGATCTCCGGCGAAGAGGCGGTGGTTACGCGGGTCGGGATCCCGAGCAGCGCGTCCGCCAGATCGTAGACGTTGACGGCGTCGCCGGAGGTCGTCCAGAGGGCGAGGCCCCCTGCGCCGTCGGATCCGACCGCCACCTGCTCCGCGCCGTTCAGATCGGCGCTGCCGAGGCATGTCGTCGCGCCTTCATCGGCGCCCCGGCTGAAGCAGACCTCGCCATCGAGGCCGATGAACGCCACGTCCTCCAACCCGTCTCCGTCAACGTCGCCGAGCGGCGAGATGCTCATCCCCCCAATGCCCGCGTAGGTCCGGATCGTCCCCTCCGGAAGCGACGCCCCGGCATCGACCGCGGCGCTGCCGAGCAGCCAACCGTCGGTGTCGTCGGTGATGAACAGCTCCCCGTAGCCGTCTCCGTCCTCGTCGACAGAGCCTGCTGCCATCGCCAACCCCAACCGATCCGCGTCGTGGCCGGAGACCGCGATCCGTGCCGTCCAGCCCGAGGGGGTCGCGTCGGGGGCGGTCACAACGCCGAAATAGCCCATGTACCCGTCGAGGTCCGCGTCCACGTCCGGATCGCCGATCACGAAGTCATACTGCCCGTCCCCGTCGACGTCGTGCCACGGGATGACCACGTCCGGCATGTCGGTCCAGGCAGTCCAGAGCGCGCCGGCCGGAGAGAGCTCCGCCGCGCCCCGACCTGGGTTCCGCACCAGGATCTCGGCCACACCGTCGCCATCGCGGTCCGGCCAGGTCTCGGCGTGGGTCCAGGTGTCGTGGGCATCGCTGGCGTCCCAGCGGAGCGGGGAGTCCCAATAGTTGCCGTCCACGCGGGAGGAGAGCACGAGCCAGGCCACGCTCCCGACCGCCCCGGTGAAGGTCATGGTGTAGACGAGCAGCTCGGGAATGCCGTCGCCATCGCGGTCCGGGACGGGCGAGAACAACCGGTTGTCGCCGTCATCCCCGCCGCAGGTGGTGAGGATGAACGGCTCGCCGGTCGAGAGCGGGCCGGTGTCGAACCGCGGCGGGCCAGAGTCCGCGGTGTCTCTGGGGGTGTCGTGGGAGGTCGAGTCCCCATGTCCGCTGTCGGGACCGGCGCTGTCCACGCGGCTGGCAACGGTCGAGTCGGCGTCGTTCGACGCGTCGTCCTTGGTGCCTGGGACCGTGGGGACGCAGGCGGCAAGGAGGAGAAGCATCTGTAGATCCCCGTAGCCGATTGGGGCCGGCCGGCATCAACCGCGTCGGCGGCGCCCGACCAATCCCGCCGCAAGAAGCCCGAGCACCCCCGTCGCCAGCGACGGACCCGTCGGCACCGTCCCACAACTCCACCCCACGTACGTCTCCGGTACCCCATCGCAGTTGTTGTCGAGGCCGTCGTTGATCTCGGTCGCGCCCGGGTAGGTGTTGGCGTTCGCGTCGTCGCAGTCGCCCTGGATCTCGCTGTAGCCGTCGCCGTCGTCGTCGTAATTCTCAGTGCCTTCGTCCACGATCCCGTCGCAGTCGTCGTCGACCCAGTTGGCGCGCTCGTCGGCGCCGGGGTGGATGTTCGGGTCCGCGTCGTTGCAATCGCCGCCGCTGGTGGTCGAGGATCCGTCCTCGGACCAGGAGTCGCCGTCATCGTCGTACACACCCGTGGACTCGTCGACGATGCCGTCGCAGTCTTGATCGACGCCGTCGGCGGTCTCGGGGGCGTTGGGGTAGACGGCCCGATCGGCGTCGTTGCAGTCGCCGTCGTCCTCACTCCAGCCGTCGCCATCGTCGTCGTTAGACGTGGTGTTTTCGTCGACGAGGCCGTTGCAGTCGTTGTCGATGCCGTCGGGGATCTCGGGGGCGCCGGGGTAGACGCTGGCGTCGTAGTCGTTGCAGTCGCCGGGCAGGGAGCCGTCCGTGTTGCCGTCCGGAGCGCTGGATTCCGCGTACCCGTCGCCGTCGTCGTCGTGGATGTCGGTCCCCTCGTCGACCGTCCCGTCGCAGTCGTTGTCGGCCCCGTCGGCCAATTCGGGAGCGCCGGGGTAGACAAAGACGGTCCCGTCGTTGCAGTCGCCGGCGTCCTCGGTCCAGCCGTCGCCGTCGTCGTCGTAGCCGGACGTGCTCTCATCCACGAGGTTGTCGCAGTCGTTGTCAGCGCCGTCCGCCACCTCGGGCGCGCCCGGGTACACGTCCGCGCGCGTGTCGTCACAGTCGCCCGCGACCTCTGAAAAGCCGTCAGCGTCGTCGTCGTAGGTGGTCGTGCCCTCGTCGATGAGGCCGTCGCAGTCGTTGTCGAGGCCGTCGACCCACTCGTACGCGCCCGGGTAGGTGAGCGGGTTGGCGTCGTCGCAGTCCCCGGCGTCCTCGCTCCACCCGTCCGTGTCGTCGTCGTAGGCGCTGGTGCCCTCGTCCACCACGTAGTCGCAGTCCTGGTCGACGCCGTCGGCGACCTCGGCCGCGCCGGGGTGGATGCCGGGCGCAGTGTCGTCGCAGTCGCCCTCGGCGGTTGTGTAGCCGTCACCGTCCTGATCGTCGGTCGCGTGCGCGAACGGCGACAGGGCGAGGGCGAGGGCGAGGAGGAGGGACAGGGCGCAGGCATGATAGCCCGGGGCGACGAGCGTTGGCGCGGGCTCCTCTGGGCGACGGCTCCGCATCGGGCGGGGGCGTGGGCGGTGGGGGGCTCGCGGGCTCACTCGCTGGCGGTGGGGTGGCGCCGATCGTGTAGTACACTTTCATCGGCTCGCCACGTCCTTCGCCGCAAACCAGCCGCATCATTCGCGCGCCCCCGCGCGGCGATGCAACAGGCGCCAACGGCGGACGAGCCATACGCGCCGGATATCCACCGCAGCCGGGCTCGGGCTCACTCCCCCAGCGTCAACGCCTGGCCGGAGTAGCAGAGCGGGTCAGCGACGGTGGGGTTGT
>CAIMSU010000091.1 GCA_903844155.1 uncultured Pseudomonadota bacterium | reverse complement strand
GACGGGGAGGCGTGCGCGGGGGCCGCAAAACAGGTCGTCCGACGTCGAATTCGAGGCGAACGGGCGCTTGCGGAGACGACCCGGCGCGTGTACGATGGCGGGGTGTTCCTGGAGCGACCCCGTTCATGCTACTTCTCCACCGCCCGGGTCTCAACGACCTCCATCTCCTTCGCGGGGACGGGGGCGACGTACCCCAGGTCGGTGCACGAGAAGCGCGCCGTGAACAGGATCGTCTCCCCCTTCGGCCGCCACACGTAGAGGCGAAACCGGCCTTCTTCCTGCCCGTGCATGTTGCTGGCCACGGTCTCCCGGATCCAGCGGCACACGGCGTCGGCCATGCGCATGGTCTCGTCATCCGCGACGGGCGCGTCGGTGAGGTCCGGGAGCTGCCCCGCCTCCTCGAACTCCTCGATGTCGCCGTCGAGCATGTAGGGCGCGAGGTCGATCTCGTTGAAGTCAATGCGCCCGAGGTTCTCGTAGGACTTCCGGTCCACCGTCTCCGAGACGGAGACGTACGCGATGTCCGCGCGCACCTGGTGGATGCGCTTTTCGAGGGGTTCGAGGGCGTCGAAGGAGAGGGTCGGCATCGGGTCACGTCCGGGGTTCAGAGACGCTCGGGGAAGAGCATCGTGGGGTGCTGAAACGGTATCCCCGAGACGCGAAAATGGACGTGATTACTGCTTACCACCTCCTACAGCACTTGCAGCGCGGGGTTGCAGCGGGGGCCGGGAGCGCCTACAGCGGCGTCCGGAAGCGCCAGCAGCGGGGCGGGCTCAGGTTGCAACGGGGGTTTCAGCGAGGAGGGGGCGTCAACCACGCGATGAGAGGCGGCTACAGCACGGACTGAGAGCGCCAGCAGCGATCCGGCCGTTGGCTCCGACGCCCCGGCTTCCGCCAACAGCACCCGACACCCCATCAACCGCGAGCGCCCCCGGCGGCAAGGGTCCGTTATTGTCGCACCGATGCTTCTGATCGCCCTCGCCGTCGCCGCCGCTGCGCCGCTGCTCGTGTTGCCATCGGGCGAGGATCCCCGCGCGTGGAGCGCACCGGCCCAGCTTGCCGGCCTCGACCTCGTCGCGGGCGACCCCCGGGTCGAAGTCCGCGACCTCGGAACCACCTGGGAGATCCGGGTCGGCGACGCCCCGCCCGTGCGCGTGCCCGTGCCCGTGGACATCGCAGGCAGAGAGCGCGTCGCAGCCCTCGCCCGGAGTCTCACACGCGCTGGAGTCCCGCTGTCGCCCGTTCCAGCGGGCTCCCCGCCCACGACGCACGCGCCGGCGATCTCCACCGCAGGCAGCGCGCCGAGCGCCAGGCCCAGGATCGTGGCTTCATCGCCCGGACGCTCAACGCAGTTGCCTCCCGCCCCGGTCCCGCCGACGGAGCCTGCTTTTACGCCCCCGGTCGACACCGCAGGAGAGCCGCAAGGCGTCGTGGCCGGTGCCGATGCCGCCGAGGCACCGACGGAGCCGAACGCACCCACCTCCGCGCCCCCGGTGGCACCGCAGCCAGCGACAGCGCCAGCCCTCGCCGCGCCGGTGGTGGCAGCCGAGTTGATCGAGCCGTCCGCCTCGGACCAGAGCCATGCAGCGCTGGTACTCCGGGCGAGTGGCGACGTTCGCGGGAGGCCCGGCGCGACGCTCGCCGGAGGCGTACGGATCGGGGCCGGCGTTCAACTCGGTGCGTGGGATCTCCAGGTGGGTGGCGCGTGGTGCTCGCCGCAGGCCCTCGACGTGGTGGGGGACTCGGCCTCGATGGGCACCCTCTCGCTGTCGGCCGGACCGGTCTGGTCGGGTGGCGGCCACCTTGCCCCGTCGGCCGGGGTGTCGGGTGGCGTCGAGGTACGTCGCTACACGAGCGCGGGGGCCGAGCTGGACACGCTCTGGACTCCGTTCGCAGCCGCGCAGATCGGCGCCCGGCTGCGAGTCAGCGGCTGGCTGGCGATGGAGGGAGGTGTGTTGGGGACGGTGGACTTGGGGAAGACGCTGCTCCAGGTCGGGGATGCGGCGTCGGTCCCGCTCTCGCCCCTGGAGATCGGCGGCACACTCGGGATCCGTGTCGCGCCGCGATGATCGTTTCGCGGGCTCACGGTGTCCTTGCAGAGAGGATGCTTCCTTGTTCCCCAGAGACCCTTCGCGCCGCAGCCGACGGCGACCGCGCGGCGATTGACGCGATGGCCCTCTCGTGGGGTCCCACGGTGCTGCGCTGGTGCGCCCGCCTCGGCGGCCCGCGGGTAGACCCCGAGGATGCGGCGCACGACACGTTCATCCGAATCCTGGACAAGCTCCACACCCTGCGTGATCCGCAGGCTTTCCCGGCGTGGCTGTTCCAAACCTGCCGCTCCGTGATCTCGCTGCACCGGCGACGGGCCTGGCTGCGTCGGTGGGCGGGCGCGGTCACCGGAGACGTGCCGGACCCGGTCGACCGATTCGCACGGTCCGACCTCATCGCAGCGGTTCAGGCCGCCCTGGATCAGCTTCCGGCCGAGCTGCGGGAGGTGCTCGTGCTGTGCGAAGTCGAAGGCCGGACAGACTCCGAGGCGGCGCTCCTGCTCGGAGTGCCCGTGGGAACTGCCAAGAGTCGACTGAGGCGAGCCCGTGAACGCTTCGCCGCGGAGGCGACCGATCTCGGGCTGGCGCCTTCCACGGCGGTTGTCGGGGAGGACAGGTGAAGCGCCCGCCGTTTCGGACCTGGGTCGATGCGACGGAGCCGAAGGGCGCCGCGGTTGACCGACTGCGCAGCAGGCTTGCCGGACCCGAGGTCACGGCCCTGCTTCGCGAACTCGCGCACGTCGATGATCGCGCCGTTCAAAGGCTGCGCTCGCGGCTCGGTCCTCGCAGACGAAGGGCACCTGCTTGGCTCCTTGTCGGCATCCCGCTTGCGACCCTTGGCATCATGGTCGCCACGCTACGGACGGCCACGGTTGGGCAGCTGGACGAGACGCTCACGGCCACCGAGCGCACCGAGCGCGCCCTCACTCCGGCCGTCGCTCTCGCCTTCCGCGGCTCTGGCTCGGCCACCGGCCCGTTCGTCTCGCCCCGACTTCACTGGGATGTCGGCACGCTGGACGTGGAGGTGGATCCTGCGGCTGGAATCGACCTCGTCGTGGACACCAGCGAGGGACGAGCGCGCGTCGTCGGAACCGGGTTCACCGTCACCCGGGACGCGCTCGGCACCACCGTGGAGGTCGCCCACGGTGCCGTCGCGGTCAGCTGCGGGGACGGTTGGAGCGGCACGCTCCGCGCGACCGAGCGCCACGCTTGCCTCCCCCTCACAGCGTCGGGGTGGTTGATGCGGGTGGGCGCGCTTCGGGACTCGGGCGCCAGCCCGGAGGTTGCACTGGAGGCGGTGACGCGCGGCCTCGCGCTCGCCCCGCCATCCGATCCCGTCGCCGCGGAGCTGCTCGAATCTCGCGTAGAGATACTCCTCGCCACCGGCCGGATCGAGGAGGCGCGCGAGGCCGCTCGCGCCTACCCTGCCGACGGCCCGCGGGCTTCGGACCTCGCCGGCCTCGTGAATTCTGGCTTGGGCGTTCGGCCGTGATCGTTTCCGCACCCGGCGGTGTCCTTGGGAGCATGACCATCCTCACCCTGGCTCTCATCTCCGCCTGCATCCAGACCGTTCACATCCCCGGTGCTCCGGGCGACACAGGCGATTCCGGCGCGGCCATTGTCACCGACTCGGGCGACGACACGGCCGACTCGGACCCGGCGGACAGCACGGACACGAGCGGATGCGTCGATGTGCCCCTGGCGGATGCAGGCCCCGATCAAACTGTGGATCTCGGGACCGGTCCCGTCCAGATGGCCGGAACGGGCTCCGGGGGCTGCGGAGCGTACCAGTACACCTGGGAGCTGGTGGCCATCCCCTCCGGGTCAGCGTTGGCGAGCGGCGACATCGAAACGACGGACGCGGAAGATCCCACGTTGACGCCCGACTCGGCCGGATCCTTCGTGCTCTCCCTCGCGGTGTACGACGGTGCCCAATGGTCATCGCCGGATGAGGTGGCGATCCTCGTCAGCGACTGCTCTGACGGGATCGATGACGACGGCGACGGGTGGGTGGACAGCTACGACCCGGACTGTGCCTCCGTCGGCTACGAGGACGGCGTCGGGACGACAGAGTGCAACGATGGCCTGGACAACGACCGCGATGGTGCCGTGGACTCCGCGGACCCGGACTGTACGGATGCCGCGGACGCCAGCGAGGGCGACGGCACAAGCAGCACGGGCTGTACGAACGGCATCGACGACGACGGCGACGGCTGGATCGATGCCTACGATCCCGACTGCACCTCGGGCACCGATGAAGTCGGCTTCGGGGCTACCGAGTGCAACGACGGCATCGACAACGACGGTGACGGCCGAGCGGATGCCGCCGACGCGGGCTGCTCGGATGCGTCCGACACTTCCGAGGCATGATCGTCCTGCGGTCGCCAGACTGCCCGGAACACAGTGGCCGGCGGGCGTTAGCCTCTCTCGTGCATCTTCGCTGCCTGCTCCCGTGCATCCTCGTGGGGTGCGCCGTCGACAACCGTCTGGTTGACGGGAAGGGCGATCCGGCGCCGGGCGCCGACACGAGCGCCGACACCAGCGGCAGCCCAATCGACACCACCGGCACCGGTGATGGCTGCGGATCGGCCAGCCCTGCGTGGGATCTCACCACCACCTGGTCGGGCTCGCTCGAGTCCTCGGGCGTGCCGTGGGGCGGCGTCGCCGTTGGACCGTTGGAGGCTGGCGGAATGCCCGCCGTCGTGTTGGCCACGGCGGCGAGTGGCGTCACCGCCTACGCGGGGCAGAACGGAGCTGAGCTATGGCACCAGGCTGTCCCCCAGGCCGCCGAGATGGCGATTCCTGCACTCGGGGATCTCGACGGCGACGGGAGCCCCGAGGTCGTGGTGCCCACCGATGTGGGAATCCTTGCGTTCCACGGCGATGGCAGCCGGTTGTGGACCGCCGACGCCGCTGGGAGCGTCAAGCCGGCCTGCGGCGCGGCGGGGATCGCGGACCTGGACGGCGACGGCTTCCCCGAGGTGTACTACGGACGCCTGATTCTCAACGGGCAGTCCGGGCTTCAGCGCGCCGAGGGCCGCGGCGGATGGGGGACCAATGTTCCCGGCGAGGCTCCGATCGCCGTGGCCGCGGACCTCGGCGAGGGTGCTCAGCGGCTTGTCGTCGGCAACGCGGCATACGACGCCGACGGGAACACCGTGTGGTCCGCGGGGGACGACGGCTACACCGCGGTCGCCGACTTCGACGGGGACGGACTTGCCGACATCATCGTGGCCCGAAGCACAGCGGTCGCCAGATTGGCGGCTGACGGCACCGAGGTCTGGTCGGTCGCAGCGACGGGATCGGGGCCCCCGGCCATCGCCGATTATGCTGAGCGCGGGTTTACGCAGAGTTGCGCCCCCGCCCGGTTTGCAGTCGCCGCATAGAACCGTCGGTTTCGAGAATCCGACACGCTCGGTCCACTCCGCATAATCCTGCCCCCCATCAACAAGGGAGGCAACATGCTCGAAGGTCATCTCAAGTCCGCCGTCACGTGTCG
>CAIMSU010000090.1 GCA_903844155.1 uncultured Pseudomonadota bacterium | reverse complement strand
TGGTGCCGTCCGGGGCGGCAAGCCCCGGAGCCGACGAAGCCCGACCCGGGAGCCGCCCCGCAAAGGGGCGGCGTGACGGGTTTGGTACTCCAAATCGCCGTTAGGGTCCGGCCCGGGGGTAGCCGCGCCCCGCGCGGCGGAGGGGGACGGCGAGCAGCCGTCTCCCTCAGAAAAGGAGGTAGCGCCTCGATTTGAACGATTGTCCACGGCGAGCGCCCCGCGGACTTTCTGGATAGACACCCACATGCTCCTCCTGCTCCTCGGCTGTTTCATGCACTACCCGCTGGTGCCGACGACCACAGCGCCCGTCGCAACGACGACCGGGCCCGTGGCCACCGCCCCGGCTGAGCCGCCCCCAATCACCTTTTCTCCGCTTGAGGAGCGCCTGGAGGTCGTGTTCACCGCCTCCACGGACGCCGACCAGCGCGACCGGCTCTCCAACCTGCGCGAGCTCCTCCACGCCATGCGCGCCAAGGACCCCATCGCCCAGCGCCGCGTGTACGACTTTGCCGACGAGCAGCTCAAGATCGAGGCGCGCTCGCTTCCCCAGTCGCTCCCCGTCGACGATGGCCCCGGGCCCATCGCCACGCCCATCGAGGAGCGCCCGCTCGGCCAGACGCCGCCCAGCCCCATCGACGTCCTGCCGTCGACCGCGCCCTCGTCGACCGTCCAACTGCCTCCGACGGTCGCGCTGCCCACCATCCCCCTCCCCGCCGCGCCCTCGGCCGCCGACCTCCTCGCCACCGCCCGGACCCAGTTCGCCGGCTCCAGCTACCTCGACGCCATCGCCACCCTCGCCCCGCTGACGTCCGCCGAGGCCGTCGCGCTGCGCAAGGAGGCCGTCGACGCCTGGGCCCGCTCTGAACGTGAGGCCGCCGGCGCCGAGTTTCTCGCTGCCCGCGCTTTGCCCGCCGGACCCGACCGCACCGCAGCGCTGCAGCACGCGCACGACCGGCTCGTCGCCATCAACGCGAGGTTTCCCGACAACACCTTCGCCGCGACGATCGCCGACAACATCGCCAAGGTGGGCGCCGAGCTCACCCCGTGAGCGCGCAGGCCTTCCAGACGTGGGCCGCCGGCGTTCTGCCGGGCATCGACGCCCTGCTCCTGGCTCGGTTCCTGGAGACCCGACCCGCTCGCCTGGCCGAAGCCTGCCAGTACCCGCTGCAGACCGGCGGCAAGCGCATCCGGCCGTTGCTCGCGCTTGCGACCGGTGAGGCGCTGGGCGACCGGCGCGCGGCGATCCCGGCGGCGGTGGCGGTTGAACTGCTGCACACCTACTCGCTCGTCCACGACGACCTGCCGTGCATGGACGACGATGACGAGCGCCGCGGCCGCCCGACCGTGCACAAGGTGTATGGCGAGGGCGTTGCCGTGCTTGTCGGGGACGCGCTGCTGACGGAGGCGTTCGCCGTGCTCGGGGAGACGGCGCTGGCGGGGCGGCTCGTGCGGGAGTTGGCGGCAGCCGGTGGGGCGGCGGGAATGATCGCCGGGCAGGCCTACGACATCGGGATGGACGGGCCGGTCGAGGGGATCGATCGGTTGCGGACGTTGCACCGGGCGAAGACGGGGGCGCTGATCCGGGCAGCCGTGCGGATGGGCGCGATCCTGGCGGGCGCTGACGAGGAGGCGCTCGGCGCGCTGACGACGTACGCGGAGGAGGTCGGGCTCGCGTTCCAGGTGCATGACGACGTGCTCGACGCGGTGCAGGACGCGTCGCGGGATGGGGGCGGGCCGCCCTCGTTCGTGCGCTTGTTGGGGGTCGACGGCGCCGCTGCGGCGGCGAGAGCCCATGCCGACGGCGCCCTCCTCGCGATCCGCGGGATGCCATCCGAGCGGCGCTGGGCGCTGGACGCGATCGCCACGTTCACGGTGGAACGGACGGTTTGACCCGCAGGGGGCCCGGGCGCTGGTCTTTCTCGGCCGGTGGCGCTACGCTGCGGCCGACACCGGAGGTCTGATGCGTCACGCCGTCCCCCTCATCCTCGCCTCGACGACGCTGGCAATCCTGGCAAGCGCCTCGCTCGCAGGCTGCCAGAAAGCGATCATCCTGCTGGACACCGCGGGTGACACCGCCGTCGCCAATGTCGACTCGTCGGCTGACACCGACACCGACTCGGACACCGACGCGGACACGGACACGGACACGGACACGGACACGGACACGGACACCGATACCGATACCGACACGGACACCGACACAGACACGGACACCGACACCGACACCGACACCGACACCGGGACAGCGCCAGCGCCCGACTTCGCCTCGTTCACCGGCACCCAGCGCTTCACGTACTCGTCCTGGTTCGGGAGCTGCGATGAGACGCACGCCGTCGCAGGCACCCTCGTCGACAGCAGCTCGACGGAGTGGGCCGCTGCGGCCGCCGCCTGCCCCGACTGCACCTCGTTCTACGACGTCACCTACGACGCCTCGTCCGCGTGCGGCTGGATCCAGCTCCCCGCCTACGTCCACGGCCTGCGCATCCTAGGCACCCTCGCCGAGACCACCGTGCTCGAGTCGGACTACAACGGCGGCTACACCGTCTACGCGCAGGACCTGTCCGGCACCTTCGACGGGTTCACCTTCGCCTACACCGTCACCATCAGCCTCTACGGCCTCGACCTGAACGTGGACGGCAACGGCACGTTCCCTGTCCTCTAGGTCCCTGCCCTCACAGGCAACGCCCGCGGATGTCCCCTCTATCGGGGTTGAACGCCGCGAGATCCACGGTGGCCGTGTAGGACGTTTTGGCCTGGAGACCGTCACCCTGCCGAACGGCCAGCGCGTCACGCTCGAGATCCTTCGTCACCCGGGCGCCGCAGCGGTCGTCCCGCTGCATGACGACGGCTCGGTCACCCTCATCCGCCAGCATCGCCACGCGGCGGGCGGGATGATCTGGGAAATCCCAGCCGGGAAGCTTGAACCCGGTGAGCCGCCCGAAGCCTGCGCCGCGCGTGAGCTGGCCGAGGAAGCCGGCCTCGTCGGCACCCTCTCCGCCTTGCTGCCGCTGTGGACAACGCCCGCGTTCACGGACGAGGTGATCCACCTCTACGTCGCCCGCGCCCTGACCGCGGTGCCCCTCGCGTTGGAGGCAGACGAGGTGATCGAGCCCGTGCGCCTTTCCCGCGGGGAGGTCGACCGGATGATCGACGCGGGAGAGATCCGCGACGGGAAGACGCTGGTGGGCCTGCTTTTGGCGTTTCGGAGCGCCTGACGGCTACTGTGCGGGCGTGGAGTGCGTCCCGCCGAGCAGCCCGGCGTCCTCTGCGTAGCGGTCCAAGGCAAGGGCCATGCAGGCCTGACGCATCTCGCGCACGGCATAGGTCAGGCTCGCGCACGTTGTCCGGTCCTCGCACTTCAGGAGCTTCTCAACCTCGTCGTGGGCCGACCAGAGCCGCTCGTCCTTCTGGGCGTCCGGGAGCTTGCAGGCGAGGAGGATGTCGGCCGGGTCGATGTAGTAGAGCGCGGCGGTGATGGCGTTGTCGAAGTTGTCCGACTGGTTGGCGCGCACGAGCCAGGTGTGGTCGTCCGCGTGCTCCTTGCGCGTTTCCGGAGAGATCGCCGCAGCGTCGCGCTCGGCTTTGAACGCGTCCTGCCAGTTCGTCACGCCGATGAGGTTCAAGGTGATCCAGAGACTCATGAAATCCTCGGCGGGGCAAGCCCGCGCAGTAACGTTCGGAGTAACGTACTCACGACCCGGGGCAAATCCGTGCGGTCGGCAAAAAATTGGCTCCGTATCCACCTGAAATTGCGTGGTTGGCCAACCGGATTGGCCCCACGCGGCGTTCCCCGCACGTTCGGTGCCGGCCGCCGTCTTCGGCGGTTGGCCGCGAACGTGGCCTTGGAACGCCGAAAAATGAACGCCGAGGCTGGCGGGAGGTCCGCCGAGCGCCAGGATCGGCGGCGGGTGGATCAACTGTCGAGCATGACCCGTGCCGCGGCGTACACCTCGGGCGCGTGGCCGAGCACGGCGCTCTCCCAGGCCGCGTCGAGCGGGGCGAAGGCCTCGCGCATCCCGGCCTTGGCCCAGTGGTCGAGCTGAGGCGCCGCCGACGCCGTCGGGGAATTCGTGGCAGAATTCGTCGCCGGGCCCCAATGATGAAGCCGGTTCTCGGCACGCAAACGCGCGAGGACCGCGAGGTTGGACATCGTCCCGAATTCGCACGTGAAGCCGTCGTATCGGGTCGGCCGCGCCCTGTCGGCAGCCCGACGGGTCACCTCGGCCAGCATGCCGCCGCGGATCTCGTAGGCGTGCGTGTTTGAGGGGTCCCAGCCCTTCACGTCCACGCCAAACGCGGCCCTCGCGCGGGCAAGCTGCGTCTCGCTGGCCTTGCCGTCGAGGAGCAGGGTGCGCCCTCCGAACCGGCCGATACCGGAGTGGAGGTCGATGTGGACGACGCGGTCGGCGTCCGCCAGCTCCACGTCGAGCATGGCCAGCAGCAGCTCGGGGCCGGGCTCCAGGCGTGCGCCGCCGTAAAAAAGGCCCGCCTCGTTCTGGTGCTGGCCGCCGGCGACGGCGTTCTTGAGCGTCTGGTAGCCGTACCGCGCCACCAGCCAGGCTACGCGCGGCCAGAAGAGCTCCAGGCCGCCAGGCGGCGTTTTCGGGTTGAGCAGCTCGTCGACGACCGCGTAGGTCGGATCCTCGGTGTGGTACACGCCGCCGGGCGCAAGAAAATTGCGGTTGAGGTCGACGTTGCTCTCGTTGAACCGCCGATAGTGGGCCATCCCCCAGGGGTTCAGCGTGTGGATCAGCAGCGTCGGGACTGGGAGCGGCGCCTCCAACAGCCGAAGCTGGACGGCCGACCCCGGAAACCCCTCGATGCCGTGCAGCCCGCTCGTCAGCACGATCACCCGGTCGCGCGGGGTGCGCTGGGGGCCTGCCCAGGCCCAGTCGACGGTGTAGCCGTCGACGACGTCGAGGGCGCCGTGACGCAAGTCCGCGGTCGCAGCGCGGAATTTGGCGCGCGCTTCGGCGTAGTCGCGGGAAAAGCTCACTGCATGCCCGCCGGCGCCGGCTCGGGGAGCGGCTTCTGGTCGTCCGGCAGGGCCTCGACAAAGCGGCGGTGGACGTCGGCGATGTTCGCGTCGAGGGTCTCGAGCGTCCAGTCGGTGGTCGGGATGGGGTCGAGGACGGCGATGCCGAGGCTCGTCGGCTCGAGGATGAGCGAGCCTTTGCGCCACGCCTTGTAGGCGCCGCTCACCACGACCGGCACGATCGGGAGGCGCGTGGCGAGGGCGAGGTGCGCAAAACCCTTCTTGAACGGGCGCAGTCGGCCATCCTTGGACCGCGTGCCCTCCGGCCACATGTAGACGGAGAGCCGGTGCTTTGCGATGAGGCCGGAGAGGCTCGAGAGCGCCTCCACGGCGTTCGCCCGGTTGTTCCGGTCGATCAGCAGGTGGCCGGAGATCGCGTAGAGCTGGCCGAAGAACGGGTAGTAGACGACCTCCTTCTTGGCGACGCCGACGACGCCAAGCGGGCCGAGCCAGATGCCGACGAAGATGTCGAGCGCGCTCGTGTGATTGGAGACGTAGATCGCCGGATAGAACTGCTCCGCGCGCGCCTTGCACTCGCCCGGGTTCTTCAGCTCCGCGGCCGCCAGCCAGAGGCAGAAGCGCCCGGTGATGTGCCCGAAGATGTTGCAGGCACGGATCCGCAGGCCACGCCACGGTGCGACAAGTACGCAGACGAGCATGAAGATCGTCACGGCCACGGCCATGTACACGAGCCCCACGGCGAGGCGCAGCAGGCTCATCAAAACGCGCACGCAAGCCTCACGACATCGCCGCTCTATGCCCCCTTTGTCACCGGACGGTCACGGTAGGCAGCGCCTCCAACGACGGCGCTCGTCGCCCGGCCCCTCCGTTCGCCGCGATACCCTGCCGGCGCTGGAGAGTCCCGATGTACGAACCGCTGCGACAGAAGATCCTCACCGAGCTGGCCGGCATCCGCGAGGCCGGGACCTACAAGCGCGAGCGCGTGATCGTCTCGCCCCAGGGCGCGGACGTGCGCGTGGCCGGCGGGCAGGAAGTCCTCTGCTTCTGCGCCAACAATTACCTCGGTCTGGCCGACGATCCCACGCTCATCGCCGCCGCAAAGGAGGCGCTCGACACGCACGGTCTCGGCATGGCCAGCGTGCGCTTCATCTGCGGCACGCAGGACGCCCACAAGGCTCTCGAAGCTGAGATCTCGGCGTTCCTCGGGACAGAGGACACCATCCTCTACTCCTCGTGCTTCGACGCGAACGGCGGCCTTTTTGAAACGCTGCTGGGCGAGGAGGACGCCATCGTCTCCGACGCGCTCAACCACGCCAGCATCATCGACGGGATCCGGCTCGCCAAAGCCCAGCGCTTTCGCTACCAGCACCTCGATCTCGACGACCTCGCCGCCCAGCTCACGGCCGCCGGGTCCGCGCGTGTGAAGCTGGTCGCGACCGACGGCGTCTTCTCCATGGACGGCGACATCGCCCCGCTCGACCGCATCTGCGACATCGCGGACGCGCACGGTGCGATGGTCATGGTCGACGACAGCCACGCCACCGGCTTTGTCGGCAAGACCGGGCGCGGGTCCATCGAGCACTGCGGGGTGATGGGGCGCGTCGACGTCCTCACCGGCACGCTCGGAAAGGCGCTCGGCGGGGCCTGCGGTGGCTACACCACCGGCCGCAAGGAGATCATCGAGCTTCTCCGCCAACGTTCTCGCCCCTACCTCTTCTCCAACACGCTCCCTCCGCCCATCGTCGGCGCCGCGCGCGCCGCCTTTGCGATGCTCTCGGGCAGCACCTCCCGCCGCGACCACCTCGAACACCTCACCGCCCACTTCCGCCGCGAGATGACCGCAGCCGGCTTCGCCATCCGCCCCGGCGTGCACCCGATCGTCCCCATCCACCTCGGCGACGCGCGCCTCGCCACGGAGATGGCGGATCGCATGCTCCAACGCGGCATCTACGTCATCGGCTTCAGCTTTCCGGTCGTCCCGCGCGGGCAGGCGCGCATCCGCGTGCAGATCTCGGCGGCGCACACGCAGGAGCACGTCGATCAGGCGATCGCGGCGTTCATCGCCGTTGGCAAGGAGCTTGGTGTCGTTTGACCGGCGCTGACCGATGATCGCCGCTGCCATCAAAAACCCCTTCGCCGTCATCGTCGCCTGCATCTTTGTCGTGCTGGCCGGCGTCGCCGCGCTGCGGACCCTGCCGTTCCAGCTCCGGCCGACGGTCGAACCGCCCGAGATCCAGATCGCCACGAGCTACCCGGGCGCTGCGCCGACGGAGGTCGAGGACCAGATCACCCGTCGCATCGAGCAGCAGGTCACCAGCGTGAGCGGGCTGCGCGAGACGGTCTCCAACTCCAGCGGCGGCCAGTCGAGCATCACGCTCAAGTTCGAGGACGGCGTCGACCGCAACGTGGCGATGATCGACGTGCTCAACAAGCTCGGCGGCGTTCAGGGCCTGCCGCAGGAGGCGAACCGGCCGGAGGTGACGGCGACGACGAGCGACCAGCAGTCGCCGATGATGTGGATCGCGGTGCAGGGTGTGCCGGATGCAAGCGGGAAAGCGACCGCCGTGCCCGTCCAGGAGCTGCGCCAGGAGGTGGATGACACCATCGCGCCCCGCCTGCGCCGTGTGGAGGGCGTGGCGGGCATGATCATCGCCGGCGCCGACAAGCGCGAGGTCCACCTCATCACCAACCTCGACGCCCTCGCGGCGCGCGGCATCTCCGTCGCCGACCTCCTCTACAACCTGCCACGCCAGGACGTGAACAGCCGCGGCGGCCCGCTGTGGAGCGGCAAGCGCGAGTACACCACGCGCACGCTGGCACAGCCCCAGAGCCTCGCGGATCTGCAGGACATCGTGCTCAGGCGGGATTCGCAGGGCATCGTCAAGCTGGGCGACATCGCTACACCCGTGATCGAGTCAGCCATCGGCGAAACAACGATGCGGATGAACGGCGTCCCGGGCATCGCGCTCGGCCTGCAACGCCAGACCGGCGCCAACGTGCCGACGACGGCCGACGGCGTGATCGCGGCGTTGGCCGAGCTTCGTCACGCGTTTTCGACCTCGGGCGTGCCCGTCGCCCTCACCGTGCTCTACACCGAGACCACCTACATCGACGAGGCCGTCCACGGCGCGATCGTCGACATCACGGTCGGGATTGGGCTCGCGGGGCTGGCGCTCCTGGTGGCATTGCGATCGCCCCGCGCGGTCCTGCTCGTGGCGCTCTCGCAGCCGATCGCGGTGCTGTGCGTGTTCCCGGTGCTCTGCGGCCTCGGGCGATCGCTCAACATCATCACCCTCGCCGGTCTGGCCTTCGCCGTCGGCATCACCATCGACCACGCGATCGTCGTCGTCGACAACATCCATCGGCACCGCGAGGGCGGAAAATCCAAGCTGGACGCCGCGTATGAGGGCACGCGCGAGGTGGCGGGTGCCATGCTCGCCGCGACGCTCACCAACATCTGCGTGTTCGCGCCCGTGGTATTTTTGCAGGGTGAAGCGGGGCAGATCTTCCGCGACTTCGCCGTCAGCATCTCAGCGGCCGCCATCGCCAGCCTCGTCGCCGTGCTCACGGTGATCCCGGCAGCCGCGGCGGTGCTCGGGACCGGGAGCGTCCGAGGGGGCGACGGCGGCGTGCTGAAGCGCGGATACGGATGGATGATCGGGGCGATCACCGGGCGCGGCTGGGTCCGGGCCCTGGTCATCGTGGCCGGCATCGGGGTGAGCGCGCTCGGGCTGTTCGCGGTTCCCTCCCCGAGCTACCTGCCCGAGGGAAACCGCAACCTGATCCTCACGTTTGCGCGCCCGTTGCCCGGGACCTCGTCGTCCGCTGCGGGCGATCTGTTGGCGCCGCTGGAGCAGTCGCTGCTGAAGGACCCGCGCGTCGACCGCACGTTTGTGGTCCTCTCGTCACGCTTTTCGGCGATCGGCATGACGCTCACGGAGGCCAACGCCGCCCCGGGCCCCTTCACGACGTTCCTCGGTGAGCTTCGCGGCCGCGTCGGCACCGTCCCCGGCTTCCGCTTCCTGTTCCCGGTTCGCGCGAGCATCTTCCAGGATCCCGGCAAGCAATTCGAGGTCTCCGTCTCCGGCCCGGACCTTGACCAGCTCAACCGAACCGCAGCCACCCTGCAAACGGGCCTGCGCGGGCTCCCCGGCGTCGTGAGCGTGCGCTCCAACTTTGAGACGGGCAACCCCGAATTGCAGGTCATCCCGGACCGGGTGGCGCTCGCCAGCCTCGGGATCGCGCCCGCGGAGGTCGCGAACGCGGTGGAGGTGGCGGTCGGCGGGCGAAAAGTAGGGACGTACCTCGAAGATGGTCGAGAGCTGGACCTGATGCTGCTCGGCGAGGACCGCTACCGTCACGACGCCAACGCGCTGCGCTCCCTCCAGGTCCGCCCCGGCGTTCCCCTCGACGCGGTCGCCGACGTCGTCGACGCCCTCGGCCCCGTCGCCATCCCGCACCTCGATCAGGCCCGCGCCATCACGCTCACCGTCAATGTGGACGAGCAGACCCCGCTCGGCGGCGCGCTGCAGGACAGCGAAGCGAAGGTCCTCGATCCGCTCCGCACCACGCTCCCCGCCGGCTACCTGCTGACCACCGGCGGAACCGCCGACCGCCTGACGGAGACCTTCAACGGCTTGACCACGTCGTTCGCCTACGCGCTGGTGCTCATCTACCTGTTGCTCGTCGCGCTCTACAAGTCCTGGTCGCAGCCGGTCGTCATCCTCACCGCGGTGCCGCTCGGGGTGTGCGGCGCACTCCTCTCGCTGGCGTTTGTACACCTGTTTGTTCCGGTGGAGTTCGACACCATCGGCATGCTCGGCACCATCCTGCTGGCGGGCGTCGTCGTGAACACCAGCATCCTCATCGTGAGCCAGGCGCAGGAGTTCCTGGCGCAGGGTCTGGCGCCGGCGGAGGCGTTGCGGGAGGCTGCGACCTCGCGCCTGCGCCCGATCCTGATGAGCGTGGTGACGAGCGTGCTGGGGATGTTGCCGCTCGCGGCTGGGCAATCGAGCGGGTCGGAGCTCTACCGCGGGCTTGGAATCATCATGGTGGGCGGCATGGCGCTCTCCACCGTGTTCGTGCCGTTGGTGGTGCCGGCGCTGCTGGCGCTGAGCCCGCGGTGGCGGTCGTGAGCGGTGACGCATCGGCTCGCGCGCGGCGTCCAGGGGCCTGACCACCCCCAAAAGTCGCGTTCCGGCGGCAGACCGGGGTCAAAAGTCGGCAGCCACTGCCCGCCCACCCGCGGACGGCCCCTCCCGGCCACGGATCGGCATGGCCGAGCAAGGCGCTCAACGGTCCCACGCCGCGAATTCGGCGACTGGCGCTGCGGGACACCCCGAGACTGGACCATCGAGCCGTCGGCCAAGGTGGTCGCGCGACTTTTGACCCGTGTCTGCGCGCGATCCGCGCCATTTGAACCGGGTCAGGCCTGCGGACGGGGGGCCACGGCGTGGACGACAGCGCCGACTCGCCCTCGAGGTCCCTACTTGTGTCGCCAGTCCTTCTTGACGTGCTTCTTCGCCGGGTCTGCCCAGGCCGCGAGGCGGCCACTCGGCGTCTTGGGCCCGCCGCCGCCCTTCTTTTCGGTCGGCATCACAAGCTGCTGCCGGCCGTAGGTCGCGCCGGGCGGCACGGGCGCGGCGTAGTCGAAGCCCTCCGCCCGGGCCCGCGGCACCGGCTTCCCCAGCGTCCGCTCCAGGAGCCGCAGCGCATCGCGATCGGCGTCGGTCACAAAACTGATCGCGTCGCCCGTCATGGACGCCCGCCCGGTCCGGCCAACGCGATGAACGTAGTCCTCCGCGTGCATCGGAAAATCGAAATTCACCACGTGCGAGATGCCGTCCACATCGATGCCACGTGCGGCGATGTCGGTCGCCACAAGCGCCCGCACCGCGCCACACTTGAAGTCCGCGAGCGCCCGCATGCGCTGGGGCTGCGTGCGGTCGGAGTGCAACAAGCCCGTGCGGATCTGCATCTGCTCGAGCTTTTTCGCGACGCGGTCGGCGCCGTGCCGCGTGCGGCAGAAGATGAGCACGCTGTCCATCTCCATGCCGGCCTCCTCCGCACCCGCCTCGTCGCCGCCCGCCTGAGCACGTAGAAGATGGGCGAGCAACGCCACCTTCAGATGTTGCGGCACCTCGTAGATCGCCTGGGTCACGGTCGCGGCAGGATCCACGCGTCGCCCGATCTCCACCTTGCGCGGCGACCGCTGAAACACCTTGGTCAACCCCTCGATCTCGTTGGAGAGCGTCGCTGAGAACATCAGCGTCTGGCGGTTGCGCGGGAGTGCGCCAACGATGCGCCGGATCGACGGCAGGAAGCCCATGTCCAGCATGCGGTCGGCTTCGTCCAGAACGAGGTGCGTCAACCCGGCGAAATTGCCATTTCGCCGGTCCATCAGGTCGATCAGGCGCCCGGGACAGGCGACGATGACCTCGTACCCAGCGCGGAGCGCGTGGATCTGGGGCTTCTCGCCAACGCCGCCGTAAACGTCTGCCACCCGGATCGGCAGGTTCTTCGCGTATATCAGGACGTTTTCCACGATCTGCGAGGCCAGCTCGCGCGTGGGCACGAGCACGAGCACGCGCGTGGTGCGAGGCGCGCCGTCGGTCGCGATCATCGAGAGGATCGGCAGCATGAACGCCGCTGTCTTGCCCGTGCCGGTCTGGGCGATGCCGACGACGTCGTGCCCGGCGAGCACCAACGGAATCGCGACGCCCTGGATGGGGGTCGGGGTGGTGTACCCGGCGGTCGCGACGGCCTCGAGCACGCGCGGGTCGAGGCCGAGGGTGGCGAAGGTGGGGGCGGGAGGTGCTGGGACGGGAGGGGTGGACATGCGGCGGTCTACGCCGTCGAACGCGTCAGCGCCCCTCTCCTCCACCCTACTTCGGAATCGACAGCTTCATCCCCAGCTTGAGCGCGCTGCTGCCCTTGAGCACCGAAGCGTTCGCGTCGCGGATCTTCGTGTACTCGGCCTTGTCGCCGTAGAACTTGCCGGCGAGGCTGTAGAGGGTGTCGCCAGCGACGACCTTGTGCGTGAACGACCCGGTCGACGACGTCTTCTGCGTGGCCGAGTCGGTCGTCGTATGCGCGGTCTTGCTCGTCGACGTCGTCGACTTCGCGTCGGTCTTCGCGGTCTTCGCGTCCGTCTTCGTCGCCTTGGTGTCGGTCTTCGTCGCCTTGGCGGTCTTGGAATCCTCACCCGGGATGGGCATGGCGGGGGCGTGGACGGCAGCGGGCGGCGCGACGAACGCAACGGCCGGCGCCGTCAGCACCTGCTTGGCAGCTTGATCGGCGGCTTCCTGCGCGGCCTGCTGCTGGACAGCGAGGATCTCGGGCGGCACGGGCGGGGCAGGCGTGGCATCGGCGACTGCATCCACGGAAGTAGCGGCCTCGACCGGCGACGCCCCGAACAGCGAGACCGCCCCGAAGATCATCACGGCCAGGACCGTCGCCCCAGCAGCGGCCATCGCGGTGATGCGCCAAAGGCGTTCGCGATCCTTCGTTTCGGTCACCTCAACCTCAAGCCGGGTCGTCTCCGAGCGCAGCGACCGCGCCTCCTGACGCAGGGCCTTGATCTCGCCCTGCTCCCGGGCGCCAACGCGCGTGCGGTGCTCCTCGTCGCGCTGCCGGTCGGTCCGGATCAGCCCCTCCAGGTGCTCGCGAAGTCCCGCGGGCGCGAACGCACCGGCCTCTACTGCAGCTTCAAGGCGAGCAAGCGCGTCGCCCGGCTTGTTCTGAGCGGCGTAGACCTTGCAGAGCAGCAGGTGCGCGTCCGCGTCGTCCGGGTCAAGGCACAAGAGCATCTGCAAGCGCTGCGCAGAGGGGCCGAGCAGGCCCTCACGTGCGAGGTTCAACGCCTCGTTGTACAGGCTCGAGGGCGCGTCGATGCCCTGGTGGCGGAGCGTGTCCGCGATCACCGAGGGCGCGTCGCCACCGAGGGGTTGGGAGGGGCGGCCAGGCTCGTCAAACTCAAGAAGGGCAGCGCTCATGGGGACCTGCGGGGGAAGGTTCCGCCCGGGAAGGCGGAGGGTGGGAGCACTTCTATACCATGTCTTGACGTGGCAAGGGAAGGGGCGACAAATAATTTCATTCTGGATAGCCACCCGCCCGCATGGTCGAGCTCCAGAACATCACCAAGCAGCATGGCAGCCACGTGCTGTTCATGGACGCGTCCATGAAGCTGAACCCCGCCGAAAAGGTCGGGCTCGTCGGCGCGAACGGCGCGGGAAAGACGACGATCTTCCGCATGATCCTCGGCGAGGAGCGGCCCGACGACGGTGCGGTTGAGCGGCCGAAGCGGCTGACGGTCGGGTACTTCCGGCAGGACTACGCCGAGCTGGACCCGGCCGGGACCCGGAGCGTGCTCTCCGAGACGGTCGCCGGCGCGGGCACACTCGCGGCCCTTGGCGAGGAGCTGGTACGCCTTGAAGCGCGGCTGGGCGACTGCGATGATCCCGACTACGACGCGATCATCGAGCGCTACGGCGACGTCCAGGCGCAGTTCTCCGAGCGCGGCGGCTATGACCTGGAGGCCCGCGCCCGGGCGATCCTCGCCGGCCTCGGCTTTCGGGGCCCGGAGGTGGACGGCCCGGTCAAGGCGCTCTCGGGCGGCTGGCGCATGCGGGTGCAGCTCGCGCGAATCCTCCTCGCACGCCCGGAATTGCTGCTGCTCGACGAGCCGACCAACTACCTCGACATCGAGAGCATCGTGTGGCTGGAGGAGTGGTTGCAGGGCTACCCAGGTGCCGTCCTGATGACCTGCCACGACCGCGACGTGCTCAATCGCGTAGCCCGCAAGATCGTGGAGATTGACGGCGGAAAGTTCCGCACCTACGTCGGCGACTACGACGCGTACGAGCGCGCCCGCCTGCTCGACGCCGCCCAGCGCGAGGCGGAGTACGAAAAGCAGCAGGCGATGCTGGAAAAAGAGCTGCGCTTCATCGAGCGGTTCAAGAAGCAGCCGTCCAAGGCCAGCCAAGTGCAGTCCCGCGCGAAGAAGCTGGACAAGATCGAGAAGCTGGAGCCGCCCCGGCGCATCGTCGAGCGGCACTTCGGGTTCCGCAAGCCGGACCGAAGCGGGAACGACGTCCTCGCACTCCACGCCATCACCAAGCGCTACGGCGACCGCGCCGTGCACGACGGCGTCACGCTCATGGTGCGCCGGACCGAGCGGTGGGCGATCATGGGGGAGAACGGCGCCGGGAAGACGACGCTCTTGAAGATGATGGCTGGCGCGTTGACGCCCGACAGCGGGCAGGTGGTCGTCGGCGCGTCGGTCGGGCTCGGGTACTACGCACAGCACCAGATGGAGCAGTTGGACGGGGATCTTTCGGTGCTTGAGGAGCTGGAGGCCCACGCGCCCCGCGCCGGCATCGGCACCCTCCGACAGCTCGCCGGCGCCTTCGGCTTTTCGGGCGACGACGTCGACAAGGCGATCTCCGTCCTCTCAGGCGGCGAAAAGGCCAGACTGGCCCTCGCCAAGATGCTCTATGACGCGCCGAACCTGCTCGTGCTCGACGAGCCCACCAACCACCTCGACCTGACGACCAAGCGCGCGCTCGTCCGCGCGCTCGCGGATTACGACGGCACCATCGTATTTGTCAGTCACGATCGCGCCTTTTTGCGCGCGCTGGCCACCCGCGTCGTTGAGCTGACGGCGACCGGGTTGCGCGTCTACGAAGGTTCCTACGACGAGTACGTGCAGGCGGTCGGCCGCGAGGCCCCGGGGCTGCGCGCGTAGTGCCGACGCCGATCGCGCACACCGGCTTTGCCCTCTCGCTCGCGCTGCTCCAGGACGCGCACCTCGGCGCCCTCACCCCCCGCGCTCGCCTCGCCCGCGCCGCCCTCCTCGTCGCGCTCGCCGCCGACGTCGACTTCGTCCCCGGCCTGCTCACCGGCAGCGCCGTCGCCTTCCACCACGGCGCGACCCACTCCATCGCCTTCGCCGTCCTCCTCGCCGGCCTGGCCGCCCTCGCCGTCGGCCCGTCCCGCTATTGGCTGCCCGCGACCCTCTCCCACCCGCTGCTGGACTGGGTCACCGGCGAGCCGGGCGCGGACGTGCGGAAGTACGGGATCGAGGCCCTATGGCCGTTCGACAGCACCCGGTACATGTCCGATTGGCACGCGTTCGGCGCGTACCACATCGACACCCTGGGCCTGGTCGGCGGTGTGCTCACGTGGGGGGCGACGGCGAACCTGACCCGGGAGGTCGGCTTCGCCGTCGCGTGTGTGGGCGTAGCCGCGGTCATTCGTCGGGCCACGCCGATCATCGCCTAGATGCAGGAGGTGCTGGACGCCTGCGCTTCCTGGCAGTGGCTGTCGTCCGCGGCGGCCTGGGCGTGCGAGTAGCGGCACTCCAGGGTGTTCTCGTTCTCAACGCCCGGCGTGCCCTGCGCCCAGGTCCCGCACTGGGTCTGGCAGTCTGCGTCGTCCGTGTAGGTGTAGTTGGAACCAGTGCAGTTGGCTGCGAACATCGAGCAATACTTCGCGCAGGTGACAGGCGTCGCGTTGGTCATGCTGTCGCCGCCGCCGCCACCGCTGCAGGCGGCGAGGAGTGCGAGAACGGGAAGGGTGAGGAGGGAAAAACGGGTCATGGGGTCTCCAGAGGTGATTGCCCCGAGGGCGGACGCGCGGTAGATATACTGATACAGGTGAATCCGTCAAATGATTCGTTTCCGCCCCCTGTCGATGGTGCCAATCGCCCTCTACGCCTGCGCGAAGCCGGACCCGACGCCGACGTGGACGGGCGAGGTCGCTCCGATCATCGCGGATCACTGCGCGATCTGTCACCGGGACGGCGGTGTCGCCCCGTATGCGTTCACGGACTACACGCAGGCAGTGGCGCTGGCCGCGAGCATGCCGAGCGTGCTGCAAAGCGGGTTCATGCCGCCGTGGCGCGCGGACGCATCCTGCCGATCCTACGCGGACGATCTCGCGCTGTCCGCCGACGACCAGGCGACGATCATCGGGTGGGCGACCGGTGGAACCCCGCTGGGCGATGGCGTTGATTCAGCCGAACCAGGGGCCTACGGGATCACGAGCATCGACGCCATCCTGGCCCTGACCACGCCCTGGACTCCGGTGGAGACCCCGGACGAGGAGCGCTGCTTCCTGTTTCCGTACGAGGGCGGGGATGGGTTTGTGACGGGCCTGTGGGCCGACCCCGGGGATCCGCAGGAGGTGGAGCTTGTTCGTGCATTTGTCGTGGCTCCCGCCGACCTGGGGCCGTGGGAGGCGCTGGACGACACCGACCCCGCGGATGGCTGGTCGTGCGGCGGCGATCCCGGGGGCAACGCGCTCCCGACCACATGGCTGGGAACGTGGACGCCGGGTGAGAAGCACGGCGACTTCCCCGCTGGAACTGGAATTCCCATCGCTGCGGGCTCGAAGGTCGGCGTCCAGATCCACTACCACGTGGCGACCGGCCGGCCCGATTCCTTCGCGATGGAGCTTTCGCTGGCGTCCACCGTCGAGCACCGCGCGTCGTGGGTGACCGTCGCCGACCCGACGTGGCCGGCCGGCATCACCGTTCCCGCCGGCTCCACCGGCGCCGCGTTCACCTACGAGGATGTCGTCAGCAGCGCAGTGACCGTCTACGCGGCCGAGCCGGTCGAGCGCGACTTCGGGACCGCAGCAACACTCGACTCCTCCGCCGGGTGTCTGGTAGATGTGCCCGCCTGGGATCCGGACTGGCAGCGCGCCTACGCCTTCTCCACGCCCCAGTCGCTGGCCGCTGGCGACACCGTCGACGTCACCTGCACCTACGCAAACCCCGGCGCCACCGATGTTCTTGGCGGTGACGGTCCAGGCCAGGAGACGTGCCGGGGCATGCTCTACGCCACAACCAACTGATTCAGACGAATCAAAAATATGTGGCAACCGTGACACCACCCCGATAGGCTGGCCGGGATGGCGTCCTGGCTCCTGCTCATCCACCAGCTCCCGGCAAAACCGGACTACCTCCGCGTGAAGATCGGGCGGCGGCTCGCGCGCGCTGGCGCCGTCGGCATCAAGAACAGCGTCTACGCGCTGCCGACCAACGAGGCCGCGCAGGAGGACGCCGCCTGGATCCTCAAGGAGATCGCGGCTGCGGGTGGTGAGGGGTTCGTCTGCGAGGCGCGATTGATCGGGGGCTTGAGCGATGAGGATGTCACGAGGCTGTTCCGCGTCGCACGGGACGTGGACTACGCGCCCCTGGTGCGGGAGGCAGAGGCGTTGGTCACCGGCCCCGTGGCAACCCCGGAGGAGCGCGCCGCCATGACCGCCGAGGTCGCCAAACTGCGCCGGCGGGCTGGCGACGTGCGCGCGATCGACTTCCACACAGCACCGCTTGGTCAGGCCCTGGACCGCGCGCTGGATGCCGCCGAGGCCCGGGTCCGCGGACCGGTGACCGCGACGGCACCCCGCTCAGCGTTTCTGGACGCGGTTTGGGTCACGCGGTCCGGCGTCCAGGTCGACCGGGTGGCGTCGGCGTGGCTCATCCGTCGATTCCTGAACTCGGAGGCGCGCTTCAAGTTCGTCCCCGCACGCGGCTACGAACCGCTCGCGGGCGAGGTGCGCTTCGACATGTACGAGGCGGAGTTCACCCACGAGGGCGAAGACTGCACGTTTGAGGTGCTGCGTCGCCGGTTGGGGCTGGAGAGCGCGATCCCTGCGGCGATGGCGGAGATCATCCACGACATCGACGTCAAGGACGGGAAATTCGGGCGCCCCGAGACCGCCGGGGTCGGCCTCGTCCTGGCCGCGATCGCCACGGAGCATGCGTCCGATGAGGAGCGCATCACGCGCGCCTCGGCGATCCTCGACGACCTGCTTGGCCACCTGGGCGAACGTGGGTAGCACAGCCGAATCGCCTGTCGGACTCGGACCGATCGTCGCCTATTTTGCGCGCCTTGGTGCGACGGGCTTCGGCGGCCCGATAGCACTCGTGGGGTACATGCAGCGCGACCTTGTCGAAGACCGGAAGTGGTTTTCGAGGGAGGACTACAAAGAGGGCCTCGCCCTTGCACAGTTGGCGCCCGGTCCGCTCGCCGCGCAGCTCGCGATCTACCTCGGCTGGGTTCGAGGCGGCGTGCTCGGCGCCACGGCCGTCGGGCTGGCGTTCGTGCTGCCCTCGTTCTGCATGGTCATGGTGTTGTCGGCGGTCTACCTGCAAGTTGGCGGGTTGCCGTGGATGCGAGGTGCGTTCTACGGGATCGGTGCGGCCGTCATCGGCATCATCGCCCGCAGCGCGTGGAAGCTGGCAGGGGCAACGCTTGGCAAAGCCAGGATGCTCTGGGCGATCTTCGCGGTTTCCGCGGTCGCCACCGGCGTCACCGAGACCGAGTCGGTCTGGCTCTTCCTCCTCTCGGGCGTCGCGTGCGTGCTGGCCGCGGAGCGCCCCCGAGCGCTCGTGGCCGTCTTGCCCTGGCCGATCCTCCTCACCGGGCTCCACGGCGCCGCGGACGTCCCGCAATTATGGCGCATCTTCGGTTACTTTGCCGAGGCGGGGGCGTTCGTGTTCGGCAGCGGCCTCGCGATCGTGCCGTTCCTGCACGGGGGCGTCGTCCACGACTACGGCTGGTTGACCGAGGCGCAATTCCTCGACGCCGTCGCCGTGGCGATGATCACGCCCGGCCCGGTCGTCATCACGGTCGCGTTCATCGGCTACCTCGCGGCCGGTCCGATCGGCGGCTGCATCGCGGCAATCGGGACGTTCCTCCCCTGCTACCTCTTCGTCATCGGGCCCGCGCCGTACTTTCGGAAGATCGCCAAGAACGTGCGGATCGCCGCCTTTGTCGACGGCGTCACGGCCGCTGCTTCGGGTGCCATCGCCGGCTCCGCCTTTGTGCTGGGGCGACGCGCGATCGTCGACGTGCCGACCGTTCTCATCGCCCTCGGCGTGGTCGGCGCCATGACCTTCCTGAAGAAGGCCCCAGAGCCGATCCTCATCGGTCTCGCCGGACTCGTCGGCTTCCTCCTGCAAAAGGGTTGAACATGCTCGGCATCCTCGTCCTCGCCTCAGGTCTCGCCTGCAAGCCCGTCACCCGCGCCGCCTCGGCCGCTCTCGCCACGGGATGCGCCGGCTGCGGGCCCGCGCCCCTCCAGTCGATCGGCGACGTCGCCCTCCCCGGCGCTTCCGTCCGGTTTGACTACCAGGACGTCGACAGCGTCAACGGGCACCTCGTCGTTGCGCACATGAACGACAATTCTGTCGACATCGTCGCGCTCGCGGACGGGTCGACGCTGCAGACGTTGGCAGACATCCCGACCGCGCGTGGCGTCGTCGTGGCGCCCGAGGCCGGCCTCACCTTCGTGACGTCATCGCCCGATCAGCTCGTTGCCATCGACAGTGTTGCGATGACGGAGGTTCGCCGGGTGACCACCGGGAGCTCGCCGGACGGCGTCGGATGGGATGGTGCTGACGGCGTCGTCGCCGTTTCGGACCAGGGCGACGGCGGCATCACGCTCATCCCGGACGACGGCGCCGGGACGGGCGTCGAGTACCTGCTCGGCGACACCACCGGAAACGTGAGCTTCGATGCGGCCCGGAGCCGGTTCTGGATCACGGTCGAGCACGGGTCCGCAACCGACCAGCTCGTTGCCGTCGACCCCCGCACCGGCTCGCAAGTCGCGGCGCTCAACCTCCCCGGTTGTCAGGGCGCCCACGGCCTCCGGCTGCACCCCGACGGGGCAAGCGCCTACATCGCCTGCGAGAACAACGACACCGTCGCCCGCGTCGACCTCACGACCGGCGCCGTGACGACCGCCGCGAGCAGCGCGGGCCCCGACGTCTTCGCCCTCGACGCCGAAAAAGGCTGGCTCTACCTCGCCGCTGAGGACGGCCCCACGCAGATCTTCGACACCTCGGCCTCCGGTCTCACGCTCATCGGAACCCAGACGATCGGGGACAACGCCCACACGGTCGCTGTCGACCCGACGACGCACCGCGTGTACTTCCCGTTGCCTGTCGGGCCGAACGGGACCCCGGTGTTGAGGATCATGGAGCCGGGGTGAGGAGGGTGGTGGGCGCAGCAGGATTTGAACCTGCGACTCCTACCGTGTGAAGGTAGTACTCTTCCGCTGAGTTATGCGCCCAGCGTGGCCGTTCTAACCGCCCGCCCCTGCCCGTCAAGCGCCAGGCCCCGCCTGTGACGCGATGCGATGTCGTGGTCTACGGCCTCGGTCTGGCTGGGCGAACCCTGCTCGCTCGGCTGGCGGAGGCGGGCGTGGACGTTGTCGGGCACGACCCCGACCGGGGCTGGGTTCGTCCCGCGACGGCCCTCGCGGGGGTCGCGATGGGAAAGCGGGAGCACGAGGAGCCCTGCGCGCTCGCACTCCCGATGCACCTCGAGGCGCCGAGCCGGTTCCTGGCTGCGATGGGGAAGGCAGGGGTCGACCTCGTCGACGTGCTCGCCGCTCACCGGCACGGGGTCCCGACCCCGGTGGAATGGATGCTTGGGCCATCCGAATCCCTCGAGGAGGAGGTGGAGGCGGCGCGAATCCTGGGTCTCCGGCTCGACCCGGCACCCGGCGGCTTTCGGCTGCTTGACGGCACCCTCGCCGCCGATGAGGCAGGACGGCACGTGGTCCCGAGCGACCCCGCGGTGGGCGAGCTGACGGTTCATACCGGCGGGTTCGTGGTCGGGCGCGAAGGCAGCGCGCGGCCCCGCGAGCCCTGGTTGATGGACAAGCTCATGCCCGTCCGATGGCAGTCCATCCCGGTGGCAACCCGGGGAGCCCCCGTGATCACCTGCTCGGCCAGCGTCTTTCAGGTGGCCGACCGCCTCTGGGGCGCGCGTTGGGCAACGCCGCATCTTGAGGTGGGCGAAACGGACCCGACGCCCGAGCCTCGCGTGACCGCCATGCTCGACGCCCTCGCTCGACAGGACGGCCTCTCACGGGGCAGCGGTCCCGCGCGCGCCGTGATCCTCACCGAGTCCTGCGATGGCCTCCCCATCGTCGGTCCAGTGCCAGGACAGCCGCGCGTCGCGGCTGTCGCCGGGCTCGGCGTGATGGGACGAACCTGGCTGCCGCTGGTCGTCGACTACCTCGTCGCTGAGCCGCTCGGCGGCCCCCTCGTCCGCCTTCCGGCATGCCTCGGCACGGCCCGGTTCCGGTGACGCTGCGATCCCGGGCTTCGCGCCCGGCGACGGATGCGGTTACTTCCCCCGGCCGGAGTGGAGATGGCCCAGTTCTCCGACTTTATCAACCGTATCTTCAGTAACGAGCGCACGCAGGGCCTCTCCGGAGGGGCCGAGGCGGTCATGGAGAGTGACCCGGCGAGCGCCTTTTATGCAGCGCGGATGCGGAAACATCGGACGGACGAGGACATCGTCGCCCAGCCGGAATTCCTGTGGGCCACCGCGAGCTACGGCGGGCGTAAGGGGGGCCTGCGGGCGCACCTGGAGGCTGAGCGCGGCGACGGCATCGCGAATTTCACGGACGTGCTGCTGGTCGTGAACCAATCGGACGCGCGGCAGGCCGCGGTGCTCGAGGGGGAGCCCTGGACTGAGCGGGCGGCGCGCGCGATCGGCGACCGCTTCACGCAGTTCTGCGAGAAGCAGAAGTTTGAGCTGCGCTATGGCACGCGCCCGCTGCGCTTCTGGATCGTGGCAGACGGCGGGAGCGAGATGCTGGGGCAAGGGTACGGCCTTGCCCAGGGCGAATTCATCACCGGCCTGGTCCCGAATCTGTACGTTGGACCGGCCAAGCGGTCCCGCCCCGTGCTTGCGGTGCACTTGAACCTGCCGGGCGCGTGGACGGGCTACCGCGAGGTCGGCCGCATCTACAGCGACCAGATGCTGTTCACGCTCGGCCGGCATTGGCTCGACAATTTCCACCACGACGCCCTGCGTGAGCCCGGCCTGTACCGTCTCCAGCAGTACCCGGATGGCAGCCTCGTTCACACCATCAGCCCCGAATTGCAGCATCGCTACCTGGTGCGGTCCGATCAGGTCGAGGGTGGTGCAAGCGTGCTGACGATCGCCGAATGGGGCGGTGTGCCGGTCGCGTACCTCGTGCTCGCTGTCATCGACCACCCGCATGATGGCGCTCAGGACGCCGTTGGCATCATCCCGCAGAAGGCAGAGCCGGCGTCGACGGTCGCGAAGGCTGTGCCCATGGGCTCGCTCCGTCCGGGCTTGGCGAAGGCGACCGAGTCCAAGGTGCCCGAGGCCAAGCCGCCCGAACAAAGGCCCGTCGAGCCGGCGCCGCCCGACGTCAAGCCGGTCGAAAAGCCGGTCGAAAAGCCGGTGGAGAAGGCTTCAGAACGTCCGGCGCCGGCTGCAAAGCCGAAACCCGCGGATGTCAGCGCTGCCTCCCCCCGCCCGGTCCCCGAGCCTCCGGTGCGGACCGACGGCTCCGGCGGGCTCATGACCCGTCGCTCGACCGTCGGCGACAAGCTCACCAAGACGATCGTGCCGGGAGCCATCGAGCAACGCATCCTGACGTTGCAGGAGCGAGGTGCCCTCCTCCAGAAAGTGCACTTTGCGAACTACATGGAGGGCTACGACGTCTACATCGGCGCCGGCGCGGCAGTCGCAACGCAGATGGCGCATCCGAAGGCGACGCTGCAGGTGCGCGGTGGGCGCGTGTCGCTGATCGTGCACGATGCGGCGGTGACCGTGGACGGGCGTTCGCCCCAGGTGGGCATGCCGGTGGCGGTGACCGGCGATCTCGTGCTGGAGGTCGATGGCAAGCGCGTCGAGTACCGCGATCTCTCCAAGATCAAGGCGGAAGGCTGGCCCTACGTGGGCGAGCTGCGACGGGCGGAGGGCGGGAGCTACCTCGATTTCGGCGCTTCCCACCGGATCGGCCGTGACCGCCGTTGCAAGGTGCGGCTGCCCGATGAGCCCCAGAACGACAACATCGCGTGGCTGCCATCAGTCGGCGGCGGGACGACCATCCGCTCACGCACCGGCGACATCCCGAAGTCCCGATTCTACACCGACTCGATCATGGTGGCCTCGGAGCACGCGGAGATCGACCTCGCGAACGAGCCGATCCTTCGCTCGCTCGCCAAGCAGTGCTACACCTTCGTCCGGCGTCAGAACGAGGTCTTCGCCCTGGTCCCGCGCGCCGAGAACTACCATGGCGCCTACGAGATAGCGCTGCGGCCCGAGGACGAGATCCTCGCCGGCAACTGCCTTTTCCAGATCAGCTTTCCGCCAAGCGTGGAGGATGCTGCCCGCAGCCTCGGCCCGATCGTCATGCCGGACCCGCCGCCGCCACCGCTCACCCCCGTGGACCTCGAGGAGGCGGTAGACGTCCCCGCAGCCCCGCAGCTTGGAAAGGGCGTCCCGACCGACCCGGCGCCGGAGGCCCGCCCCGAGGCAGCGCCCGCGCTGAGCCGCCGGAATCGTGGGTTCACGTTGGACGTTCCAGCCGCGGCCGGCTTCGGCGAGGAGGGCTCCGCCCCCCGCCCCGTCCGCCTCGGCATGGCCGTCGGGAGCGACGCTGCAGCCGTCGGTCGTCCCACCTTGCCGCCTCCAAAGCGGGACATCGAGGACCAGACCACGCCTGTCGACCGCTCCGCCCCGCGCCCACGGGTTGGCCCCGCCATCGACGAACGCCCGATCCCCGACCCATCCGCCGCGATGGAGCCGCCGAAGCCCAAGCGCCCGCCGGCCCCGCCGATGATGGTCGACGCGGCGCAGCTCGCGGAGCCGCCGCGCGCGCTGGACCCGGATCTGGAGACCGAGTCGGCCGTGCCGTTGATGACGTTCAACGACCGCATCGAGGGACCTCGTGCGTCGCTCACGCCATCTGGGGCGCCGTTGGAGCCGTTGCCGGCGTTGAACCCGGACGAGTCGGTGCTCTCCGTGGAAGAGGCGCAGTGGCAGTTTGAGCTTTCGAGGCCCGGAAAGCTCGTCCAGATCGGCTGGATGGTCTCGGGCGAGGTCGTCGTCGGAAACCATCGGGCCTGCGGGGTCGTGATCCCGGAGGTCCGCGCCTTCCCCGAGCAGGCGTTCATGACGCTCGACTACTTCCGCCTGAACGTCCGGGGCAAGAAGGGCCGCGTGGAGCTGCTCCAGGAGGGGGAGGCTCGCGTGAACGCCAACGGTGTCTCGGTCATGAGCGTGGACAGCCTGGACGGCGTCGTGATGGAGGTCGTGCGGCGCGACCAGAACCTCGAGCCCGACTTTGACGTCACGCTCGGGCTCGTCGCCGATTCCGCGCTCCCGGACCCGCGCGCCCGGATGCTGACCATCGACGTCAGCGATCGCCTCTCAGCCGCGCTGTTCACCACCGGCCTGGCGGTACGGGCCGCCCGTCGCCTGCGCCTCGGCGCGCTCGAGGTCACCGCGCTCTTCGACGGGGAGAACCTCGTGCTCTCCGACTACCTTGCCAGTTATCGGCTTGGCACCACCGGCTTCCGCCCGTGCTTCGTGAAGAACGGCGCCAAGCCCTACCGCACCTTGCCGGAAGACGGCGCCGCCGTCGCCCTGGCCCCGGGAGACACCCTGATCGCGACCACCTGCGCGTTCCGGTTCCAGCCCACATGAGTGATGGCGCGATCTTCCGTGTCGGGGTGGCCTGCACCGTCGGGATCGGGCCGGCCCGCGGAGGGCGTGCGCGCAACGAGGACAACTACCTGATCGGCCAGGACGGTCAGGTTCGGTCGCGGCTTGGCGATCACGAGCAGGTCGAGGATGCGCTGGACGACCCGACGGTCGTCCTCGCCGTGGCCGACGGAATGGGCGGTCATGAGGACGGCGAGACGGCGTCCACCCGAACGGTACAGGCGATGTCCCGGCTCTACGGCAAGGCGCGGCCCGAGAACGTCGAGGCCGGCTTGAGGGACTTCATCCTGGAGACCCACCACCGGCTGCGACCGACGGTGGCGGTGAGCGGCGTTGTGAAGATGGGGACGACGCTGACGGTCGTGTGGGTGATCAGCGGGCGCGTGTACTGGGCGCATGTTGGCGACAGCCGGCTCTACCTGCTTCGGGGCGACGCGTTGACGATCGTGACGCGGGACCAGACCCGGGCCGAATTCGCCCGACGCGACGGGCGACCGGAGCCGCCGTATCCGAACCATCTCTCCCAGAACTTTCTCTATGGCTCGCGGGGCCTTGGCAACGACGAGGGTCTGCGCGTGGATGCCGGGGTTGACACGGGCAACTTCCGACTCGTCACCGGCGATCGGCTCCTGCTTTGCAGTGACGGCCTGCACGGGTTCATCAGCGCGTTGAGCATCCAGCAGGCGCTGTCGACGGGCGATGCCCAGGAAGCCGCCAACGCCCTGGTCGCCGCGGCGATGAAGGCAGAGGGGGACGACAACGTCACCGCGCTCGTGCTGGAGGTCGTCGGCGACCCCAGCCTGCACGAGGAGCCCGACGAGGACTGGAAGGACGACGCGACACTCGTCCCGGTGTAGGCGATCTCAGGGGCGCGAAAGCGCCCGGAAGACGCTCCGAAGCAGCGTCAGCTCCGGTGTACGGAGCCGCGCCCGCAGCAACAATGCCCGGAGGCTTCGCACCGTGCGACCGTGCAGCCCCGGCTCGCTCGCCCAGCCCGCGCGCTCCAAGAGCCCCTCCAGCTCCGTCTGGAAGCGCACCTGCTCCGCCATCGTCGCCTGGCCCTCCTCGGGCTTCATCGCCGCGATATCCGGTCCTTGCTGCGCCGCCCGCCACTCCCAGGCCACGAGCGCGACCGCCGTCCCGAGGTTCAGCGCCCGGGCGTCGTTGGACGTCGGGAACGTCAGGAGCGCGTGCGCCAGCGTGAGGTGCTCAGACGTCAAGCCGGTGCGCTCTGGGCCAAAAATCACGGCGGAGTCCTCCTTCAACCGCGCCGCCGCCTGCCTCGGCCCGTGCGTCGCCTTCCGGAATTCGCGGTGCATCGCGCTCGTCGCCCACACCTCCTTCCGGTCCGCGATGGCGTCCACGAGCGTCTCGTAGAGGCGCGCGTGGGTCAGCACGCTGCCCCCGTGCGTCGCGGTGGCGAGCGCCCTGCCGTCGTCGAGCGCACACCGTGGCGCGACGATGCGCAAGTCGTCCATCCCAAAGTTCGCCATGCCGCGTGCGGCGGCGCCGACGTTCTCCGGGAGTGACGGTTCAACCAGCACGATCGCTGGTCCGCTCACTGGTACACACCCTCGACACCCAGGATCGGCAGGGTGGTCAACCCAAAACCATACGCCTGAACCGTGTAGACGTCGGAGATGCCGGTGATGACGGGCTCGGGCACGCGCCGGTCGTAGATGTTCTGGACGTCGAGGTAGAAATCCAGGCCCAACTTGTGCTGGACGACGTGGCGGGAGATCTTCAGGTCCAGGGCATGGAACGCGGGCAGTCGCCCATTGTCGTCGGCGGACAGAGGCACGGCCTGGGCGGTCAGGACGTCGTAGGCCGTCGCCGATGCGTCCGACGGCGCCGGGAAGCCGCTCGCGTAGCGCCAGCGCGTGGACAACGTCCAGCTCCTTCCAAGGTCCTCACTCCCGACCAGCACCAGCGTGATGGGCTGATCGTAGATGGACGGGTTCCACGGCGTGGTCGTCTCCTCACGTCGCAGACTTCGGGTCCAGGACAACGACAGCCAGCCTGCAAAGCGATTTTTCGTGAACCGCGTCATCGTCTCCACGCCGAACGCGAGGCCCTGGCCTTGCCCCAATGACCCGTCCGCGTCGTACTGGGTGAGGTTCTCGGTCTTCCGCCCAAACCCGTCGACATCCAGGCTCCACGGTCCGTGCGCCAACGCGGCACCCAGGCCACCGCCCCAACTGTACTCCAGCCGCAGGGACGAGCCTTCCGGCGGTCCAAGCAGCAATTCGTCCGCGGGGGGTTGGTGATAGACGCCGGCGTCCGCCCGAAGCGTGAGGGCGTCCGACATGGGCCGGACCAAGGAGAGCCGCGGTGAGAGCGCAAATCGTGGGAGCTGATCGGTGATGAGATCGGTGTCGGTGCGCAGGCCGAGGACCAGGCGCGTGTGCTGGCCGAAGCGAACGTCGCCGTAGGCCTCCGGAGAGCCGATCCACCCGCTCCGAGGCACATCATTGAAGGAGAGTTGCAGGTTGTCGAGCGAGAGGTCGAGCCCGGCAGAATACCCGATGGGCCCAAGTCCGTCGTCCTGAAGCTCGGCGCGCGTCCCAACGCCGACGACAAGGCGGTCCTCCTGACGCTTGGCCACAGAGATCGTCACCTCGCGGAGGTCATAGGTGAGATAAGGCCGAACAAGCGCCGGCTTTCCCAGGACCGTGCCCTGCCAGTCGGCCTGCACCTGCTGGCAGTTGAAGTCGACGACGAGCTCCTGTCCTGTTCCCGTCGACCCGTTGAGGGTATCGACAAAACCGAAGCCGAATGCCCGGACATCCCCGAGCGCCAGGTTCGCGTTGCCTTGCGCCTGCCAATCCCAGAAGCGCGGGGCGATACCCGCCTCGCTGGCGCTGATCGTCGGGATCGACCGCAGGATGGCGTCGAGGTAGGAGCGCCGGAAGCCGGCCGCAAAGCCTCCCTTTGTCTCCCCATCCTTCTTCACGGGCACGGAGACGTAGGCCCCGGCCAGGATGATGTTGGCGCCCGCCCGAACCTCTACGGTGTCGGACGGCGCCTTCGTCGTCAGGTCGACAACGCCCGCGGTCGAGCGCCCGTAGCGGGCGGACTGGCCGCCCGGGAAGAAGTCGACGTGGTCGATGAAGCCGGGGTGGATGACGCTGGTAAACCCGCCGAGATGGTAGATCAACGGGACGCGGACACCATCGATGTACACGCCCGTGTCGCGTGGATCGCCGCCCCGGACCAGCAGCCAGCCGGCATCGAGCGGCGTTCGGACGGCTCCGGGCAGGTTCGCGATGGCCCGGAGCGGATCGCCCATGGTCCCGGGGGTGGTTCGGACCTCGTCCTCGGTCAACGTGTGCTTCACGACCTCCGCGCGCACCCGGTCGTAGCGGGCGATCAGGCCGATGACGCCTGCCTTCTGCGGAGCGTGCGCGTACAGCGTGACGTCGACTGCCTCGCCGTCATGCAGGTGGACGGCCTGCGCGTCCGTGTAGCGGTCGTCCACCTGCCCCGGCTGTCCGTCGAGGTCGGGCGCTGGCGGGTCGACGAGGATGGTGTAATCCCCGTCGTCGATTGCTCGGAATTCCACGTCCCCGTCGGCCGACGTCGTCGCCGTGGCGACCGTCGCCCCATCCCTCTGCAGGTGGACGACCGCGTCTGGGATGGGCGTGTGATCCTCGCGCAGCAGGTGCGCTCGGACACGCAGGGGCGGTGGCGTGAAGGGGATCGTGAGCGGCACGTCGACCTCCACCGGCGCGCCGTTCTCGGTGGCGGGTGAGAATTTCAAGGCGCGCGCGAGGACGAGCGCTCGGGCGGCCCACCCTGCACTCGCAGCGTCGTCGAGGGCGTCTGTGAGCCCGCTGCCCGGAGGAGGCGCGAGGCGGACGGCGGTCACCGCGGCCTCGTCGACCGTCCCGGAGACGCCGACCGTGAGCATCACCTCGACGGTCACGGGGGTGCTGTCAAGCGGGGCATCGGCAGGCCAGGGGAACACGAGCGGCGAGAGGGGGACGGACGGGACGACGGGGGCGTCCTCGGGAGGCGGGGGCGACTCGCGGACAGGCGGCTGCGGGTCGGGCGAGGGCTGCTCCGGGGCAGCCGGATCCGCCGCAAACGCCGGCCCCACCGTCCTCAACGCGACGGCGAGAAGGCCGGCGCGCAGGGCGAGGCGGGCGGGCCCTGGAGCCGGGAAGGGCGAAAGCACGGGGGAATGTAGTCCGGCGCGGATCGGGAGCGGCCGACAGCGGCGTCTCTATTCCGACGTCCCTCCGACCAGCGGCCGGGCGCCTGCCACCCTCCGCGTCAAGGCAGCCTCGCGGCTAGCTCCGCGTAGAGGGTGCCGCCACCGGTGACGGGCCCATCTGGAATCTCGCTGGCGATCCTCAAGGGCTGCCATCTCCTGGCTGCGTGCGGGAAGCCAGTCGATCCAGGGGTCGGGAGCGGCCGCAGCCCAGGCGTCATTGGACCATCCGAGACCGCCGATCAGCAGCATCGGAGCAAGGCGGCAAGCACCAGAACGCATTCGGCGATAAAATAACCCACGTCGGCACGCGGTGCGGCCCGGCGGCGCTCCGTCAAATGACTTGGTCCAAAGCGGCGTACGGCACGGACGGCCGGATAGCGACCGCCCCATGTACACCCGCATCCCCGGTCCGTGCTGGATCCCCACCGGCCTCCTGCTCGCCGGCTGCAGCCCCCCCGTCGGCCTCTCGGCCGCGATCGTCGAGGAGCCGTCCGGCGACCTGGTCTGCTCCGCCACATCGCCAGACGGCGGCGCGACCGCCACCCCCTACGTGGTGCGTTGGACCGGGGATGGCGCCAAAGCGCCCCATGTCGCCACCACCACCGTGGCCGGCGACACAATCGTCTCCGACGAGACCGCGCGCGCGGCCGACTGGGTCTGCACGGCGACCGACGCGGGCGGCACGACCGCCACCGCGGAGCTGAAGCTCGACGCGCCGGTGGCAGGGGCCTACGTGTTCGAGCCCGTCGCCACCATCAGCTACCCGTCCGACATCCTCGTGACGCCGGACCAGCACCTGCTCGTCTCAAGCCTCACCGGGGACATCACGCTCATCGACCCGAAGACGGGTGCCACGCTCGGCACCACCCCGATCATCGACCCCACCTACAGCATCTCCACCATCGCCCTCGACCCGCGATTCGGCGACGGCCAGCATGACTGGCTGTACATAGGTAGACTCTTAGCGCAATACCGGCGTTTTGCCGGCTTGTTTCAAAAAGCCCCCATTCAAACCGTGCTTGCGGTTTTCCCGCACACGGCTTTCCAACGGTCTTCGTGGGGCAGCTTCGGACAGGTAGACGACGGTT
>CAIMSU010000089.1 GCA_903844155.1 uncultured Pseudomonadota bacterium | reverse complement strand
CGCCGCCAGCCGCCGAAGACGGCAGCCGGCACCGAACGTGCGGGGAACGCCGCGCGGGGGGCCAATCCGACCAGCCATCCACGCGATTTCAGGTGGATACAGACGCCATGTTTGCCGAGCGCACGGATTGGCCCCCCGCAACCCGAGCCACCGCAGGACCTGCCGGGTTACTGCCTCGCGCAACGTTGAGGACAGGAAATGGACAAGCCCCAGCCCTTCATCATCCCCGCCGCCGTCACCTTCCAGGTGAGCGATGCCGGCCTCATCATCGAGAACGCGGGGGATGTGGTGCTGCACACGACCTTCGGGCGGCCGATCTCCCGCGTGGTGTCGCGCGAGGGCGACGTTGAGCTGCACGGCACGATCACCGCGGGGTCCATCTCGGCCGCCGGCTCGGTACGCGTGAACGGGGTGTTGACGGCCGACTCCGTGGAGGCCGGTCAGGCGATGAGCGCCACCGGCGCGGCGACCGTGGGGACGCTGACGGCAGGCGGGGACGTCTCGCTCGGCGGTGCCCTGGTGGCCACGCGCGTGGACGCGGGCGGGGGCCTTTCGGCAGGCGGCGATGTCAGCGCGCAGGAAATGAACGTGCGCGGCGATCTTTCGGTGCTCGGCGGACTCCGGGCGACCCGTGCGGAGGTCTCCGGGAGCGTGAGCGTGCGGGGCGCATTGAACTCGGACCTCCTGCAGGCGGCGGGGATGGTGACCGTCGGCGGCGCAGTGCAGGTCGGCACGGTGCGGGCGGGCGACATCGCCTTCACGGGCGAGGCGACGACCGCGCGCGGGCTGCAGGCCCGAAACACCATCCGGATCGGCGCAGGACGGATCCAGATCGACGCGATGATCGCCCCGGAGGTATCCTTCGACGCCCGGACGGCCGGTCGGGCCACCATCATCGAGAGCCAGAACGACCTCGGGACCAACGCCATCAAGGGCTGCCTGCGCCTCGCGGACTACGCGGACATGTTCGGCGATCCATCAAGTTATCTTCGCGACCGCGGCCTCACCGCCCCCGACGAGCCGTGGACGGGGCCGGCACCGACCGGGCGGCCCGCGCCGGCTGCCCCACCCGTCGCCCCGCCTGTCGCCCCCCCGGTAGTGGTGCAGCCCGCTCCGCCGGTGGCCGTCGCACCGCCCGCCCCGGCGCCGACAGCCCCGCCCGTGGTCGCGCCGCCCGAAGCGGTCGCCCCGGCCGCCGAGCCAGCCGATACCGGCACGGCCACGCTCTCGCCGGGCACCACCACCACCCCCCGGGAACGCATCGTCGTGGTCGCGCCCGTCGAGGCCGAGGAGATCGAGCCGGAGCCGATCGAGCCGGACGAGCCGACCCCGAACGCCACGCCCGTCGCCCACCCCCTCCACGACCAGCTTGTGGACGCCGTCGGCAAGATCGCCGAGCGCTACGGGGAGTCTGAGCTTCCGCCCGCCGTCGCCCGCCTGCGCGACCTGATCGACGCGCACGCGTACGACCAGGTCCGCTCCGAGATCACGTCGATCTGGTCCGATCTGGTGAAGTTCCACCAGAAGCACGGCCTGCGCATCCAGCACCAGGTCACCACGACCTTCAACACGATCAACTCGTTGGTCAAGAAGATGTGAGCCCGCGCGGCCGCCGTCGTCGCGGCCGCCACCGCCACGAGCATCGCCTGTCGTTCGAGGTACACTGTCCCCATGCGCGCATTCTCCCCCTGGCTGCTCCTGGCCGCCGCGACCGGGCTCGTCGGTTGCAACAGCTACGCGATGTTCCGCGTCACCGGCTTCCAACAAGCGAACTTCAGCAACAAGGCGGACATTCTCTTCGTGCTCGACAATTCGAGCTCGACGCAGGATAACGCGACGAACTTCGCGCTGAACTTCAATTCGTTCATCGACGAGCTGACCTCGTCGACCGGCGCCACGACGGCGCACAACACCCTCGGGGATGCCGTCGCCAACTACATCCGCGAGACCTCGGGCGATTCGCTGTTCATCGACTACCAGATCGGGTTGACGACGACGACGGTCCAGCCCAACGACCCGAACAACCTGGCGCCGGGCGACGAAGGCACGTTTGTGAGCGGGCAGGGCGCGGCGGCGGACACGCCCGCGGTCATCACGCGCGACGACCCGAACGCCAAGATCGAGTTCCAGCGCAACACGCTCTGCGGCGCCACCTGTTTTGACAGCACCAGCGTTCCCTCGGACAACACCTTCGTCTGCCCAACGGACGGCTCGGACCCGGACCCGCTCGGCATCGTGTCGAGCGAGTACCTCGACTGCCTGTGCGGCAAGGACAACTGGAAGGGACACTGCGGGTCCGGCAACGAAATGGGCCTCGAAGGCGGGCTCCTGGCGATGTGCCGGGCGTCGGACTCCCCGCCGGACGCCTGTTACAACTACGCCGATCCCCAGGGTAGCAGCACCCCGAAGCCGACCGTGCTGACCGGCGGTGCGGGCGACGCGAGCGGCACCGGATTCCTGCGGGCGGACGCCAACACGATCGTCGTCATCATCACGGACGAGGGGGACAGCTCCTACCGGCAGGCGACGGGCGACTTCGACGGCGGCGTCTACACGGACGCCTACGAGTCGTTCGCCAACCCGACGCGTGTGGCCGTCATCGGTCCCTGGTACGACGATCAGTCCAGCGGCGACTGCCTCGGTGGCGCGCAGCCCTGGGCGATCGAGCGCTACCAGAACGTGGTCGCCGCCACGTTCGGCGAGTATGTCGACCTCACCCAGGGTCCGGACGCGGCGTGCGCGCCCTCGGACTTTGGCACGTCGCTCCAGCAGATCGGCAGCCTGCTCCAGAACCTGCAGACGATGTTCCCGCTCCAGCAGGTGCCGGACGTCTCGACCATCGACGTCTACGTGGACGGCCAGTCCGTCCCCGCCTCGATCCTCCAGAGCGGGTCGGTCCTGACAAACGACGCCGTCTGGGGTGATGGCTGGACCTACGAAGCGGCGTACAACGCCGTGGAGTTCTGGGGTACCGCGATCCCGCAGTACAACGCCGCGGTCCGCATCTACTACCGGCCGATCGGCGGCTTTCCCCGCGAGCTGCCCTCCGGGTTCTGAACGCACGCCGCCCCCTCTCGTCGCTCCTCTGGAGCCTCGTCCCGCTCGTCCCCGCTCGGAGCGTCTCCGCCATGCTTCTCCTCGCTGCCACCCTCCTCGCCCGTCACGCCCTCGTCCCCTTCATTCCGCGCGCGCAGGCGGCAGACGCCGCGTCGACGGCCAAGAAGCCCGAGACCGTCGACATCGGCATCATCAAGAACTCGGACATCAAGGTGGTCCAACGCCGGTTGTACTCCAAGGAGCACACGCTGGAGCTGGGGCTGGCGATCGGCGCCCTGCCGTGGGACACCTTCACGTTCGCGCCAAAGCTTCAGCTCACCGGCACCAGCTTTCTCTCCGAGACGCTCGGCCTCGAAGCGCACGTTGGCGGCGGCTATGGGCTGGAGACGACGACGTACAAGTACCTCGCCGGCGCGGACTACGGCGTGGCGGTCGAGGCGTATCGCTACCTTGCCGACGCGCAGGTGGGCGTCCACTACTCCCCCATCTACGCGAAGATGAACTTCGGGAACAAGATCGTCCACAATGACTGGTACGGCCTGGCGTGCGGAGGGGCGACGCTGGAGCAATCCGTGCTCCCGGCCGCCGACATCGCCATCGCCCCGACCCTCGGCCTCGGCATCGGCACGCAGATCTGGCTCGGAAAAACCCTCGCGCTACGAACCGAATTGCGGGACGACCTGATGCTTGAGCATCGCAAGCAGTCGAACACCGAGGGGTTCAAGCAGAACGCCGGCATCATCGTCGGCATCGGCACGTTCTCGGGCGGAAAGAAGTGATGCGAGGATCCCAATGGGATCGCGGCGGGCTCGTACTCGTCGCGTTGACGGCGCTGAGCGCAGGCCCGGCGTTCGCGGCCAAGACGAAGGAGGCGCACCCGCCCCCGGCCGTCGAGGCGCCAGCTGCGCCCGTTGTGCCCGGTGCGCCCGACCAGAAGACGCACGACGCCGCATTCGCGGACTACGACAGCCAGCTCGCCTCCGGGCAGAAGGCGCGAGCGGCCGATGCGCTCGTCACCCTCATCAACGACCCGACGAAGGCGCCTTTTCTCGCCGAGTCCTTCGCGAAGCTGGGCGATCTGCTCAAGGAACTGGACCTGCCCTACGCCGCGACGCTGGCCTGGCGGCAGTCGTTCCTGGACGCGCAGGAGTGGGATGCGGAGCAGGTGGGCCGACGGGTCCCGAGCGCCATCGAGACGGCAGACAAGGTCGGGGACCTCGCGGTGCTTCAGGGCCCGTTCTCGAAAAATGTCGGCATTGCTCGTACCGAAGATGTGCGCGGGCAGATGGGGTATTACGCAGCCCGTGAGGCCTATCGGCAGCAGAGCTACGGCCTCTCGCTCGGCCTTTTGAAGATGGTGAAGCAGGGCGACCCGCTGTTCCCCAAGGCGAAGATGCTGGAAGGCATCGTGCTGAACGCGCAGTCCAAGCCCGAATCCGCGCTGACCAGCTTTGAGGCCGCCGGAAAGGCCGGGAAGGACGACAAGGGCGCCGAGGCGGCGCGCTTTGGCGAGATGCTGAAGCTGAACACCGGCCGCAGCTACTACGCGTCGGGCAACTACCCCCGTGCCATCCAGGCTTTTGCCACCGTCAGCCGTGGCAGCGAGTTCTGGCCGGAGGCGCAGTTCGAGCGCGCGTGGTCGCACTTCCGCATCGACGACTTCAACGGCACGCTCGGGCTGCTTTTGTCGCTCGATACGCCGTTCTTCAAGAACTACTACTACCCGGAGGCCGACCTCCTCCGCATCTACTCGATGTTCCTGATCTGCAAGTTCCCCGAGGCGAACGACCAGATCGGCGTGTTCCGCGCGAAGTACGGCAAGCTGGACGACAAGCTCAAGGCCTGGAACGGGCACACCCCCGAGGAGAACTTCGAGGCGGCGCGCAAGTACCGCGAGCAGGGCGATCCCGGCGATCTCCCGGCGATGTTCTGGAACCCGTATGCGACCGAGGAGCGTTTTGGCGACAGCGTCAAGGCCGTCGAGAGCGCCAACGACGAGCTGAAGCGGCTCAAGGACGTCTCGGCCAACCCCTTCGCCGACTGGGCGAAGACCGCGGTCAAAGCCCGGCGCGACGAGCTGGTGACGGCCGAGGGCACGCGCATCCGCGATCGTCTGCAGGCGCAGCAGGATGAGCTCACGGGCATGCTCAACGACTCGCAGATCTTCACCATCGACATCATGTCGATGAAGACGAAGCTCTACGAAGAGGCCGCGACGATCGGCAAGATGCCCGACGTGGCGCGCACCGCAGAGCGCGACGATCGCGTGAAGCGCGCGTACGTGACCTGGCCCTACGAGGGCGAGGTCTGGGCCGACGAGGTCGGCTATTACAAGGTGACCACGACGCCCGAGTGCCCGGCCAGCCTGCGACAGACCGTGCAGGGCGACGTCAAGAAGTAGCAGGGTCAGCGGCGGCAACCGCGGCCGAAAGCCGGCTATGCTGTCGGACGATGGATACCGCCAGAAGCTACCGGGTGATCGAACGTCTGGGAGAAGGCGCGTTCGGTGCCGTGTTCCTGGCCGAGTCGGTGGGCGGCGGGATCACGCGAACCGTGGCGATCAAGGTCCCGCACCCGGAGCGGGCCGGGCCCGACCTCGTCAGCCGGCTGCGCGACGAGGCGCAGATGCTCGCGATGGTGCGTCACCGCGCGATCGTGCGGCTGGACGACCTCGTGGAGCTCGACGGTGTCTGGTCCGTCGTGATGGAATTCGTCGACGGGGCGGACGTTGCGGCGTTGCTGGCAGACGGGCCGATCCCGGTGCGCGCGGCGCTGGCGATCAGCGAGGAGATCGCCAACGCGCTGCATACGGCCTGGAACCAGCCGGGGCCGGAGGGCCGGCCCCTGCACCTGCTGCATCGCGACATCAAGCCGTCCAACATCCGCGTCACGCCGTCTGGCGAGGTGAAGCTGCTGGACTTTGGCGTTGCCCGGGCGGAATTCGACGCGCGAGAGGCCGACGCGACCGCGAGCGTTTTTGGGACGCCGACCTACCTCGCCCCGGAGCGCTACCACGGGACCGACACGCCGGCGGGCGACGTCTACGCGCTGGGCGTGACGCTCTTTGAAATGTTGACGGGCGTTCCGCCAGGAAAATCGGCGATGGACGCGGACCGTCAGCCGCCGGGCCGAAAATGGGCCGACCAGTGGATCTGGCTGGGCAAGGTGCACCCCACGCTGAAGGTCCAGCTCGCACGCATGCTCGCGGAGGACCCCGCGTCGCGACCGGCTGCGCGGGAGTGCGCGCGAACGTTTGCGGAGGTTCGCGCCCTCATCGAGGGCGAGACGCTGGAGGACTGGGCCGAGCGCGCCATCGCGGACAAGGCGCGGCAGAAACGCACGCCGGACGACCGCTCGGGCAGCCTGCTGACGGAGCGCAGCTCCAGCTCCACCCCACGTCGGCGGGGCTACGGGTGGGCGCTGGCCGTGTGCGCGATCGTGCTCGTCGTCGCGGTCACCGTCGCTGCGCTTGGCGCGGCCGGTACCGCCCTTTACGCGACGAGCAACGGGCACCCGCCTCCTCCTGCGCAGGCATCACCCGATGCGGCGGCGCTCATCGCCGCGCCAGCCCCCTCGCCCGCTCCGGTGGCCGCCCCGAGCGTGCCGCCAACCCCCGCCGTCACTCCGTCGACCGTCCCATCGCCCGCGCCGTCGCCGGCGCCGTCGGCCGCCCCCTCTCCCGTCCCGCCAGTCGCCCCCTCGCCCACCCCGGCTGCCGCGCCCGTCACCGCTCACCCCGCCACACCGCACGCAACCGCCACCAAGCCGGCGCCAGCGGACGTGAAGCCGACTGTCGACCCCGCCTCGCTCGGCTCGCTGGTCGTCTCGGGCGACGTGCAGGGATGCACGCTCTCGGGGCCGGCCTCGAAGCCAGGAAACATCCCACCCGGCGCCTACACCGCGCAAGTCACGCTGACGAACGGCTCGGTCATCGAGGTCGACGGCATCCACGTGACCGCTGGCGCGACGACGACGGTCAAGTGCAGCGCGACCTTTGGGCGGTGTCAGGTGAAGTAACGGACGAGCGAGGCGCTCCCATCGGGCGCCAACGCCGGCAGTTTTGTGATAGACGCGCGGCATGCGTACCACTCTGAGTTTTTCTGCCCTCATCCTCGCCACCGCACTCCACGCTCCCCCAGCCTGGGCCGGCGGGGCTCCCCCCGACCTGGCCGAAAAGCTCGGTCTGACCGCGGACCAGGCCGCGCAGGTCGAGAGCATCGACTACGCCGCCCAGAGCGCGCGGATCCCCGTCCAAGCCCGCCTGGAGGCCGCCCGACTCGACGCCCGGCATGATCTGATGGCCGCCACGTTGGACGAGGCCGCGATCCACAAGGCCGTCGACGCGGCGAACGCCGCCGAGGCCGAGCTGCACACCAACCGCGTCGACCAGCTCATCGCGTTGCACAAGGTGCTGACCGCGGAGCAGTGGGCCAAGGCCGGGGCGCTCTGGCATGATGACGACGGCGACGAGGCGGGCGAACACGGCCACGACGACCGCCCGGGTGCCCCGCCCGCGCCTCCGGCTGCCCCGACGGCCGACTGCGGAGCGGCCCCGGTTGCCAAAAAGAAGGCCCACCACGCCGAAACCCCCGCGGACGAAGCCGGGGACACCGACGACACCCGCTGGCGCGACGACCAGTAACGGCCCGAGTCTTGCATGGGCGCCGTCCGCACCCCACCCTGGAGTCTCCATGTCCCTTCGCTTTTTGACCCCCGTCTGCACCATCGCCCTCCTGACCACCCTCGCCCAGCCCGCCTTTGCGGCTGACAAGCCGGCTGCCGCGAAGACCACCACCGCCGCAAAACCCGCGTCCACCGAGCCCACCGACGCGCAGAAGGCCCAGATGGAGGAGATCGACTTCCGCGCCGATCAAGCCCAGGTCCTGATCAAGGCGCGCGTCGAAGCCGCGAAGATGGAGCTCAAGCACGACATGGAGGCAGCCACGCTCGACGAGGGTGCCGTCACCAAGGCCGAGGACGGCGTGAACGCCGCGAAGGCCGAATTGCTCAAGAGCAAGATCGACGAGATGATCGCAATGCGCAAGGTGCTCACGCCCGATCAGTGGACCGCGATGCGCGAGCACCACTGCGAGGACTGTGATGAGGAGCACGGCGACAAGGGCGACGATGGCGACAAAGGCGACGACGACGACAAGGAAGGGCACGACGGCGAGCACGGCGACGACGACGACAAGGAAGAGCACGAGGGCCACGGCCACCACGGCCACGACGACGACGACAAGTAGGCCGTCGGGCGAATCGCCCCGTTATTCCCGGGGAATAGGCGGGGCCTGGACGGACGCCGGCTGCGAATGCAGCGCCGTCAGCTCCGCGTAGACGCTGTACTCCCCGAAGTAGTCGACCGCTGCGTCCAACGACGGCTGAAAATCCGGCGTTGGCGCTGCCCGATTCAACTGAGCCGCGTGCTGGACGATGCTGACCACCCGGCGCGACTCGGCCGTTTTTGCGGTCCAGCTCCCCTCCTGGACGAAAAGGTCGTTCTGCGCCAGGACGAGCGCGGCGACCAGCCACACGCGCGCGTCTGCCGGGCGCTCCTTCATCGCGAGCGCGACCGAGCTTGCCCCCTTTGTACCGAGCGACTTGGCCGCCGCGCCCGTCTCGTAGGTCGCCTCGTAGGTGGCGACGAAGCCGCTGTCGAGGTCGCGAAGCGCGCCGGGCGGGAGGTGCGAGACGGACATCGCGAGGAGCGTGTTCGAGTCGTAGCCGTGGCAGGCGCCAAGGACCGCCGCGTGGTCCAAGGCGTCGGGGTCGGGGCCGAGCGCTCGCACCTCGGCGTCGCAGGGGCCGGCGGTCGGCAGCGGCGTGACGCTCGTGCGCGCGAAGTCCACGCTGGTGAGGAAGGAGTCGGCATGCGCCGGGGAGAGGGCGAGGAGCAGGAGCGGCAGCATTTGGGCACCATAGCCGGGAACGATGCGCCCGAAGGCAAGCAAAACCCCCTCGTCCCGGTTAGAACCCGCCCCCTTTCCACACCCCAGACCCCAAGCAGGAGCCGCACCATGAGCAAGATCAAAGTCAAGACCCCCGTCGTGGACATGGACGGCGATGAGATGACGCGGATCATCTGGCAGTTCATCAAGGACAAGCTGATCCTGCCGTACCTGGACATCGAGCTCGCCTACTTCGACCTCGGCATCGAGCACCGCGACGCGACCAACGACCGCGTGACCGTCGAGTCCGCCGAGGCGACGAAGAAGTACGGCGTGGCCGTGAAGTGCGCGACGATCACGCCGGACGAGGCGCGCGTCAAGGAATTCGGCCTGAAGGAGATGTGGAAGTCGCCAAACGGCACCATCCGCAACATCATCGGCGGGACGATTTTTCGCGAGCCGATCATCTGCAAGAACGTGCCGCGGCTCGTCCCGGGCTGGACGCGGCCGATCGTGATTGGCCGTCACGCGTTTGGCGACCAGTACCGGGCGACGGATTTTCTCGTTCCGGGGCCGGGAACCCTGACGATGACGTTCACGCCCAAAGACGGCGGCGCGCCCACCAACTACAAGGTTTTCGATTTCCCCGAATCCGGCGTGGCGATGGGCATGTACAACCTCGACGAGTCCATCCTCGGCTTCGCGCGCTCGTCGATGACCTACGCGCTGTCCCGCGGCTGGCCGCTCTACCTGTCGACCAAGAACACCATCCTCAAGCGCTACGACGGCCGCTTCAAGGACCTGTTCCAGAAGGTGTACGACGAGGAATTCGCCGCGCAATTCGCCGCGAAGGGCATCGTCTACGAGCACCGGCTGATCGACGACATGGTCGCCAGCGCGCTCAAGTGGGACGGCGGGTTCGTGTGGGCCTGCAAGAACTACGACGGCGACGTGCAGAGCGACACCGTCGCGCAGGGCTTTGGCAGCCTCGGCCTGATGACCTCCGTGCTCCTGACGCCCGACGGCAAGACCGTCGAGGCCGAGGCCGCGCACGGCACCGTCACCCGACACTACCGCGAGCACCAGAAGGGGCGTCCGACGTCCACAAACCCGATCGCGTCGATCTTCGCGTGGACGCAGGGGCTCAAATACCGCGGCCAGTTTGACGGCACGCCCGACGTCGTGAAGTTCGCGGACGCGCTCGAAAAGGTCTGCGTCGAGACCGTCGAGGCCGGCAAGATGACGAAGGACCTCGCGATCCTCATCGGACCGAACGCGCCCTGGCTCACGACCGAGAAGTTCCTGGATGCCCTCGACCAGGGCCTTCAGGCCGAGATGGCGAGCTGGGGGTAGGCTGGAGGGACGAGGTCGACGACGGGACGGGCGAAGCATGAGCAGGACGTGATCACCTCGGTCAACCAGCTAAAAGCGTTGAGGGGCTGCTTCTGATCGGTACGATGTTCATCCCGTAATTCGTATCCGCTCGTGATGAAATACACGCGGTGAATCGTAACAACGTCCGCCCGGCTATACGGCTAGACATCGGAGAGGGGTTGAACCGCCAAGGTCGCCAAGCGCGCCAAGGGAAGAGACGGAGGAAGAAAGAGAGTTCAACCGCCAAGCCGCCAAGCCGCCAAGGAAGGAGGGAGAGGCAGGGAAAGTCCAGGCCGCTCGCCGCCCCCCGCCGTCCCGGCCCGCCACCGCGCTGCCCCTGCATTTCCTTGGTTCTCCTTGGCGAACTTCGCGTTCCTGAAGTTCTTCCCTGGCGGTAAATTCTTCTCCTGTCGCTCGGCCTGCGCCCACGCGCGTCCAGCCACGCCCGTGACAATCCTCATCCCGCATTTCATATCAGCGTGATACGAATTACGGGATGAGCATTGTCACAGCTCATTCCCGGTCGCGCAGTAGATGGCCTGGAAGCTGCCAGAAGCGCTGCCGGAGTCAAAGGTCGCGTCGACGGTGCCATCGACTTCGGTGTCGGCGGTGTAGGTCGTGAGCGTGACGCTGCCGGCGTTGGCGGTGTTCTCGGCGTCCTGACCTGCGACGTTGTTGTTGATCTCGACACCGTTTGAGCCGGGATCGCCAACGGGGACGGCGGTGTTCGTGGTCGTCGACCCGACAATCATCTCAAAAACCTGCGTGCCGGGGGTGATGGACGTGAGCCAGCCGGCGCCCTGCGAGAGGTCGTTGCAGGTGATGGGCCCGCCGAAAAGGTAGAGGAAAGGCCCACCGTTGGACTCGCCGGGGTTCCCGGGGGTGCCGATCCAGTAGGCGGCCTGAATGGGGACGATGGCGGCGGTGCCGTAGGTCCCTGACAAATCCGACGTGCCGGCGACGGCGTTGCCGGTGTCGCCGAGGACGACGGAGTCGCTGCCCTTGCCGGAACAGGCGGTGAGGGAGAGGACAGTGGCGGCGAGGAGGGGGCGAAGGAAGGTCACGGAGGCTCCAGATTGCCGAGGCCGAGTGCAAGTCTCGTGCCGTGACACGGCCGGCTGCCGACGGCGACGCAGGCGGATTACGGGTCGGAATGGGCGCGCTGGGCGGTCTCCCTCGACCGGGCCGGTGGGAATCTTCCGCGCTCGGCTCACCCGCGGTCGGGCGGACCATCCGACGGCCGGGACCACAGTCGCTTCATCAACCAGCGGACCAGGTCGTCCTTCAGGAACATCAGGAACGCGAACAGCAGCAGCAACGGCGCGCCGAGCACCGCTGTAGCCACAGCGAACGCAATGCCCGCGGCCGCGCCATGGTCGTGCCAGGCGCACGCACCCACCACAACCCCGCCTCCAAACGCCGCCGCCCCGATGCAATGGAACAACGTCAGCTTCCCCGACCGCCCGCGCCGCACACGACAAAAAGCCGACGCCCGCACGGACATCGGCCCTTCGTGAGCGCCCTCAGGCGCACCCGCTACTCGCGGTTGACGTACGGGAGCAGCGCGAGGTGACGCGCCCGCTTGATCGCGAGGGCGACGCTGCGCTGCTGCTTGGCCGAGAGCCCGGTGATGCGCCGGGGAAGGACCTTGCCGCGCTCCGTGAGGAAGCGCTTGAGGCGCGAAGGATCCTTGTAGTCGGCGACTTCTTCGATCTTGAGGCGGGGTTCGGACACGAGGCTCTCCAGGGTTTGGCGACAGGCGGGATGCTGCCACCGTCGGTCGCTCAGCACGGCCGACTCGGGAGCGGACGTCTATCTGTGCGGGGGACGGGACGCAAGCGGCGGCGCTCGGGGTCAGTGCGGGCGCTCGTGAGCCGGGCGCCGACTCTTGCGATTCACAGCGTGTGATTCACCACGCGAGGATACGAATTGCGGGATGAGGCCTGTCACACGGGACGTGGACTGGCGGGGATGGCCACGGTGGCGTTCGGCGAACGGTGAGGGAGTAAAGCGGCGTTCCATGTGGGATCTGGAGCGGCCCGGTCTGAGCGAGCCGCCCAAAGGATGCCGAACGCCCCGCGCCGATCGTGGACTCTAAACGCCCTCGACGTTCTCGCGCTGGTGCGTGAGGATGACGCAGTCGGAACGCGGATAAGCCGAGCACAGGCAAGTGAAGCCGCGCGCGAGATCCTCTTCGCCAAGCACGAACTGCTCCTCCAGGAGCACCTCGCCGGAGAGCACTTTCCCGGCGCAGGTGCCGCAGGCGGCGCTCCGACACGAGTAGGGCAAGCCGAGCCCCTTGCCCTCGGCGGCCTCGAGGATGGTCTGGTCCTCGCGGCAGGGCACTTCGACGTCCAGCCCCTGCTCGGGCTGGTGCAGGCGGATCCGGAAAACCCTGCTCATTGCTTCGCTCCCGGGGTGGCCGCGGGTGCCGCAACGGGCGCGGCCCGGAATTCAACCTCCACGTCCACGCCATAAGCAGCGCCTGTCCGCGTGAAGGTCGCGCCCTTGAGCGCCATCTCGCACGCGAGCGCGAGCGCCTCGTAGCCAGCGTAGACGTTGGCGGCGGTGACCTTGCCGGTCGCGTCCACCTCCACGCGCGCCTTGAGGGAGTTCGTCGGCAGGCCGAGCTGCTGGCCGGCGAGCGGCATGTCCGGGATGTAGAGGGGCTGCATGCCGAGAGAGGCGAAGGGCGTCAAGGCGAGGCCGGCGGTCAACTCAGGAGGAGGAAGGTCGCGTTTGGGCGCGCGGGCGGCCATGATGTTGAGCGGGGCGGCGCCGTTCGGGAGGAACTCGTCGACCTTCTGGAGCGCGCTGACCTGGTAGAAATCCACGTTCGTCCCGGTGTCCTGGCTGTTCACGGTCAGCCGGCCGTCGAGCGTGTAGCCGCGCCAGACGATGAGGCCGAGCGAGAGGTCAAACTCGGCCTGGCTGGAGAGCGTGACGTCGTCGATGTTGTACCCGGTGCTGGAGTCCAGGGCGCCACCGGCGGAGAGCTTGCCGAGGCCGACGGTCGTGATTGGCAGCAGGTTGTCCGAGACGGGGCCCGCGGTGCTGTCGAGCTCGTAGGCACCGCCCGTGCCCGCGCTGGTTGGCAGCACCATGACGAACGAGTCGGATGTCTGCTTCCAACCACGTTTGTAGTCGTCCGTGGCGGCGGGAAGCGGCAGCTCCATCGCGGAGAAGACGCGCTGCAGCATCATGCGCTCCAGCTCGACGACCTGCCCGGAGTCGGTGTTGATCCGCTTGGTGCCTTGCAGATCGAAGCTCTTGATGCGGCCGTTCGGCGCCTGGACGATCTCGACCTTCGCGGGCGCGAGGTCTTCCATCCACTGCCGAAAGATCCCCGGCAGCTTGTCGTCGTTCGGCGCAACGAGCTCATCGCCCGAGAACCCGACGTACCCGAAGGTGCAGTCCAGCACAGCGTTCTTCCCGTCCGGAGACTCAACGCAAGCGGTGTCGACCACGATGTGGGTCTTCCTCGTTCGCGCCTGGTCGAAGACCCCCTTTGGGGAGACGCTGCCGACGTTCAAGCCCCTCGGCGTATAGATGTCTGTTTCAAGGTGCCATTTCGTCGTCTCGCCCTTCTTCCAGGCCCACGCGGGGACGGCGGTGAGCGTGGGGCCGGCCGTCGCGTGTGCGGCGTCGGGGGCGAGGGCGACGAGGAGGGCGGTAAGACCGATGAAGCGCAGGGGTGAGGCGAAGTTGGACATGGGGACTCCACAGGCGCCGGGTCTACCCCGGAAAGGTCAATCGCGCGTCGATCAGAAAAGCCGCCCGAACCCGATCCGGAACGCGCCAGCGTAGCTGACGCTTCCGGCGGGGATGCCGAGCGCGTCCGTCCAGGCGGGCATCTCAACCGAACGGAAGCCGTCCAACGAGAAGCGCACCCAGGTCTTGCCGTCGGACACCGGCGCGCCGAAGGTCAGGCTGCCGCCGAAGCCGGTAGAGCCGGGGAAGAACGCGCCGTAATTCACGCCGACGCTCAGGAGCGGCACGCCGCGGGTGGGTCGGGGGAGGTAGAGCCCAAGCCCGCCCCAGGCCCGGACGCCGGCGGGGATGAGGTTCGGGGTGTGCAGCGTGCCGCCGGACGCAAACCGGTACCCGGGCGTGATGTCAACCGTGCCGCCCGCGTTCAGGAACACGTTGTAGACGCCGAATTGGCCGGAGAGCTGCGGCCCGAACTGGGGCGACATCCGGATGGCGCCGGCCTGCTGGGCGAACGCTGGGGAGTTGAGAAAGCCCCCGCCAACATCGCCACAGAGCATCACCGAGACGGGCTTCGGGCGGATGAGCGTCGCGCCCGGCGACCAGGGGACAACGTGCCCATGGCCCTTGTCGTCCACGCTGGCGAGGTAGACCCGGGGCACCTTTCCGTCCACGAGCGGGATGGCCGTCAGCGCCTTCGCGAAGTCGGGCGAGAGGCCGTCCAGCTTTCCGGAGAGCGTGGCGGCCTTTGCGTCCGCGAGCTGCGGCGCGGTCACCAGCGCTGGCACCTCGATCGTCGCCCCGCTGCTGACCTCAAACTCGCCGCGACCGGAGACTTTTCCCCCCGCGAGCACGGCAACGTAGTGGTGCCCGGGGACCACGGTGGCGTCTGCTGTCCCGGCTGCGAGCGGTCGCCCGTCCACCAGAAGTGATGCGCCAGGCGGCGCGGCGTCGAAGTGGATCGTGCCTGGGGGCAGCGCCTTCACGGCCGCCTGGTACGCCTGGATCCGGGCGAGGATCTGCCCGTCGCCCAGCTCCTCGCGCGTCCAGGCGTGGTCCGGGTCGAGGGCGACGAGGTCCACCATCGGGTGCGAGGCGACCATGTCCCCGATCACCTCGCGAAAAGGCGCCGCAGTGTCGACCGTCGCGAAGTTCGACACCGGGAACGAGCGCATGACGGCCGTACTCTCAAGCGCGAGCGCGTGCACGAGCGCGTTCCGGTCGTTGTCGTCCGTGACCAGATCCACCGCGTCGATGGTCGTGCGAAGCGCCTGGGCGATCCCCAACTCCACGTCAAACTCGTCCCAGTGCTTCCGCCCGGCGTCCTCCGCGGTCTGGATCGCGTCGATCCGCATGCGGTCGGCCTGGGTGCGATCGCCGGGGGCATAGGCGATGTCGCCCCACGCCACCTGCTGGCCGCCCGCGGTCAGCAGCGCGACCTTGCCCTGCACCTCCGCAGACGGGACCTGGCCCTCCGTCCACACGATGACGGCTGGGGCGAGCGGGGCGTTGTCATCGGCCGCTGCGGCGTTCGGCAACAGCGCGCGCAACCAGACCGTGGATAGGGCGAAGGCGAGCATTCGTCAGAACGTCAGGCCAGCGCCGGCCGTCAACCCGAAGACGGGGAGGGCGTTGACCCCCAGCTTCGTCGAGGTGTGCCAGATCGAGTTGGCGAACGGCCACATCAACCCGGCGCGGCCGTTGATGTCGACCAGCGGCTTGACTCGCCCGTTCGGCTTGGGCTTGAGGATGGGCGCGGCGAGGGTGATCCCGACGTCCGCCGTCGTCTGCAGACAATGGGGCAGGTTGTCCCAGCCGACCCGGGCGCCGATGTACGGTCCGAAGCCCATTCCGGCGTCGCGTCCGAGCACCGCGTTCGCGCCGGCGTAGACGTTGCGGTTGATGGTGCGGGTGTTCAGCACAACCGGGCCGTTGGCGTTCCCCTGGACGGAGCCGGCGCCAGCGGGATTGATCGCCTCGCCGTTCACGTTCCCATCCAGCCAGTACTTCTCGCTGAAGTTCGAGCTGGTGTTGATGCCCGGCTCAACGCCGATGTTCATCATCAATCGGTTATAATGGCCGCGAAGCTGGAAATCCACGGGGACGTAGGCGCTCGAGAGCGTGACCGCAGAGAGCCCCTGGGCCTTGGCGTCGGCCAGCGGATCGTAGGTCGTCGGGTCCTCCCCCGTCACCGCGCCGGTGAAGTTCGGGGCCTTCGGCGTGGTCACTCCGTTGTACATGATGCCGACGGAGCCGACGAGCGCAAAGCGTATCGGAAAGCCGTCATCGCCGCCGCCAACGAGCTGCAGCGTGGCGCTGGGCCGATCGTAGCGCCAGACCTTGGTCTTGTTGGGGTTGCCGTCCTCCGGCACGGCGATGTAGATCTCGGCCTTCTCGTGTATCTTGGCGTAGATCGCCAGATAGTTGAGGATGTCGCCGTCAAGGGCGGGGGTACACTCGTTGGGGTGCAGGAAGAGCTGTTCGATGAAGGAGATGCCCATCTTCTTCCGCGCGGTGTCGCGAACGAAGTAGATCTTGTCCTCCAACTTGGTGACTTCGAGGCGCTCCGAAAGGCCGTGGCCCGAGTCCTTCCGCTTGAGGTAGATGTCGGTTCTACCCATGAAGATCTCCATCTGGCCCTGGTCCGACGGAGCGGTGACGATGCCGTTCAGGTAGACGTCGTAGGTCTTGTTGAAGTCGTCGGCGTTGAAATCGACGCCCTGCTCGGTGAAGTCGATCTTCAAGGTCGGGTAGGCGCCCTGCTGGAGCTGCTGGAGGATGAAGCCGATGTTGGCGTTCAGCTCCTGGTCGGTGAGCTTGTTCATCAGCGCCGGGTCCTGAAAAGCCAGGGTCGCGGCGAGGAAGTAGTAGTAGTTCACGGCCTGCGCGCCGATCTGCTCGTAGAAGGGCGGGACGTTCTGGTTCTGGTTGTCTGCGGCACGGCCGATCTGCGCGTAAAGCAGGAACAACGGCTCACGCAGCTCGACACGGTCGACGAACCAGACCTGCTCGACGAGATCGCGAAGCTCGCCGGCCTTGAGGCCCCACTGGTCGGGCTGGAGCTGGTTCCAGGGGACGGCGGAGATCTCGTCGATCGCGCTGCGAACGCGCGTGACGTTCTGCATGGGGACGGTCGCGGGCTGCATTGCGGGGACGACCGTCTTGTCGCGCACCTTGCGGCCGTTCTGGTAGAGGTCCACGTCCGGGTAGAACTGGGCGTCCGGCCGGGCGATCACGGAGCGGACGATGCGCTGGACGGTGATGTCCGTGTAGTCCGTCGCCTTCACGCCGTTCCACTTCAGTACGACCACGCGGGCGATCTTCTCCTTTTTCTTCTTGTCCGCCTCTTTTTCGGCGTCCGTCATCTCCTTCTGCGCGTCCGCGGCCTTCTTGCTCTTGAGCGAGTCGGTGACCGTCTTCGTCGGATCGTCCGCGTGCGCGGTGCCGAAGACGCCGATCAGGCCCAGCCAGAGCGCAAAAAACCAGCTCATCGCACACTCTCCAACGAACAGCAGGGGAACCGGGCGCAAACCCGGATTCCCGGAGAGTAACGTGGCGCCGGGGTCACCGCCCCGTCAGGACAGCCCAGGCACACTTTCGCCTGCCCCTGCGCCTACTTGCAGCTCGTGGTCGTGCCGGTGATCGAACAGGTGTAGTGGCTGCCGCCCTTCACCGGGTAGGGCGTCGCGGTCACGCCGCCCTTCGGGAACATCTTGCAGTCCGCTGCGGTCGGCACGTTCGCCACGCTCGCTGCACCACCGCCGATCGCAGCGCGACCGGCAAACCCGTCGCTGCAACGGACTTCAATCTGCAGCGGCGCGGGAGACGAAGCAAACGTCACGCTGACCGTGCCCTTGTCGGACTTCGGCGCCACAGGCGCCGCTGCTACGCCGGTCGTCCCGCCCGAGGTGTGTGGCTTCGCGGTCGGCGCCTTGGGCGCGGCCTGCTGTTTTGGCGTGGCCGTGTCCTGGTTGTGGCGCTTCGGAGGCGGAGGAGTGGGCGCTGCGACGGCGACGGTCTCGGTTGGCGTGTCCTTGGTCTGGCTGTACTTCCAGGCGCCGATGCCGACAACGCTGATCAGGAACGCCCCTGCGAGGGCCACGACGGCCAGGACGATCGCGTACACGCGCCAGGACTGGACGCGCGATTCGGCGTTCGCGGCGGGGGTCTGCTGAGGCCCGGCGGCCTGGAAGGGGGTCTGCCCGCTCCCGTAGCCGCTCACGGGGCCCTGGATCCCGCCGCCCATCACGCTCTGGGCGGGCTGGTGCATACTCTGCGCCGGCTGGTTCATGCTCTGCGCCGGCATCATCGACTGCGCAGGCGTGAACGGCCTCGGCCCCCCCGCAGGCGGTTGCATCGACGGGGTTGAGGGCGCCGGCGTGTTCTTCGGCCGTTCGGACTTTGGCGCCGGGATCGCGAAGAAGGCAGTCGCGCTGTGGTCTCCCTGCACCTCCCGCTCGTCCGCGTTCTCATTCACCGGGACCATGCGCAGCATGCCACTCTCGTCTGCACTCCGCGCCCCGGAGGGCTTCTTTGCCGCTGGCAACGGCGCTTTCTTGACTGAAGGAGGAACGATGACCTCGTCGTCCGCCTTCGCTGCCGCGGACGCGGACCGGGGGACGATCTTGGGCGTCAGGCGCGGAGGACCGGCCGAGATGGCGGGCTCGCGAGGCGGCGGCTCCAGGTCTGCGTCGGGCGCACGCGCGACCCGGCGCACCGGCACCGGGCTCTTGCCGACCGGCTCCGCTTCCTTTTCGAGCGACTCCTTGAGCCGCTCTTCGATGGTCTTGCGAGGGACGTTGGACATGGGAAGGCCCTTATTCAAACCGCCGGGGGCGCGGGGGTCAGGCGGGTCGGCGAGCGGAGAGACGCTGCCAAAGTAGAACGTGCAGAATTCCTTGAGGTAGGCGCCACGATCCTTGTAGAGCTGACGCCGCAGATCGACAAGCAGATCGTGTCCTGTCTGGTAACGGTTTCGCGGCCGGGCCTGCAGCAAACGCGTCACGATGCTGCCCAATCCCGGGAGCTTGGCCTCCAGCTCCTTGACGGGCTCGCCGAGCAGGCCGTTCTCGATCGCCGCGTAGATCGTGACCAGCGGGTCGGGCGAGTCCGTCGGCACCCGGTACGCCGGCTTTGCCATCAGGAGCTCGTACAGGATGAGCCCCAGCGCAAAGAGGTCTGTACGATGGTCGATCTCCTCCGCCCGGGCCTGCTCGGGCGCCATGTAGACGGGCGTGCCTCGCACCCGCGACCGGTCCTCGCGCACGAACTCCGCGTTTTCGACCCTCGCCAGCCCGAAGTCGAGGATCTTCACCTCGCCCGCCGGCGTCAACATGATGTTCTCGGGCTTCAAATCCCGGTGAACGAGCCGCAACGACTCGCCGTTGTCCGCCGGCGTGGTGTTTGCCTGGTACAGCGCATCCGCGATCTCGCAGCCGATCTCGACCGCGGCCTCCGTGAAGACCTGTTCCCGCTTCTTCGCGCAGCCGTCCAGCACCTGCCGCAGCGTCACGCCGTGCACGTACTCCATGACTACCGCTGATTCTTCCTCCAGATACTCGAAAACCCGGACGACGCTGCGGTGCTTCACCTGATCGAGCAGGGCGAATTCCAACAGGAGGAGCCGCAGCGACTCCGCGTCCCGCGCGTTGTTCAACTGCTTGATGGCGACCAGGCGGGACTTTGCCGGATGAACGCCGCGAGCGGGCGTTTCGCCGTAGCACAGGCTCACATGGCCGAAGTGCCCCGCGCCAAGCTCGTGGAGGACTTCGTACTGGCGGATCTTCAGAGACAACTTGAATCGTTGGATCCTACGCGCATCTGGCCGCTCCGGCAACGACCAACGCGCCGCCTCACCCCCGATGTATCAATTCCGACGACGTCACTTTTGATACGTCGTCGCGGTCAGGCCCCGTCCAGGAAGAACGCTCGAATCCGGCCCTCCGCCTCGGCCAGCATCCCCGCCGAGGCCTCCCGAAGCGCCAGCGCGCGAAGCCCGCGTGCGAACCACGGGGCGTCCGGCTGCAGCTCGTCCAGGGCCGCGTCCAGGTCAGCCCGCGCGCCGAGCTCCGCCTGGATCACCCGCACCCGCCCGCGCGCCAGCGGCGTCCGGGCGAGCTTTTCCACGATCGCGTCGAGCCCGCCGGCATCACCCGCCGCGATCGCCCACGACACAGCCAGCTCCGCCGCCAACAACGGCAGTCCCCGCTCCTCAGCATCGCGCGCCCATCCCAGGATCGGCGCGGCGAGCACCTCCTCGCCCGCAAGCGCCCGCGCCCGCAGCGCCCACGCTTGCGCCCGCAACGCCGGACCGGCGCGACCGGCCGACCGCCAACCGGCTTCCGCGGCCACAAAGTGTGGAACTGCGTTCACAGCCTCCCCCCCTCCGAGCGCCGCGCACAAAAGCGCAAGCTCGCCTCGCTCCCCGAGCGCCGCCGCCCGAGGTCCGGCCATCGCCGGCCCATCCCCAAGCGCCGTCACTGCTGACGCAAAACCCATGTCCGCCCGCGTGAGTTCACCATCCAGCCGGTCAAGCTGCGCCTGCCGGTACACCCGCGAGACCGCGGCACCCGGCAGGTCCAGCGCGTCGAGCGCCTCGATGTCGTCGCGCGCCGCGTCCGTCAGCCCCAGCGAAAGCTCGAGCCCGAGCCGCACGTCGATGACCACGGCCTGCGCCCCGACGTCCCCGCCCGCATCCACGCCGGCGACGAGATCGAGCGCCACGTCCGCCTCGCCAGCGTCCAGCATCACCGCTGCGAGCAGGGCCGCGTCCATCGGACCGCGCCTCCCAGCGTCCCACGCAAGCTTCAGCGCCTTCGCCGCAAAGGCTGGTATATCCTCCCGTCTCGCCGCATCGCCTGCCCGAGCGGCGGCGTCCCGCGTGCGGACGAGGTCGCCCTTCGCCCACGCGCGGGTCGCGATGTCCATGAACGCTGCGGCGGCGTGTGGCCAGTCCCGCACGGACTCAAACTGCTCGGCTTCTCGCCATGCTTTTCCCATGCTCAGTCCGGCGCCACATAGCCGAGGAGCTTGAGCTGCTCCATCTCCTCGCTGCTGCCCGCCCCCCCCGTCGCCGGGATGGCGGCGAGCGCCTGGGCTTCGGTCTCCGTCGGCCGCAGCATCCAGCCGCGGGAGGCGTCCAACTTCATGCCGCCAACGTCGATCTCTCCCTCTGTCAGCTCCGCGGTCGCCTCGTTGGACGCTGTGATCGTGCCGTCCGGGCACGGCCCGGGACACTCGAACCAGAGGCTCTGTCCCGCCGCACGCATCGGCCGGAAGATCCAGCCGATTCCATCCGCCCGCAGGTCGCCGACGTCCTCGGGCAGCAGCTTCGGCTTTTCGCCCCACTCGAGGTTCGCGCGTGTGACCTCGCCGGCCTCCGGGTCGATCACGCCCGCAGCGGCCACCCCCGCTCCGCCGTTCAGCGCAAAATCCACCCGGAACGTACCCAAAGCGCCGTGCAGGCTCACGCGCCAGACCGGCACCAACGGCCAGCCCGTTGCCACCGTGAGCGCGTGGCGCATCGCGTCCAGACGTCCGGGCGGCGCGTCGCTGTTCGGGCCTGCGAGGTTTGTCAGCTCCTTCGGGTCTTTTGTGAGGTCGTAGAGCTCCTCCACACCGCTCTGGGTCTGGAGGATGTACTTCCAGTCCTCAAAGACCACGCCCCAGCGCTCCTTGTCGAACATCAGGTGGCCGAGCGCGAGCGGTCGCTCCTTCAGGTCGGTGGCCAGCTTTTTCTCGTCGCCACCGACGTCCACGAAGGGGCGCAACGACTGGCCGTCGAGCGTCACGGTCGGTTTCACACCCACGAGATCGAGGAGCGTCGGCACGATGTCGATGAGCCCGACCGTCGTGGTGACGTGGTGCGGCCCGCCGCCCCAGCCGCCGGGCGGACGGATGACGAGCAGCGTGTGGACAAGCTCGCTGTACAGGCTGTGGTTGTGCTCGTACCCGCCGTGGTCCCAGAATTCCTCGCCGTGGTCCGAATGAACGAGCGTGACGCTGCGGCCGTGCAGCGCGTCGATGCCGTCGAACAGGGTCGCCAGGCTGTGGGACAGGTACGCCACCTCGCCATCGTAGCGACCCCGGATGAGACGCTTGTCGCTGTCCTCCAGCTTCTTGCGGTGCATGAGCTGGATGATCTGCCAGCGGTCGAACAGCTCGGGCACGACGCGGGAGGTCAGGCCCTCGGTGAACCGGCTGCCGTAGGGCTCGGGCGCGTTGTAGTAGGTATGGGGGTCCATGAAGTGGACGAAGGTGTAGGTGTCCTCGTCCTGATGGTCGCCGAGCCAACTGAGCGCGCGGCTCACCTCGTCCTCGGCCCGCGCACCGTTCTCGTAGTACCAATGCTCAAAACCGTCGTTGAAGCGGAAGCGGGGGACGAGATGGACGTTGGCGACGAAGCCGGCCGTCCGGAACCCGGCCGGTGCGAGGAGCTCCGCGATGGTCGGCGACGAGATGGCCGCGTAGGGGTACCGGCCGGTCAACGCGGTTCGAAAGCTTGGACGCGTGCGAGGAGCGGGGCCCCAGGCGTCGTCGAAGACCACGGCGGATTGCGCCCAGGCGTCGAATTCCGGCGACGTCTTGCGCCCGTCGACCGTCTGCCCGTTCAGGCTCATCGCGTCCCAGCGCAGCGTGTCGATGCCGACGACGACGATGTGGCGGGGTCCGATCGACGGCGCCGGTGCGGGCGCGCTGATGACCGGGGTGCTGAAGAAAACCGAGTCGTAATCGGCGTTCCCGTCGGGGTCGCTCACGAACGCGAGCTTGACCTCCTTGCCGGCAAACGCGGAGAGGTCGGCCGTGGCGTCCGCGAAGCCGTCGCCCGGCGAAACATTGGCCTTCCACACGGACTTCCCGTCCACCTCGACCCGCGCGATGGCGCCGTTCCCCGCCTTCGTCCCAAGCAAGGGGTGGGCGAGGAGGCTGGCGCCGACGTCCAGGCGCGCTCCTGGCGGCACGGTGATGGTGTACTCGACGCGCCCCGGGGCAGGGACGAGGAGGCCCGGTCGGGTGACGGGGCCAATCGTCGTCGTCATCGCCACGAACGCGGCCGGTGTCAGCCCGGAGCCGACGAAGACGCGGCGCTTGAGCGTTTCGGCCAGCTCGGTGACGCGCAGCTCCGGCTTGTCCGTCCAGCTCGTCGGGTTCTCGAGCGAGATGAGCAGCACCTTGTTGTCTTCCACGTACCAGCCGCCACGCCCCGGGCTGGTGAGCCCGCCGACGAACGGCAGCTCCAGGCCCTTGTGGTAGAGCCGCGCTCCCAGCGGCGCGTAGTTCGGGCGCGGCATGTCACAGGCGAACGGCAGCGGATGCGACCAGATGTGCATCCGGCCCCAGGACTGGCCGGTGTCCACCCACTTCTCGGTCAGCGGCATGATCCCGGTCTGGTCCGCCGCCGCGTCCGTACCGGCCGGGGCAACGGAGGTACCGTCGAGAGCGCCGGGCAGCGTGATCGTGGCGTCCGCGAGGTGATCGAGGGCGCGCCAGGGCTTCGGTCCTGCCGCCTCCATCCCCGCGGCTGGCTTCGGTCCGGCGGGCATCGGCGGCCTCGGCGGGGGCTCGCGGGTGCACGCGAGGGGGAGCAGCGCGAGGGCGACTAGGAACATTGAAGGTCCGGGGTATCCCGGCGGTGAGCGCACGACCCGCCGTCTTGATACCCCGCCGGATGCCGCTGCCCCCGGGTTCCGCCGTCGACGCGCTGCTCGCTCGGCGCGTGCTTGTCGTGACCGGCAAAGGCGGCGTCGGCAAGACCTCGGTGAGCCTCGCGCTCGGCGTCCTCGCTGCCCGCCGCGGCATGCGGACGCTCGTGTGCGAGACCAGCGGCGCGGACAACGTGTGCGGTCGCTTCGGCCTTACTTCCGGGGGCTATGCCGTCACCCAGCTCGCGCCGGACCTGTACTCAATGTCGATAAGGCCCGAGGCCGCCATCGAAGAATACCTGCTTCGTATGCTGCGCTTTCGCAAGCTCTACGAGATGGTGTTCCGAAACCGGGTGATGGCGCCGTTCATCGACGCGGTCCCCGGACTGCACGACCTCGTCCAGCTCGGCAAGGTGTTCGACCTCGAACGCGAGCGGCCTGCGGGCCTTGTCGGGCGGCGACGCGCCTGGGATCTGCTGGTGATCGATGCTCCCGCGACCGGCCACGGCATCAGCATGCTCACGGCGCCGCGGGGGATGATGCGACTGACGCGCGCCGGCCCCTTCCACGACAACGCGCGGGATGTCGCCGCGCTCATCGAAGACCCAGCGCGGACCGCGATCGTCCTCGTCTCACTGCCGGAGGAGCTGCCGGTGAGCGAGACAACCGAATTGTACGGCCGTCTCGGCAATTTTCAGGCGCAGGTCGCCTGTGTGGTCCTGAACGCCGTGGAGGCAGGTCGCCTCCCCCCGACCTATCCGTCCCTCCGACCGGCCCTGGCCGCAGGGGCGAACCCCGCGGGGATGGACGCCCTCGCGCTGGCAGACGCGCTCCTTCGCCGCGTGAACGCCCAGGATCACGCCCGCGCCAGCCTCGCCCGCCTTGGCCCACCGGTGCTCGATCTCCCCGACGTCGACGCCCCCGTCCTCGGCCCGACCCAGCTCGACCGCCTCGCCGACGCCCTCGGTGGCGAGGCAGAGGCCACCCGATGACGCCCGTCTACATCTGCTGCGGCGCTGGCGGCGTGGGAAAAACCACGTCGTCGGCAGGTCTTGCGCTCGCGCAGGCCCGGGCGGGCGCCCGCGTGGTCGTCCTGACCATCGATCCGGCCAGGCGGCTCGCGGACGCGTTGGGCGTGCGCGTCGGCAACGAGCCGAGCCCGGTCCTGCTGCCACCGGAGCTGGAAGCAAAAGGGAGCTTGCATGCGCTGATGCTGGATCCCAAGGAGACGTTTGACCGCGTCGTCTCCCGGTTTGCGCCAACGCCCGAAGCCCGCGACCGGATCTACAAGAACCACATCTACCAGCACGCCTCCGCCAACCTCGCCGGCTCCCAGGAATACATGGCGATGGAGCGGCTCTATGAGCTCGCGCGCGAGGACCACTGGGACTGTGTCGTGCTGGACACGCCGCCGACCCACCACGCGCTGGACTTCCTGGCCGCGCCGGACCGCATGGCGAATTTGATGGACGAAGGCGTCATGCGGTGGATCGTGCTCCCCGCCTCGCGCGGCGGCTGGCGCATGCTCGAGCGCGGGAGCGAGGTCCTGGCGAGTGTTCTGGAACGCATGGTCGGCAACTCGACGATCGCGGACATCGCCGAGTTCTTCACGGCTTTCCAGGCCCTCTGGGACGGCTTCCGGGAGCGCTCGATCGAGGTCCGGACGCTGCTCTCTGCGCCCTCGACGAAGTTCCTCCTCGTCACGACGCCCGCACCCGCGGCCCGCGCCGAGGCGCGGCTCTTTGTCGAGCAGCTTCGAACACATCGCCAGCCGCTTGCTGGCTTTCTCGTGAACCGTTGCCTCGTCGCCCCGCCCAACCCAGGTGCGCCCTCGTTCGGCCCCGACCCCGGCCTGGCCGGATGGGCCGAGTCCGTCGCCGAGCTGACTGCCCTCCCCGAGCGCCAGCGCGCGCGCGTGGAGGTGCAGGAGGCCAACATCGCCGAGCTCGTTCGCGGAACGACCGCGCCGGTCTGGCGCATCCCGGATCTGGGCAGCGCCGTGCACGATCTTGGCGGCATCATCCGGATTTCGGGCTACGTCGGGGCGGTCGTCCCCGAGTGGGGCACCGGCCTCGGAGGAACCTCGTGAGTGAACCGTGTCCCCGCTGCACGCGGCCCAACGCCGCTTTCCGCACCACCTGCCTGTACTGCGGCGCGGTGATGCCGAACCCGACCGCGCGGCCCGCCGAGCCCGCCCGACGCGGCCCCGACAACCTCGACGATCTCGTGCGCGACGCGATGCGCGGCGGCCAGACCGACAAGCTGCGCGCAGCCTTGTCGCAGGCGCGGGATCCGGACTCCAGCGAGGTTCCACGCCCGGAGCCGCCTGCCGAAGACCGTCGGCGCCCCGGTGGCACCCGCGATCTCGCCTTCCCCGAGCGCCGCAAGCCCACGGACTCCTGGGTGGGCGACGGATCCTTCCCCCCAAGTCGGACGCCGACATTACCTCCGCGAACCTCGCTTCCGCCCGGCGACCAGCCGATGCCCGACCGGCGCATGCCCGGGGCGACCCGGGACCTTCCCTTCGCCGACCGCCGCGCGCCGCGCGAGTCCCACACGGGTGATCACCCCTTGCGAGGCGGGATCCAGCCGGTCCTCCCCCAGCCGACGTCGACACCCGTCGTTCGCTCCGCCCCCCTCCTCCCGTGGACCGACCGCCTCGTCCGCGCCGCCCAGCGCGCCGTCCTCCTCACCGACGACCCCGCCGGTTTGCTGGAGACGCTGATGGAAGCCGAGGACGCCCTCGCGATCGCGTACTCGTCGCTCCCAGCCACGCCTCCGGGGCTCCCCCCCATCCGACAGGCCTGGTTGCTGGTCCTGCCGCCGTACGGTGACCCCGAGGAGATCGGCATGTCCGTGGGCGTGGATCAGGCCACAGCGCGGATGCTGAGCCAGGGCAAATGGCCTCGCGTCGCGTTGCGGGGCGACTCGCCGAACCTCGGCCGCCGCCCGACCTTTGACCAGATCGCCATCTCGCGGGAGGAGCTGCTCGCGGTGCCCCAGGCGATGGGGGTGCTTGGCAAGAGCGGACGCCAGGGCGACGTTGGGGGCGCATCGGAGAGCGACTGGGTGGTGACGGACGAGACGATCTGGCTGGCCGAGCCGATGGGTGGCGGCGTGGCTGCCGCGATCGACCGTGTCCTGGTCATCGTTCCCGGCGAGGTGGAGACGAGGACGACCCGCGAGGCACCGTCGGAGAACCGCTGGCTGCGGAAGCGGCTGACGGCCGTGGGCGCGGGCGTGGACCGTCGGGTCCGGATCCTGGATCTACACACGGAGAACGCCATCTTCCGGCTGGTCGAGGGGACGACGCGGACGGAGGGTCTGCCGGGACACGACCCCTCCTCGGCGCGACGGGCGTTCGCCGGCATCCTCGACCACCTCGTGAAAGCTCACGCCGAGGCGGAGGTCGTCGAGGAGCGGCTCTGCAGCGTTGGCGCCGACGGCAAGTCCGCGTGGCCAGCATGGGAGGAGCACACCCGGGTGGCGCGGCTCTACACCGAGAAAGCGAAGCGGCAGGCGCAGCGGGTCTGAAGAGGCCGGACGCGCGACGACACGCTACCCTTCTCCCGGGAGTCTCAATGGCCAAGAAGAGCGCTGCGGCGCGCGCCCAAAAGAAGCACGAGAAGGCGAACAAGCGGAAGAAGAAGCTGGAGAAGCGCCGTAACGAGCCTTCGGCGTTGGACCGCTGGAAGCCGCTGACGGAGGGCGTCGAAGGGCTGGCGCGCCGCACCCGGATTCGCATGTACGCCGCGTTTGAGTTTGCCGAGCACCTCAAGACACATTGGCCCCAAACGCAGGACCTCTGGACCATCGCTCGGGCGGACGCGACGACGACGGACGAGCTGCTCATCGGCCTGGAAGCGCACGGCATCGGGACGGACGCGAAGACGTTCGCGGAGCGCGGGCTGGTCACGGAGAGCGCGTTCGTGATCGCGGACGAGTGGATCGCGGCGTTTGACTCCCCGAAGTCTCCGCACGAGCGGGATTTCGTCCGAGCCGCGGCGAGCGTGCTCTGGTTGCGCTGGCTGACCGGCCTCCTCCCGAACGAGGAGGTGGAGTACGTGATCGAGCAGGCGGAGGTCTCCACGGACTCCGCGGAGCCATGGGCCGCGATCGAGAGCCTCGCGGACCTCTGGGCGGAGCTGGGCGAGGACGCCGCAGGACGGCTACACCGGCTCGATCTGGGCGTTCGGTACACCGATGCGCTCGTCCAGGCCTGCCAGGAAGACACGGGCGAAACCGAGTTCGATCTGCTCGAACGGGCTGTCGACATCCTCGACGTCGTCGTGCCGCTCTACGCGCCCGAGACCGGTGCGAACATCAAGTTTCGCGCCGAGCTGGACGACCTCGCCGACGATGCCCTCGAAGACGACGAACCCAACGAGGCCCCCTGACCCATGCTCAAGCGCTTTGAAGGCCCCCGCGGCCAGATCCACCGCCTCCGTCATCGCTCGGACGTCCTCGTCGGCAACCGGCCCGGCGATCCGACCGAACGCGACGTCCTCGTCTACACGCCGCCCGGCTATTCGCCCTCCGTTTCGACCAACTATCCGCTGCTGGTCGACCTGATCGGGTACACGGGCAGCGGTGCGTCCCACACGAACTGGAAGCCGTTCGGCCAGAACGTGCCCGAGCGCATGGACCGGTTGCTCGCAGAGGGCAAGATCGGCCCGATGATCGTGGCGTTTCCCGATTGCTTCACGGCGTTTGGCGGCAACCAGTACATCAACTCGACCGGCACGGGCCGGTACATGGACTACCTCTGCGACGAGATCGTGCCGTTCGTCGAGTCGAACTTCTCGGTCCGTCCCCAAGCGCGCGGCGTGTTCGGCAAGTCCTCCGGCGGCTACGGCGCCATGGTGCACGGAATGCTGCGCCCGGACGTCTGGAACGCCATCGCCTCCCACTCGGGCGACGCCTACTGGGAATGGCTCTTTCTACCGGTCATGCCGCGCTTGATGAACCGCCTGCGCGCCCACGACTTCGACCCTGTCCGCCTGCTCACCGCGCTCCATGCCAGCGAGAAGCTCTCCAGCTCCGACGTCGACGTGCTGATGACGATGGGCATGGCTGCCCACTACGACCCCGACCCGTCAGCACCCGCCGGCTTTCAGCTCCCTTTTGACCGCTCCGGCCGCCTGCGCGAGGACCGTTGGGCCAACTGGCTCGCCTGGGACACCGCGCGCATGGTCGACAAGCACGGCGACGCGATCCGCAGCCTTCGCGGCTGGTATCTGGACTGCGGCGACGAGGACCAGTACAACATCCACTGGGGCACGCAGCTCATCCACGAGTCGCTCGACCGGCAGGGCATCGCCCATGTCTACGAGTCGTTCCACGACAACCACTCGGACGTGGACTACCGGATGGACGTGTCGCTACCGTGGCTGTCGAGGGTCTTGGGGGCGTAGCCCCTTCAGCGCGTACACCGCAAGAACGCCTTCTTGCACTTCAACGTCACCTTCTCCCCCTGCCCGACCGTGACCTGGCCAGCGTCGACCTCCTTGCCGTCGAACGTGGCGAGCACGGTGTAGACGCCAGCGGGGACGAGGGGGAGCGCGAAGTTGGTGTCTCCGGCCCGGAAGTGGACGGCCTCAGCGTTGCCGGAGAGCTCGATAGTGGCCGAAGTCCCGGGGTCGAGCGCGGGCGGCGCAGCCGGCTTGGAGGCGGGTTTTGCGCGGGGCGGGTCGGCCTTCGGCGGGGCGACAGGCGCGACAACTACCGTCTGGACGGGAGCGGGGGTCGGGACGAGGACGGGCGCAGCGACGGGCGCGGGCACGGCCTCAGCGGGGACGGGCGGCGCCGCGACGGACGGGGGGATCTGGGGCGCGGCGACTTCCGCCACAGCAGCATCCGGTGTGGGCCCGGCGACTTCGTCGCCCCTGAATCCGCGGACCACCATCACCACGACGACGACGAGCCCGATGCAACCGGCGGCGATGCTCCCAATTCCGAGCACGCCCATCGCTGCGGCGCCCGCCTTCGCGGCCGTCCCCGCACCCTCTTTTCGCGCCCCTGTCACCGGTCCCGTCCGCCGGCTGACCGTGCCCGTCCGACCGCCAACCGAACCGGTGATCGGCCCCGACCGGACGGCCGCGCTGATCGGCCCCGAACCCGGCGTTTTTGCGAGTGGCCCCGAGCCTGCGCCCACCGTTCCAGACGCTGCAGGCGGCGGCACGTCCGCGACGGCCAACGCCCGGGCCACCTCGGCGCGATCCGCCTGCACCGTTGGCATCACCCCGGTGCCACCGCCGACCACAAAACGCGGCCGAGCCTCGGGCGGTGGCGGGGGAACCACGACGTCCCCGTCCTCTGCGAGCAGCTTGCCGGTCCAACTTCCCGTCGCTGGCGTGGCGGTCGACACACAAGCGGGGACGGCGTCCGCGGCCCAGTCGCGCAGCGAGAGCGGCTGTGTTCTCGCCAGCTCCAGGCAGCGTTTTTCGATCTCGCGCGCGCCCGGGCGCTCGGTCGGGTCAAACGCCAGCATCTTCGCGATCATCTCGCGGCAGGACTCCGGAGCCTTGCCGATGTTGGCCTCAAAGCGCGCGGCGTGGCTCTTGGGGTTCGCGCTGGTCCGGCCGAACGCCTCGCCGACGAGCATCTCGTACAGCACGCAGCCGAGCGAGTAGACGTCACCCGCGGAGCCGTCGTCGTCAAAATCCAGGCGCTTTGGGGACATGTACTCGACGCTGCCCATCGCCAGCGAGCGCGTCTCGGCCTCGCGCGACTGGAAGTCCGCCCGCGCGATGCCGAAATCGAGCACCTTCAGCTCGCCGTCCGTCGACAATTGCAGGTTCGCCGGCTTGAGATCGCGGTGACAGACGTTCAGCGGCTTGCCCGCCGGCCCCGGTCGATGCCACGCGGCCTCCAACGCCGCGGCCACCTCGGCCACGATCTCCAGCGCCGGCCGCTCCGGAACGGGCGCCCGCTTGACCAGCGCCCGCAGCGAGACCCCCTCCAGGTACTCCATCACCACGGCCTGATGTCCGTTGATCCGCACCAGCCCATCCACCTGCACGATCGCGCGGTGCCGCAGGAGGCCAAGCAGCCGCGCCTCATCGCGAAAACGCTGCTGGGCCTCCTCAGCCAGCCGGCCGTCCCCGCCGCTCAGCCGCAAAAGCTTGATGGCGACGGGCTTCTCGAACCCATCCGCCCCGAGCATCGCCGCCTTGTAGACCACGCCAAAACCGCCCTCCCCGAGGAGTTCACCGAAACGGTAGCGGCGGGCAGAGGACAACGTTTCGCTGTAACCCCCGGTTCAGGTCTTGCGGCGCTTGCCGAGGACAATCGCGGCCCCCGCGAGGGCGAGAGCCATACCCCCACCGTCCGGCGCCGTCGCGCACCCACACCCGCCGCCAACGTTGATCTTGCCGTTGCCGGTGTCGTTCGGGTTTCCGCTGTTGTCGCCGCCATTCGACCCCGAGTCACCCGAGCCGCTGTCCGTCGTCGGCACGCCGCTGTCGGCGCCGCTGTCGCCGCCGGTGTCGACGGTCGAGTCGTACGCGTAGACGCAAACGTCGTCGATGTTCCAGCCGCCAAACTCCAACCCGCCGTCGCTGGTCAGGTCCCAGCCGAGGACGAGCGGGTTGGCGACGTCGGAGAGCCGGACGGTGTGGAGCATCCACTCAGCGTCCTCGGTCTGCTCATCGCCGACGTTCCGGTTTGTGCCGTGGTTCTTCCAAACCGAGGTGTCGTTCGCGTAGATCTGCGCCTGATCGTAGTAGCTGTCCTCGACGGAGAGCCAGCGCCGGTACTGGAGGATGAGCTGCGTGTCGGCGCCGACGTCGATCGAGGGCGACGAGAGCCGGTTTTCGATGCTCGACTGGTAGGCGCCGTTGAAGTTCCCGCCGCCAAGGTCGTTCCCCCAGATTTTGCGGCCCGTGTAGGGCTGGGTCGGGTCGCCGGAGAGGCCCTGCGGCTGGTCGTACATCCAGTCGTCCGCGCCGTCCTGATCGCGCCCCGCGAGCAGCGCGTGCGTGTAGCCGCCATCGCTGCTGTCAAAAGTCTCGCAATAGACCTGACGAAGTCCGCCAACGTAGAAGGTGTAGGGGGCGATGTCGCCGCCAGCGGGGAGCGTGACCTCGGTGCCGTCCGAGGCCTTGGCGGAGACGTAGTAGAGGACGATGGTATCGCCGGGAAAGCCGGGGAGGTTCGCCGTGAACGCGTCGCCGGAGAGGGTCGCGGCGCCGAGCTGCCAGGTCGCGCCGTCATCGACGGAATAGTGCACGGTCGCGCTCGCGAGGGTGAAGTCGGTGCAGCCGGGTGCGAGGTTCACGACCGAGCCGGTGAACGCGATCGGGTGGTTGGCGGCCTGGTTTCCGACGGCGGTGTGATCGATGCCGATGACCGCCCCACCGCTCGCGCCCGGGCCGAGCCCGTGGCGGCCGAAGGCGTCGATGATCTCGCAGAGGTGTGGCGTGCCGTCGCTCGCGTCGTTGTTGTCGTCGTCGGCGAGGACGTACTCGTCGTAGGCCTCGGGGATGGTCGGGCCGGCCTTGATGGCGTTGGCGAGCAAGGTGCTGGCGGTGAACCACGCGTTCCCGGAGTCCGCGCGGGTCTCGCCGTAGGTGGCGTCCAGATCGTCCCAGAGATCCCATACGGCGCTGCCGAAGATCTGGCCATCGTCGTGCACTTCTCCGTCCCAGTCGTCCGGGTAGACCTTGTCGACGGACACGTCGCGAACGGCGCCGCCGGTGGTGTAGAAGTAGGGCCCGATCTGCGAGTCGTGCGTCTGCAACGTGGAGACGGTGTCCGCGATGCCCTCGGAGATGTCCCCATCGTAGGTGCCGGCCTGCAACGCGTAGTAGTGAAAGCCGTGGCCCCACTCGTGGTACACGACGTCGCCGATGCGGGCGGTGTTGTTGCAGCCGTCCCCCGCCTGGTAGAGGTTCACAGCGCCGTCGTAGTAGGAATTGCAGGTGCTCGACGTGTTGACCTTCGTGACCAGCGCTGTCGTGGACATGCCGTTGGTGGCGTCGATGGCCAGCCCCCAGGTCCGCACGTCGTGGATGAACTTGTAGGCGTCGATCTGGGCCTGCGTCTCCTCCTCCGTCGTCGACCAGGTCTGCGAATCCGCCGTGACGGACATGCTCGCAGCAGAGCCGGCCAGGTTCCGGATGGTCACGTAGGAGCCGGAGAGCGCGGTCGTCCAGGTCGTCGCGTCCGAGAGGGTCATGTTCCCGCTTTCGTCGGCGTAGACGGTGCTGCCGTCGGCGCCCGTGAACTTCTCGAGGGGGTACGCCGAGGTTGTGTAGCTGCCATCGACGGTCCGGGTGTCGTGGTAGCCCTGGATCGTCCCGTCGAAAAAGGAGACCGTGTTGTAGGTGTTCAGGCGCTCCCCGGTGAGCGCGTCCACGTGGGTGACCCAGTCGCCGACGGGCTCGTCGGTGTGACTGTGAACCTCCCAGCAAAGGCGCACATCCACGCCGCCATCGCGATCCCAGGGCAGGGCGACCAGGGAGGCGGAGACGTTGGTGTGGTCGGCCATCGCGGCGGGGCCTTCGAGCTGGGCCGTCGCCTCGGCGTCCTCCGTCGAGACGGTCGGCTTCGGGAGGCTGGTGACGGATGGGTACGTTTCGATGCCGAACATGACCAGCTCGCCGTGCCGCACGCGCGCGGTCACGCCTGCACGCCAGATCGGTGCGCCGGAGACGACCCGGTCAAAATCGACGTACCACATGTCCGTCGCCGACGAATACCCCGCCTTTCGCAGCACGAGCTGGCTCGCCGGAACACCCAGAAGATCCGGGTTCTTCGCGAAGAATGTGCGGAGCGACGCCTCGACGCCGGCCTTGGACGACACGTCGTCCATCGGGATCCCGGGGCCCATGGCACGCTCCGGCGTGCGCTCGATCTCGTCCCACGTCGCCTCCCAGCCGGCGCCGTCGCCCGCCGTGAACTCCTCCCAGGCCGGCTGGTGCCGAAGGGCGAGCTGCTCCTGCAGATGCGGGCGTTCGATGCGGTTCGGCGCGCTGCCAGCCGAGTCCGAGGGCGCAAAAGCCATGGCGGCCGGAACGACGGCGCGAAGGGCCAATGAGGGAAGGACGAGCGAGATCATGACCAGGGACATCGAAGCTCCGTTCGGATGGCGAACCGCGCCAGTGTGCCCCGGAGTCCCGATTCCTCCAAGTCCGGCGCCGGGACCATCCGCCGGATTCACGGGAACGTGACAGGGATACATGCACGAGGTGCGCGCACTCGCCTCGATCCGCTGCCTGCCGACGCCCGCCGTGTGGCTGCTTGCCGCGGCTTTCGGCGCGGGGTGCAGCGGCCAGGCCAGCCCTCAGTCCTCCAACACCCTCCCGACGCTGGCGCCCCGGCGCCCGAACGGGGAGCTCGTCCCTCCAGGCCCGGTCGTGCCCGAAAAGCGCGTCACCATCGCCTGGACCGGCGAAGTACGCGGGGAGTTGGACGTGTGCGGCTGCCCGACAGTCCCCTACGGCGGCTTTGAGCGACGGGAGCGCTACCTCCAACGGCTGCGCGCCGAGGGCGACCCCGTCATCGTGCTGGACGCCGGAGACATGCTGACGAAGGGCGCGCGAGGGGCGAAGGTCGCCGACCAGGAGCTGCGGGCAAAAACGATGCTGTCGCTCGGAGTCGAGGTCGGGCTGGACGTCTGGTGCCCCTCGCCGACGGATCTGGCCCTGCGCCCCGCAGACGGAAAGGGGTGGGAGCGCGCGGTGGGGACGAATGTGGACGAGCTCCCGCACGCCACCGTGATCGAGCGCGGGGGCGTGCGACTCGGCGTGGTGGGCGTGAGCGGCGCCATGCCGGGGCACTCCGTGGACGCTGGGGTGGTGGACGTCGTGAAGCGGGCGATGGCCGCCGTCTCGCCGAGCCCGGACGCGTGGGTCGCCCTCTCCAACGCCGACACGGCCACAAACACCCGGATCGCCGAGGGCGTCCCTGGGCTCGCGCTCGTGCTGGCGACGCGGGGCGGCGATCTCGATCCCCCCAGGGTGACGTCCGGGGCGCCGGTTATCGAGACGCCGGACCGGGGGCGTTTTGTCAGCGTGGTCCGCCTCGCCATCGGGACGACGCCGGGGCCGGCGGAGCTTTTGACGGGCCCGGAGGGCGCCAAATGGGAGGCCTGGGACGAGGCCATGGAGCGCCTGCCGCGCCAGGAAGGCAACGCGAAGCCCGCGGAGGCACAGCGGGTGGTGGACGCGTGGGCGGCCGTGGCGCCGGACGCCGCGGGCCGAAACCTTGCGCTGGTGCGCGACCGCCCGCTCGGGTCGGACCTGGAGGCGCCCGACGATGCGGCAGCCAAGGCCGTGAAAGCGTTCGACGACAGCCTGGTCGGCACGGCGAACGCGCGCAGCAAGGTCAACGCGCCGCTGCGGTACGTCGCTGCTGGCGGCTGCACCGGCTGCCACGACGACTACCTTGCGGCGTGGGCAGAGACGCCGCACGCGAAGGCCTGGCTCGCGCTGATCCCCCGCGGCGGCAACAAGAACCCAGAATGCGTTGCCTGCCACTCCACCGGCTGGGGCGAGCCCGGCGGAAACGCCTCGACGGACGACGTGAACATGCAAACCTGGAAGGCGGTGCAGTGCGAGGACTGCCACGGCCCGATGTCCGCGCACATCGCGGACCCGCACAACCAGAAAGGCCAGCCAGTGACCGAAGCGACGTGCCTCACCTGCCACGACCCCGCAAATTCCCCGCAATTCGACTACGCAACCTACCACCGCCGGGTGTCCTGCGTGAACCAGATGGCGGGTCAGGGCGTGCATGTGGTCACGCCGCCGAGCGGCAAGCAATGACCGGGTGCTTCCTGCTCTCCTGGCTTGCCGTTGCCCGCGCCGAGATCCCGCCACCCGACTACCGAAGCGAGCAAGCCCAGGCCGCCGCCGATGAGATCGCCCGCCGCGCCCAGCTCCCGGCCGACTCGGCCGACGGTGCCCGCGCGAACATGGTCTCCGCGGAGGACTTTGCGGATCGGTGGCGACGGACACTCGGCGGCGGCCCCGGTCGCGCCGTGGACGACGCAAAATTGGCCTACGAACTTGGGCTTGGGTGGCGGCTCGCTGGCGACGAGACCAGCGCGCTCGCCAACCTTGACCGGGCGATCGCGGAAGACCCCGCGATGGTCGCGGCCCACTACGACCGCGGCGAGATCGAGCTCAACCGCGGCAACGCCGACGCCGCAAAGCGCGAGTTCGAAACCGTCGTCCGCCTCGCCCCGGATGGCTGGCCCGGCCACTTTCGCCTCGCCGACGTCGCCCGGCGCGCGAACGAGGCGGACACCTTTGAGCGGGAGCTCACATCGGCCTTGCGAGCTGGATTTTCATTCCGTGACCTCGCGGCCGACCCCTCGTGGCTGGCAACCTTCCGCGACCCCACGCTCGGGCCCATCCTGCACCGCCTCATCACGGTCTACCAGGGGGACGACGTTCTCCAGCAGTTCGAAAACGGTCCCTGATCAAGGTTATCTGGAATCGTGCTCACCGCCCTCATCCTCCTCCTCCCGGCCGCCCGCGCGGGCAACACCGGCGCCGCCGCTGACCGCCCGGTCGAGCACAACACCCTCGCCCGTTCGCCGGACGGCATCGGCATCGGCGCGATGCTCGGCCTGCCCATCGCGCTTTCGGTGGCGTGGAAGCCGCACCTCGAGGGCGTTTGGGGCCAGGGGCAGTTCGGGTGGGACTTCACCTCCGGCACCATGGCTGCGGGCGCGGACGTTCTCTACACGCTCACGACCCTGCACGCGCCGGACATCCAGGACTTCTCCTTCCCGTTCTACGTCGGCGTTGGCCCACGCCTGCGCCTCGGCGTCTCGACGAGCATCTACGCGCCGTCGGCCATCGCCCTGCGCGTTCCAGTCGGGATGTGTTTTTACCACACCGCCGTTCCGATCGAGGGTTTCCTGGAAGCCGCCCCAAGCATCGGGCTCGCGCCGGGGCTCGGCGAGAAGCTGAACCGGTGGCGCGGCGGCTTTGACTTTGTCATCGGTGGACGGTTCTTTTTGCCGTAGGTCCCGTCCGTCGGCTCAGTCGGGGCCGATCCGCGCGCCCACACCTGCGACCAGCGCGGCCCCTGCCTCCCACGCCGAATCGCTCCAGGTGACCACGGGGTCGCCCGACCACAGCAGGTCGCAGCGAAACCCGGCTTCGATCGCGTCCAGGAGCGCACCGGCCTCATCGCCGGCGAGCCACTCCGAAGCGGCGGCGAGATCCTCTTCCGCGCAGGCGTAGAAGCTGCGGGCGATCGCCCCGGATTGGATCTCCAGGCAGCCCGTGCCGACGACCTGCGGGCCGAGGTGCAGCGTGCGGCGGCGCGGGTCCACGTCCAGCGCCAGGCGCGTCACCGCGTCCGGAGGCGGCCAGGACGTGTCGACCGTGAGCGTCCAGGCCATCGAGCGGGACTAACCGTCAGCCCGGGGGCCGAGCGAGGAAGCCACCGCGAGGACGATCTCATCCTCGCTCGGAAAGCCGTCGAAGGTCTTCTTCGCGACGACACGGTCGCCGACCCGCACTTCGAAAATACCGCCTTGTCCCTTGATCAGCGTCGCAGCCACTCCGACCTCCTCCCGCAGCACGTCCACCACCCGGGTGGCGCGCGGGAGGTAGCCTCAGCTCGTGCAGTAGGTGATCGAGACGGCGCGGCCGGGGGCGTCGGGGAGAGAAGTGGTGGATAGGTTCGTGGGCATGAGCACACCTCGTGTCCAACCCTAAGCGCCGCGCCCGGGACCGGGAAGCCCTCCCGTTGACCCGGATCCGCGGGATCGCGCGCCTCTGGGACGGCCGGCGCGTCCACCACGACGTCTCGTTGTTGCTCCAGGGCAGCCGGATCGTGGAGATCGGCGCCGACGACGACACAGATGGGGGCGATGACGCTGTCGAGACGGTCGAGGCGGACGGGCTCATCGCCATGCCCGGACTGGTCGATTGCCACACGCACACCACGTTCGCGGGCACGCGCGTCGGCGATTTTGTGCGGCGCGTGAGCCTGACGGGGGCAACAGACACATACACGTCAATTCTGGAGGTTGGAGGCGGTATTCACACCACCGTGCACGCCACACGCATGGCGACGGTGGACGAGCTGACCGTGCTGACGACCGCGCGGCTGGACGACATGCTCGCACGCGGCGTGACGACGGTGGAGATCAAGAGCGGCTACGGCCTGGATCTCAAGACCGAACGCCGGATGTTGGAGGCCGCACGCGCGAGCGCCGGGCCGGTGGAGGTGCTCACGACGTTCCTTGCCCACGTTTTCCCGCGCGGGCGCGACCAGGGCGCCGATCGCGCCGCGTACTTCCAGGAATTGCTCACCGTGAACCTGCCGTCCCTCGCGCCGCTCGTCACCGCCGTCGACGTCTACTGCGACACCGGCGCGTTCAGTCTCGCCGAGACCGACGCCATCCTCACCCGCGCGAAGGCGCTCGGCCTCGACATCCACGTCCACGCGGAGCAGGTCGCACACACCGGTGCCGCTGCCCTCGCCGCACGACATGGTGCGTTGTCCGCCGATCATCTCGAGCGCATCGACGCAAACGGGATCGCCGCGATGGCCGCCGCGGGCACCGTCGCCGTCCTGCTTCCCGGCGCGATGCTCTACCTGCGCGACACGCCCCCGCCTGTCGCCGCGCTCCGCACCGCCGGCGTTCCGATGGCCGTCGCCACCGACTTCAACCCAGGTTCCTCGCCCGTCACCAACCTGTGGACCGCCGCCACGCTCGCGTGCCTGACGATGGGGTTGACCGCCGAGGAGGCGCTCACGGGCATCACCCGCAACGCCGCACTCGCGCTCGGACGCCGCGACCTCGGCTGGCTCGGACCGGGATCTGCCGCGGACATTGCGCTCTTTTTCCCACCGCCCGGGGAACCGCCGAACGTGGAGGTGCTGCTTCAGTATCTTGGCGGGCGACCGGCAGAGCAGGTCTGGAAGGGCGGCGTGCGCGTGATCTAGGCTTTCAGCCTGACCGCGTCACGCTCTCGATCGTCCGCTCCGGCGCGGCCGTGGCAACCCCCACTCCCGGCACGTTGATGACCAGCACGGTGATGTTGTCCTTGCCGCCGCCCATGTGCGCGGCACGGACCAACTGCCGGCTGATGGCGCGATTGTCGTCCGACGACGTGCAGATCTGCTCGATCTCCGCATCATCGACCTCGCCCCACAGGCCGTCCGAGCAGAGCACGATGCGGTCGCCCTCCTCCAGCTCGACCTGGAAGATGTCGATGTCCACGTTGCGCTCGGTCCCGACGGTGCGCAGCAGGATGTTGGAGTGCGGGTGGTTGCGCGCTTCCTCCGCGGTGATGCGGTTCTGCTCGACCATGCGGGCGACGAGCGAGTGGTCGCGCGTGATTTGGTGGAGCGTCCCGTTCCGGACCAGATAGCCGCGGGAATCGCCGACATTCGCGCAGAGGGCGATCTGATCGTCGACGACCATGCACGTGACCAACGTGGTCCCCATGTCGTTGCCGCGCAGCTCGGCGCTCGCCTTGATCGTGTTGTTGGCCTCCTGGAACGCCTCGTCCAGGATGTTCTCGATGACCGATACGCTCGGGCGCGGCGTGACGTCCACGCGATCCTTGGCGACGCTCACGAGGGTCTCGACCGCCATCTGCGACGCGACCTCACCCGAGTCATGCCCGCCCATCCCGTCCGCCACGACGAAGATCTCGACCCCCTCCGTCAACCGCGACCAGCCCCAATTGTCCTCGTTCAAGGAGCGTAGAAGCCCAACGTCCGTCATTCCCGCATGCCGGGTGAGGCGCTGGCGCTTGTGGCGGTGGGCTTCCTGCTGGAGCGCCTGCCCGAACTCGGCCGTGGTGGCGAACTCGCCGCCTTCCATCGAGAGGAACAGCGCCTGCCAGGCGCGCTCCTCAAGCGGGGTGTACCGACGAAGGATCTCGCCGAGCTCCCGCATCGTCGGCGCGTACTCCTCGGCCGACAGCGGATTGGGCTGGACGGCGGCCACCTCGGGGTCGAACATCACGAACTCGCCGCCCGGACGGATCGCGAAGTTGGAACGATGCAACCAACCGAGCTTGACACCGTTGAACGCCAGGAAACCGATGGTGCCCGCCGCGCGCTGCGCGAACGCGACCACCCGCTCGATGGGCAACGGCGCCGCTTCATCGAGCATCAACGCCTCGTTCACGAAGGGCACCACCGAACACATGAGCGAGGGGTTCTCCTCCGGGTACGGAAAGACGTCGCACGGCGAGAGGAGCGCCGGGTGCTGGAGCTGCTTCTGAAAAAAGTTCAGGTAGGCGTCAAATCGCTCGCGATCCCAGCGCGTGGACAGCAGGAACCGACGCGTGGCCAACGACGCAGAGCACTCGCTGCAATTGAGCTGCACCGCCGGGTTGTCCTCATGCCCGCACTCCCAGCAGCGCCGCGTGCGGCGGTCCGGCCGGTTGTCGTTCACGACGTAGTACATCCGCCCCTCGGCCAGACGAATGAGCGCTTCGACCTTGTAATAGTCGGAGAGGTTCATTCCAGGGGAGAAGGTCGGGGGACGGGAGCGGAGGCCGCTAGCCATAGGAGGGGCGATCCTGTTCGGTGAGCGGGGAGTCTAATACGAAACTGGGTGTGACGACCCTCGGCCGATCACGTTCAGATCGAAGCCTTACCGTCTTTTCTGAGGGGAGCGCCTGCCCGGCGCCCCACTCACGGTCGGCCTTTGCGGCCGACCTCCGTGGGCGGGCTCCGTCGACTTCGGCCCTTGCCGGG
>CAIMSU010000088.1 GCA_903844155.1 uncultured Pseudomonadota bacterium | reverse complement strand
CCGCGGCGTGTGGTAGAACTCCTACCCATAGGTTCCTCGTTCGTAGTGGGGGTTTCAACAACCAACTACTAAGGCGGAACCTATGTTTTGTCTAGGCTTGGATGTGAGAATTCGCGGCGTTCGCGCACATCTTGGGTTAGGGGCCGGGCGGGTCCGGCGGGGCGACCAGGGTGGGCGGGTCCACGGTCACAAAGCCGTTGTTCCACAGCATGAACATGCTGATGTTCTTGCAGACGGGGTAGAACAGGGCAGTGAACACGACGGTTGCCGGGATGATGATCTTCTCAGAACCCTTGAGCATGTCGTGATGCAGGAACCAGGCACCGAGGCCGATTGCGAAGATTGCACCAGACGAATACCCCATCACAGCCGCAATCGTCCAACTGCCATTCCAGCGCTCGAACCGCACCTGACACACCGAGCATGTGTCATTCAGCTTCATGAAGCTTTTGTACATGTGCCCGCGCTGGCAGTTGGGGCAGCGGCCGATGAGCGCGGCGAGGAGGGCTCCGATCATGCGGGCGGCTAACCGGGCGTGCCGGTGAGTGCGGTTTGTATTAGACCCCGGCCCCCATGCGATTCAAGAACGTAGCCATCGAGAGCATCGCGTACGAGCGCGCCCCCCTGCGCGTGAGCAGCAGCGCGCTCGAAGAACGGTTGAACCCCGCGATGTCGCGAATGCGCCTGCCGCCGCACCCGATCGAATTGCTCACCGGGATTGTCGAGCGCGGGTTCTGGGACCCCGGGACGCCGGTTCACGAGGTGGCAACGCGGGCAGGGCGCAGGGCGCTCACGCTGGCCGGCATCGACCGGCACGACGTCGGGCTGCTCGTCAGCACCAGCGTCTCCAAGGACTTCCTGGAGCCGTCGATGGCGTGCCTGGCGCACGGTGCGCTGGGCTTGCCCGCCACGTGTCGGAACTTCGACATCGCCAACGCGTGTCTCGGATTCATGAACGGCATCGAGGTTGCCGGGCAGATGATCGAGGCCGGCGTCGTGGACTACGCGCTGCTGGTCGACGGCGAAAACTCGGGCGACATCGTCGAGAACACCGTGCGCCGCCTCCTGGCGCCGGACGCGACCTCGCAGGACTTCTGGGACAATTTTGCGACGCTGACGCTCGGTTCGGCGGCGGTGGCGATGGTGCTCGGCCGCGCGGACCGCTCGCGCACGAGCCATCGGGTGAATGGCTCCGTCGGGCTCGCAGACACAGACAACAACCGGCTTTGCATCGGTACATCCGAGCGCATGGTCACCGACTCGACCAAGCTCCTGAAAGCGGGCGTGGCCCTCGCGAGGCGGACGTGGGGTCGCGCGGTCGAGGAGCTTCCGGGGTGGAGCTCCTCGCAGATCGACCAGTACATCTGCCATCAGGTCGGCAAGGCTCACCTGACGGCGCTATGCGAGGCGCTCGCGATCCCGTCAGCGCGTTGCTTTCCGACGTACATGAACTTCGGAAATGTCGGGCCGGCCGGTGTGCCGCTCACGTTGGCGCTCGCCGAGGAAGCCGGGCGCGTCCGGTCGGGCGATCACGTAGCGCTCATGGGCATTGGCTCGGGGTTGAACGTCGCGATGATGAGCGTGACCTGGTGACCGAAGCCGCCAGCGCCGGCTGGCAGTCGGAGTACCCCTTCGCGCCCCACCGCCTCGCCGTGGACGGTGGGGAGATGCACTACGTGGACGCGGGCAAGGGTTCGCCGGTCCTTTGTCTGCACGGCAACCCGACGTGGTCCTTCTACTGGCGTCGGCTGATCGCCGAGCTTTCGCCTACCCATCGCGTCATTGCGCCGGACCACATCGGCTGCGGGCTCTCCTCCAAGCCCCAGGACTGGCCGTACCGGCTTGAAGGGCACATTGCCAACATCGAGCGGCTGGTGGAGACGCTGGACCTGCGGGACATCACGCTTGTGGTGCACGATTGGGGCGGCGCGATTGGTGCGGGGTTCGCCGGGCGGCATCCGGACCGGGTTGGACGCCTCGTCGTTACGAACACCGCGGCGTGGCCAAGCACCCGGATTCCAACGCGTATCGCATTGTGTCGCATCCCCGGCTTCGGGCCGCTCGCAGTGCGCGGGCTGAACGGTTTTGCAGGCGCAGCCTCGTTCATGGCAAGCGAGCGTGGCCTCACCGCCAACGCAAAGGCGGGACTCCTGGCGCCCTACGGCACCTGGGCCGACCGGATCGCAACGCTCCGCTTTGTCGAGGACATCCCTCTGCAACCGGACCATCCAAGCCGGGCGACGATGCAGGCGGTCGCGGACAGGCTCGCCCTCTTGAATGACAAGCCAATGCACCTCGTCTGGGGCATGAAGGACTGGTGCTTCACACCGTTGTTCCTGGATGAATGGGTGGTGCGGTTTCCGAATGCGCAGGTCACGAGGCTCGATACGGTCGGCCACTACGTGATGGAAGATGCGCCGGAGGCGGTGATCGCTGCGGTTCGGTCGCTTCCGGCGGGCACTGCGTGACCGCTCCGTTGGACACGACCTCGAACACCGCCGGGTGGCTCACCCGGGGGGCACGGCTCCACGGCGAGCAGGTGGCGATCATCGCCGATAAATCTGGAAGGCGACTCACGTATCAGGAGCTCGACCGCTGGACCGATGCGTTGGCGCGTGGCTTGCGAGGTCGTGGAATCGAGAAGGGCCGTCGCACCCTCGTCCTCGTCCGCGCGGGCATCGACCTGATCGGGCTCACCTACGCGCTCTTCAAGGCCGGTGCGGTCCCCGTCCTCATCGACCCGGGCATGGGGCGCAACCAGTTCCTGCGCTGCGTTGAGGACCTCGCGCCCACCGCATTTGTCGGCATTCCCATCGGGCACGCGATCCGGCTGCTCTTTCCGAAGGCGTTCCGCTCGGTCACTACCTGGGTCACGGCGGGGCCGCGACTCTTCTGGACCGGGCCAACGCTCGCCGGCCTCGCAAAGACCCCTGGCGATCCGCAGATGGCTCGGGTCGGCGACGATGAGGAGGCTGCGGTGCTCTTCACGTCGGGCTCAACGGGGCCCGCCAAGGGGGTGGTCTATACCCACGGGATGTTCAACGCGCAGGTCCGCGAGCTTCGTGCGATCTATGACTTTCGCCCGGGTGAAGTCGACCTCGCCGCGTTCCCTTTGTTCTCGTTGTTCGATCTTGCGTTCGGCATGACCAGCGTGATTCCCGACCTTGACCCGTCGCGTCCCGGCACCTGCGATCCAGCGAAGGTCGGTCGTGCGTTGCGGAAGTATCACTGCACCACGGCCTTCGGTTCACCTGCGATCTGGCGCCGGGTGGCGCCCTGGGCGGTCGAGAATGGGGTGACGTTTCCGGAGTTGAAACGCATCCTCGTCGCCGGCGCGGCGGTTCCGCCGTCGCTCGTTGCGCAGCTTCATCGGTGCTTGCCGGCCGGTGACGTGGGAACGCCGTACGGGGCGACGGAGTCGCTCCCCGTCGCCAACCAGTGGGGCATGGAGATCGTTGGCGAGACGGCAAAAGCGTCTCTTGCTGGCCGTGGAACGTGCGTCGGGAAGCCGGCGCCGGGCATTACCGTCCGCATTCTTGGGATCACCGACGATCCCATCCGCGAGTGGGCCGACGCTCGCGTGCTCCCACCCGGGGAGATCGGGGAGATCACGGTGCTCGGCGACGTCGTTACCCGTGAGTATGCCAATCGTCCCGACGCGAACGCCGCGGCGAAAATCGTGGTGGAGACGGGCGGGACCGGTGGGGCGAAGCGCGTGGTCTGGCACCGAATCGGCGATCTGGGGTACATCGACGATGTCGGCCGGTTGTGGTTTTGCGGGCGCAAGTCCGAGCGCGTCGAAACAGCGACGGGGCCGCTCTACACCGACTGTGTGGAAGGCAGCGTGGCCGATGTTGTCGGTGGACGGAGGGTGGCGCTCATCGGCATGGGCGCCCGGGGGGCCGAGGAGCCCGCCATCTGCGTGGAAGGACCGTCAGACACCGCGATTCGCGCGTCACTTGCTGCGCGGGGCTACGCGGTCCTGTTTCGGCCGACCTTCCCGGTCGACGTGCGGCACAACGCAAAGATCCACCGGCTCCAGCTCAAGGCCTGGGCCGAGGCGCAGACAGCCCTCGTTCCCGCCGGGAAGGTCGCATGAGCATGCGCGCCCTTGTGACGGGCGGTGGCGGATTTTTGGGCCGGACGATGGTCGAGCAGCTCCGCGCCGAGGGCGCCACCGTGCGGATCGTCGCGCGCGGTCGCTATCCGGAGGTCGAGGCCTTGGGGGTCGAGGCGATCTCGGGAGATCTGGCCGATCCGGCGGTCGTCAAGCGCGCGGTGGAGGGCGTGGACACCGTGTTCCACGTCGCGGCGAAGACGGGGGTCTGGGGCCGGCGCTCGGATTTTGTACGTAGCAACGTGGATGCGACGGCTGCGTTGCTCGAGGCGATGCGCGCGGCCGGGACTCCCCGCCTGGTCTGCACGAGCTCGCCGAGCGTCATCTTTGACGGGCACGACCACACCAACGCGACCGCCGCACAGCTCGATTATCCCGCGAGCTACCTTGCACACTACCCGGAGACCAAGGCGGCGGCCGAGCGCCTCGTGCTCGGGGCAAACACGCCCACCCTGTCGACCGTGTGCCTCCGGCCGCACCTCATCTGGGGCGCCCGGGATCCCTGGCTCCTGCCGCGGGTCATCGCCCGTCACCGTGCCGGTCGACTGCGCATCGTCGGTGACGGCAAGAACCTGGTCAGCCTGTCCTACGTCGACAATGCCGCCGCCGCACACCTGCAGGCGGCGCGGGCGTTGTCGCCCTCGGCCCCCTGTGCCGGTCGGGCCTACTTCGTCAACGACCCCGAGCCGGTCGCTCTGTGGCCCTGGATAAACCGGGTCTTCGCGGAGGTGGGGCTGCCCGGCCTGACCGCTCGCATCCCGTACTGGGTGGCTCGCGGGCTCGGCGGCGTCGCCGAGGGGGTGTGGACGCTGCTCGGGCGCGAGGACGATCCGCCGATGACCCGCTTCGTAGCGGCGCAGTTGGCGACTTCGCATACGTATGACGTGCAACCGGCAGTTGATGCGTTTGGCTATGCGCCTGTGGTCGGCGCTGAGGACGGGCTCGAGCGGATGTTCGCCGACTGGCGCACCGGGGTCAAGCCGTAGCGCTCACGGCGTAAAGTCTTGTAGGAAGGCTGCGACATGCTCGGGAAAGCTACCGTGTGCGTCCATGTCGGTGGCGGTCGTGTAGATGGCATCGCGCTCAAACCGCGGGCGCAGCTCAAGGCGCCAGGGCTCGCCGTCAACGAGCACAACGTCAACGTCCACGCCGGGGAGGGCGACGTGCAGCCGTCCAAGCAGATCGACCGCGAGGCGGGCGACGGGGCCGACATTGTCCTTTGCGAACGCGGCGCTTCCAAGGCGCGGCATGACCCACGTCTCCGCGGCTGTGCGGGGAGCCCAGGCCAGGAACGCGACCGCGCCGTCCTGCACATCAACGCAGCGTTCACGGCCGATCTCCTCGTCGCGCCACCGCGCTGGCGCGCTGATCGGCGTCTCAAAGGGGAGAGCGACGAGGTCGAGTCCGCCGCAGACGCCGTCGTGGGCCCGCCCGGCCAGTTTGAAGCTGCGAAGTCGAAGGTCGCCCCGGAGATCGGCCATGCGCTCCCCGGCGATGAGGAGCGCCGCGGGAAGGTCACCCTGGATCCGCTCGTGGGCACCGAGTGCGTCGCGATACACCGCCGGCGCTCGGGTCACGGTCGTCTCGCCTTCGACGCCCACCCAGGGCGGGTCACGGGGCGCCCATCCAATCGCGGAGGTCGAAGGCTCTTGCGACCTGGGCTGGAGCGCGACCGCGGGGATGGCTGGGTTGATGAGCACGGTGCGCCCTTCGACCGGGCAGGTTCGCAGTTCGCGGCGAGGCGTCACGTCCACCACTCGAGCTGAAGGTCCGGGAACACGGGATCATGGAGCCCCATATCGGTCAATTCGTGCAAGGCGATGACCGTGTCGTCCTCACCCCGCGCGCGGGCCTCTGCCGTGGTCGAGGCCCGGTCGAACCGGGCGAGGTGCTCGCAGAAGCGGCGGTAGCCGTAGTCGACAGCCCCCCGGGTGTGGATGACGAAGGCCCAGTCGCTCGCTTGCAACAACAGTAATTCACGAGCTGCCGCGGTGAGCGCGTCCCGGACCGCCTGGTTCGTCCGCCAGGGCAGCCGGTCGAGGTCGCCGAGAAACCGGTCCTCGGCTCGATAGCTCGCCTCGCACACCCACTTCAGCTCGTCATTGAGCCAGACGCGGAAGTCCCCGCCTGCTCCCCAGCTCCCGGACGGTACCGCGACGACCTTGTCCGCCGGGTGCTCGCGGAGGAACGCCGAGACCGTCTGGGCTTTGACCTCGCTCTTCGCCAGTGTCCTGAACAAGTCGGCGATGAACGCTGGCCCTTCATGCCACCAGTGCCCGAACAGCTCGGCGTCGAACGGTGCGACCACGACGCCGTGCCGCCCGCTGGGGTGCTCACCGTTCCGGGTCTGGGCCCGGTGCCGCCCAAGCAGGCTCGCGATAAGCGCCGACATGTGTCGGGCGTGGTCCTGCGTCACGACGCGCGTATCCTCGGGGTTCCACGGGTGCTTGTCACCAAGGTCGACCTTGGCGCCGCTGACCCGCCAATACCGCAGGCCATCGCTTCCGTGCCGTTTGTGGAACTCCAGGTACCTGGCCTCGCCGGGGTACCCCACCTCGCCACTCCACACCTGCTCGCTCACCTCGGGGTGGCGAAACAGCGCCGTGAGCCCGCTCGGCGCGCCCCAGGATGTGAGCGCGTGGGGCTCCATCGGGCTCCGCCAACCGCGTGCCGTGTCCCAGGTCGCCTGCTCCCAGTCTGTCTTCTGGAACGTCGCCGCGCCTCCGTGGTGCCGCAGGATGCCCTCTGACCGCGCCTCACGGGCCAGGTGGGCATCCAGGAAGAAGAACTTTATGCCCTCCTGGGCGAAGATCTCCTCCACCCCTGCTCGTGGACGCGGGCCCCCGCCGAGCACGGGCGGTGTCCAGGGACCGCCGGGTCGGTAGGCGCACTCCGGCAGCCAGGCACCGGACGGGCGCATCCCCAGGAGGCGCTCGCTCGTCGCAGCACCTGCCCGGACCTGCGCCCGCGAACATGCGTCATGTTGTATCAGTGGCATGAAGCCATGTGTCGCGTTGGACGTGAGGAGTTCGATCCGACCTGCGCGCGCGTGGTCGGCGAAGGCCCGGGGTATGTCGCGTCCGAGCGCCTCGAATTGGTCGATACTGTGTTGTGTGTGCGTCCGCCAATGGGCGGCGAGCCAGGCGAGGTGGCCCTCTCCCCGACCGCGGAACTCCTCCGCGTCTGCGTTCGCACGCGCCAGACGCTTGTGCAGCCAATCGACAAAACCCACCTTGAAGTCGGCGTTCGCGAGCTGCTCCAGCAGGATGGGGGTGAGGCCGAGCGTGATCGGCGTCGGCACGCCTTCCCGGGCACAAGTCTCGATCGTTTGGAGCAGGGGAAGCCAGGTTTCGAGCGTTGCTTCGTAGAGCCAAACCTCGCCGTGGGGCCAGTGGCCGTGGTGGAGGGACCAGGGCAGGTGCCCGTGGAGGACGAGGCAGAACGACCCAAGCTTCACGCCGTCTCCAGCGCGAGGCCGAGCTCCAGGGTCTTGGCTTCGCTCCCCTGGAATTCGACGGGCCACCAGAAGATGAGGCACGTCCCCTGAAAGACCCGACCGACCCCCCGAGGCGTCCGGCTGATGGTCTCGATGGGCCAGCTCCATACGTGGGCGGCCTGCTCCAACTGGATGCGAAGCCGGAAATGGCGGTGTCGGTCAAACCAGATCACCTCGCGCACCTGCGAGAGATCGACGGTCTCATCGAGGCCAAAGGTCTTGCTCTTGCCCTTTCGGAGCACCTCGAGCCCATAGTCTGGACCGCGAAGCCCGCCGATCCCGAAGTTCAGCTCGATACCGAAGCGCGTGTGAACGGGGTCGTGCATCCGGTTTTCGATCTCGTAGCGGACGTCGAGCGCCGGGCGATCCCGGAGCCAGCCGAAGCGCTTCTGGACACGGACGAGCTTCAGGGCCGCGCCCTCGCTCATCGCCCCGTCGCGCGCGAGCGTACACGCCGCCTGTGCGTCCGTGAACTCCTGCTGCAACACCGTGTATTCGCCGTTGAGAAAATCGCCCGCCTCGACGAGCCCCGAGGTGCGGAGCGACTCGAGCGTGGCATCCGGTGCGAGGAAGCGGTCGATGAAGGAGGCGCGTTGGTAGCGGTCGATGTGGATGTGGTCGCAGAGACCATCCTCGGCGACCCGCACGGTCGGCAGGTCGGGCATGTCGCGGGCCGGAATCAGGGCCGGCTCACCCTGGGTGGTTGGTTCGTCGTCGGGTTCGGCGGTGCCGGCCTCTGTCGCCTCCAGAGCGGGAAGCTGCGCGTGCTCGGGCTCCTCCACCCGCGACCGAATATCCAGTAGATTACCCGGTAGTTTGAATACGGACAGCTCGACGAGACCGCCGCCGAGGCCGGGGGCCACGACACCCTGCCAGTGCGGCGTGCGCACGACGTGCTCGGGTCGACCGTCGAGGTCGGCATCGATAAGCTCGGCCTTCAACTTGCCGATGTCACCGAGCGCGGCCGCTGAGAGGCGCTCCGCGAGCAGCACATTGCGCCACGCCTCGGACCGAACCTCGGCGTCCTGCGCGCCAACGTCGACGCCGTGCACGTAGGCCATGCCCTTCTGTCCCCGGTACAACGCCAGCGTGGCCTCTTCGAGCACCAGCATGCGCGGGTCCAGCTCGCCCTTGGACTCCCGGATCGCGTTGCGAAGACGCTGCACGTCGGCCGATGCGCGGAGCATCCGCTTGTGCAGCCGGTTGACCTCGGGGTGGGTGCCAAGGGTCGCGTCCCAGGCGGGCGGGCGGACCCAGGCGCCGAGCGGGCCGTGCTCACCCTCCCGGAGCCCTTTGAGCAGCGTCGTGAACGCGTAGCCGGCCTTGCCGCCCATCGCGTGGATGGCGACGGGCAGGGAGACGGAGGCCGGTGGGTAGACGCGGCCGGTCGGCCGCATCCGGTCATAGGCGGTGGAGAGGGTCACCAGCTTCAACCAGTGCTTGTTTTCCGCGAGCACCTCAAAGAAGCGCTGGACCCAGCCGGACTTGCCGCCGAAGCAGGCGGTTGCGGAGCGGTCCAGCGCCGCGCCGAACGACTCGACGGCGATGGCGAGTGTGAGGCAGCGCACCCCCTCGGTGGCGCGCGTGTGGATCGCATGCGTGATACGTGTCGGCTGTTTTTCAGGGATCATCGCGGCGATTCGGGAATCAGCGACGAACACGCCGAGCGGTGTGCCCTCACGTTCGGTCAGGTACCACCCATCCGCGACCACGTTCGGCCCCATCTGGTGCTCTTCCAGCACCGTGTACTGCAGACCTCGGCCCGCCAGGATGCGCACGGCAGCCGGGTCCCAGGCGCAGAACGGGAGCCACGCGCCCCGCGGCTTGATGTCGCCATGCGCCCGCCACCAGCGTTGCTGGACCGTCAACTGCCCCACGGCGTCCCGCTCTGGAACGCCAGAGAGCAGCGCGCCGCCGAACATCCCGCCGAGCACCTCGATCCGTCCCGACCGCACCATCGCGAGCAACGACGCCATGGCCTCCGGCGCCTCCCGGTCCATCCACTCAAGGAGCGGTCCGCTCCAGTGCACGCTCGCGGTGATGTCCGGGCAGTCGTCCAGCACCGCGATCATCGGCAGGTAGCAGCGCTCGAATGCCCGTCGGAGATCGGTGGGGCTGGTCCCCGGCGGCTGTGTGTGATGAAGCACGAGGGCGAGGCCGATGGACTGCATCCGCACCATTATCCGTCCCGGGGCTGGCCGGACGGGCGCGAAGCCATCGCACTGGCTAGGAGCCGCCATGCTTGCGCTGGTGGATGCCCTGCGGTCGCTCGGTCAGGAGCCGCAGGCCGTGCCATGGACTGTGCACCTCGCGCAGGGGTGGTCGGGGTCGTCATCGGTCCGGACGTTCCACATCTACGCGCCACCACGGGGGCGGTCGATCAGGCCAGTGCTGTCGCGCCTGCACAACGCGATCCTGCTGACGAACCCTGCCTCCGCCGCCATCGAAGCGCCACTCGTCGACGAGCGCCTGACCGCGGGTCTGGACGAGCTCCGGTCGTTGCACCACGTCCCCATCGTCCTCGGCCGCGACGTTCCACCGCCCCCTGCCCGTGCTGGCCTCGATCTGCCGGCCCGTGACGATGCCCGCGACCCCTTCCTCCCCGACGGTCTCGCCGGCGGACTTGATCTTGGCGGCACGGGGATGAAAGCGTGTGTGACCCGTCAGGGAGCGGTGTTGCGGTCGAGCAGTGCAGCGAGCTGGCCCGACGGCGAGCGGGGGATCGACTCGCTGGTGCGACGGGCGCGGGCGCTTGTGGCCGAAGTGGCCGCCGGTGAGATGCTGTCCTCGCTGGGGATCGGCATGGCCGCGCCGATGGACGTGAGCGGGCGGGTGGTCGAGTTGTCGACGGTCCTACGCGAAAAAGTCGGTGATCCGATGCTCTTCGACGATTTCGGAGTTCGGGTTGCGACGGGCCTCTGCAGCGGGCCCGTGGCGATGTTCAACGACCTCGTCAACCTTGGCCGCTGGCGCGCCAGCCAGGGGGCGAGACGCCTGGTGCGGGTGCAGATCGGGACGAGCTTCGGCGGGTGCTGGATCGACGCAAACGGAGATGTGTCGCCGGTGGAGATGGGCCGACTGGTGGTCGACGTGGGGCCGGACGCGGTCCCGCATACCTACCTCCCGCTGGTGGGGGCGATGAAGAGCTACCTTTCCAACTATGGGATTGCCTTGCACCTCAAGGCCCTGAAGGGGAGCGCCGGTGAGGGCCTCGACGCCCGACGCATCGGGAACCAGCTGGCCGACCTGCTGGCGAATGGCGATCCCGCAGCGATCGCGACGGTGGACTGGATGGTGGCGACGCTCCGGGGCGTGGTCGCGGAGCTCCACGTGACACTACCTGGCATCAGTGAGGTAGAATGCGGTGGGTCGATGCTTGTCGGTGCGATTGGTCGGGCGATTCGCGCGGGCCTGGACGGGGCGGCCATCCGCTTCAGTATTCCCGCACAGCCGGGGTTCGACGGGGCGATCGCGGCGGCGCAGGCTCCCCGGCTCGGGGTGTCGCTCCGAGGCCTCAAGCGGATGGAGGACCGGTAGCATGCGCGTGTATCGCTGGGACCTCGACAAGACCTACCTCGACACCGATTTTGAGTCGATGCGGGGCTTGCTACGCTCGGCAGTGGAGTCCGCGCGCAGCAAGAAGGCGATCCCAGGGGCGACGTCGTTGCTCCGCGAGCTCGCGCGGGAGCGACCGGGGTGGCGCCCGCGGATCGTGCTGCTCTCCGGGTCGCCCACGCAGATGCGCTCGGTGTTGGAGCTCAAGCTGCGAATGGACGGCATTCGCTGGGATGAGTTCACGCTCAAGGACACGTTGGGGAGCTTGCGCCGTGGCCGGTTTCGCGCGGTCAAGGACCAGTTCGGGTACAAGCTCCCGCGCCTTCTGGAGGGAAGGATCGGGATGGGGCCGGCCGTGCGGGAGATCCTCTTCGGGGATGATGCAGAGGCGGACGCGCTGATCTACTCGGTGTACGCGGACGTGATTGCCGGGAAGGTCGCCGCCGTGGAGCTCTCGCGGTTGATGGAGGCGGCCGGGGCGTACCCGGACGCGATCGTTGCGGCCTTGGCGGCGCAAAAGCGGGTCGCCCGCGCTGACGCGGTCGACCGAATCTTCATCCGGCTGGACCGGGGAGTTGAGCGCTGGAGCTTTGCGGCGCTCGGGGCGCGCGTTGTGCCGGTGCGAACCTGGTTTGAAGCAGCACTGGCCCTGGCGGCGTCCGGCGAGCTTCCAGCGGAGGGGCTCGCCAGAGTCCATGATGCGGGGACCTACAGCCCGGAGGACGTCGGGGAGGCAGCCGCGTCCCTGTTGCGGCGGGGGCTTGTCGATCCCCGCGCCCTCGCAAATGCGGCCACTGGCCTTGGCGACCACGCGATCGTGAAGGTGGTCCATCAGGCGATAGCCGGCACCACGTGCACGGAGACGCTTCCCGGCCCAGTCGCAGGGGATTATCTGGAGCTCGTACGTGCCTGGAAGGCGCGTCCAAAGTGATCCCCTGGCTCATCCTCGCCGCGTGCTCTGCCCCGTCGTCCACGGTCCCAGCGGATTGTCCCTGCGACCGGATCGTCCTTCCAGCCGCCCCCGTCACGACCGACGGCGGCCTCGCTGACCTGCTCGTCGCCACCGCCGTCGCCGCGTATCCGAACCTCGCGGCGCTGAACCTCGTCGCCAGCCCCGTCGCCAACCTCCAGTTCTTCCGTTCCTCCATCGATCTCGACAGCCTCGATCCCAACGATGACACAACCCGGGTGTATCGCGTCGATTACGACCCCGTCGTGCTCTCAGACCCGCCCGCTCCTTCGGCGCTCGCCGCGGTCCTGGCCCACGAGCTCGGGCACATCGACGACTACACCGCGATGGCCGCCGCCGATTACGTGAGCTTTGGGCTCTGGTATGGGTCGGCGGAGGGGACGGACGAGCTGGCGACGTACGAACGCGCGACGGATGAGCAGGCCCTCTCGCGCGGATGCGCGACCGGCCTCTCCGCCATGCGTGACTGGATCTACGCACACTGCTCGGGCGACGTGCTCGCCGAGAAGCAACGGGACTACTACTCTCCCGACGAGATCGCCGCCTGGACCGCCGAGGATGGGGCGTGCACCGTCAACTAGACGGCGGGCCGCTCATCCGTGGACCCGCGCGAGAGCCTCGGTCTTGACAACCCCTACGGCCTCCTGAAACCCCGGCACCTTTCGCCACGCCAGGGCGAGCGTTCCGCCGAACGCGAGGAGGGTGATGACGGTCCAGGCACGCCAGGTGGGCATTCCGGGAAGGTAACTGGTCGCGCTCCCCCGGGCGGTCGTCGCACTTTCTTGATACCCACCGCCCCCTTGAGGTGCCCCATGTCCGAAACCCTCCGCTCCACCGATCCCGCCGCGGTCCTCGCAGCCCTCGGCCTGTCCGCCCCTGTCCTCCCTGGCGCCTGGGCCGGTCCCGCGCTCACCGGCGAGTCGGCTGGGACACTGGAGAGCTACAACCCTGCGGATGGCTCGGTCCTGGGGCGGGTCGCGCTGGCGACGACTGCCCAGTACGAAGCGGTGGTGCAGCGGTCGGCCGAGCAGTTCGCGCGGTGGCGGAGCGTGCCGGCACCGAAGCGCGGCGAGATCGTGCGGCAGATGGGGGAGCAGTTCCGGGCGAACAAGCCTGCGCTTGGGGCGCTCGTCAGCCTGGAGGTGGGCAAGGTCGGGTCCGAGGGCCTCGGCGAGGTGCAGGAGACCATCGACATCGCTGACTTTGCCGTTGGCCTCTCCCGGCAGCTCTACGGCCTCTCGATGCACTCCGAGCGCCCCGGTCATCGCATGTACGAGCAGTGGCACCCGCTGGGGCTCATCGCGGTGATCAGTGCGTTCAACTTCCCGAATGCGGTTTGGGCCTGGAACGCCATGCTCGCGGCGGTCTGTGGCGACGGCGTCGTCTGGAAGCCCTCGCTGAAAGCCCCGCTCGTGGCCATCGCCTCGCACCGAATCTGTGAGGACGTGCTCGCTGCGCACGGGTTCTCTGGGCTCTTCGGGCTGGTCATCGGTCGCGATGCGGAGGTTGGCGAGCGGATGATCCACGACGCGCGCTTTCCGCTGGTGAGCGCGACGGGGTCCACGCGCATGGGCAAGCGCATCGGAACCGTCGTGGCCGAGCGTTTTGGGCGTAGCCTCCTGGAATTGGGCGGCAACAACGCGATCATCGTCGCGCCGGACGCCAATCTGGACCTCGCGTTGCGGGGCATCGCGTTCGGCGCAGTCGGCACGGCCGGCCAGCGCTGCACGTCGACACGGCGGGTGTACCTCCATGAGAGCATCGCCACGGACTTCACCGCGCGGCTGGTGAAGGCGTACGAGCAGGTCACGATCGGCGATCCACTCGTCGCCGGCACGCTCATGGGACCGTTGATCGACGACGACGCAGTGAGAATGTATCAGGAGGCGATCGCCACGGCCGTCGGCCAGGGCGGGCGGGTGTTGACAGGCGGAAAACGGGTCGACCGGCTGGGATCCTATGTACAACCCACGATCATCGCCATGGACGGCGATCTGCCTGTGTGCCAGCACGAGACCTTCGCGCCGATCCTGTACGTGGGCACCTACACGGATCTGGAGGACGCGATCCGTCGCCAGAACGACGTCCCGCAGGGACTCTCCAGCTCCATCTTCACGACCAACTTCCTCTCGGCGGAGCGGTTCCTCGGCCCGGCCGGCAGCGATTGTGGCATCGCAAACGTCAATATCGGGACGTCCGGCGCGGAGATCGGTGGCGCGTTCGGCGGCGAGAAGGAGACCGGCGGCGGTCGGGAGGCGGGCTCGGACAGCTGGCGCGCGTACATGCGTCGGCAGACATGCACGCTGAACTATTCGGCCGACATCCCGCTCGCGCAGGGCGTGAATTTCGACATCTGAGGCTGGGGACGCCGACCGGTGGCCGACCTCGCTGGATAAGCCCATCGAATGACGCTCCTCACCCTCGCCCTTCTGTCCCAGCCCGTTGCCATCGCCGACGAGGCCGTGAGCATGGAGGTCGTGAAGAACGGCCAGGTCGGCACGGTGGTTCCTGGCCTGACGCTCCACGTGAACCAGGCCGCCACGCGGCTTGACGTCCACGTTGACTGCGGCGGCAAGGGCGGCAACCATTCCGGGCCTGCGGGCGCGGGCGAGGCGATCGCGTTCACCTTTGACCTGCCGATCGGCCAATATGCGTGCAAGGGCAGCCTGTCCGGCGATTTCGCGGATGGAACCTCGGGCGACATGCCCCTGTCGTTCGGGATCCAGGTCTGGCCGCCGATGAAGATCCAGCTTGTCCCGGAGGCGCTCGACCTCAAGGGCCGGACGGCCTCCGTGAAGCTCGATCGGACCGCGAGCAAGGTGGAGGTGACGGCGCTGGGCGCGCATGGGGTCGAGGCGGGGAAGGGGACGATCATCACGATGGCGCCGGCCGGGCAGGCGATCGCCGTCAACTGGAGTGAGCCCAGCGTCGAGCCGATCAAGCTCAAGATCCGGGCGTATGACGAGTATTCCTTCTGGACCGACCTCTCCGTGAGCGTGTGGAGCTACAACATCCCGCACGAGGATGTCGTGTTCGCGACGAACCAGAGCACCATCGACGACAGCGAGGTCTACAAGCTCGACGCGGCGCTCATCGAAGCGAAGAAGGTCTACGAGCGCTACGACGGGGAGGTGACGGTGCGCATGTACGTGTCGGGGCACACCGATACCGTCGGGGACGCATCCAACAACCAGAAGCTGTCGGGCGCTCGCGCACTCAGCATCGCGAAATGGTTCAAGACCAATGGTTTTCCAGGGGAAATCTGGTATTGTGGGATGGGCGAGGGCGACCTTGCGGTGCCGACCGGGGATGGGGTGGACGAGCCCAGAAACCGCCGCGCCGTCTACCTGCTGGCTGGATCGAGCCCCGGCGGGGACTATGAGCAGTTCAACTGACAGCTCTTGACGGTGCAACACGTCCGCGATACATTCGACTCCTCCAGTCCGTATCAAGGAGTCCGCCATGCCCCTCGCTGATGCCTTTACCTCTCGTCTCTCTGGCCCCGCCGGGCGAGTCCTCGATGCGCCCATCCGGGCGTTGGTCCATGAGATCCTTCGCGAGCAGGGCTACGCGAGCCCCGCCGAACTGCAGGCGTTGCGCGATGACGCGCAGGCACTGGCTGGTCGCCTCGCCCGCGCGGAGAGCCGGCTCACCGAGCTCAAGAGCGCCCAGGAGGCGACGCTCGCGGAGCTGAAGGCGGCTTACGATGCGTTGAGTGCGTCGCGAGCGGAATTCGCGGCCGCAGCGGTCGCGATGGTGCCGACAGCCTCGACCCTTCCGGTCGATACTGCTCCGCGCGGGGCCTGCACCGTGCCGGACTGCGAGGGCACGCTTCGGTCCAAAGGCTTCTGCTCTGCACACTACCAGCAATGGCGTCGGGGCACCCTGCACAATTTTGTCGGGCAGGACGGTCACATCCTGATCGGAAAGCGCACGTTCCGGGTTTCAGACGCCTACGCTGGACAGCCAGCGGAGCTGGACGGCGAGAAGGTGCTGATCGGCGGGAAGGTAGTTTCCGCGCGGTGAAAACCGTGTTCGGCCTGGTCGCGCTGCTGGCGTGGCCGTCGCTGGCCATGGCGCACGGCAACCGGTTCAGCCTCTCCGCGATCTCCATTGCTCCGGACGATTCGAACACCTGGTGGGCGAACGCCAACGGCTGGGGAGTGGTCTACACCACCGACGCTGGTGCGAGCTGGACGTGGCGTTGCGAGGAGGGAATTCCGACGCAGAGCGTGTATGATCTCATCGCCGTGGACGGCCAGCGGGCGCTCCTCGCCACGTCGGACGGGCTGGAGACGGTCGGGGCCGACTGCGTGAACACGCCGCTGGATGGCCTGCCCGCCGATGCCTTCGCGACCGTCGTTGCACGCGCAAACGACGGCTACTACGCGGCGATCTACGCAGCGGGCAGCGGGGGACTCTACCGGTGCGCCCTTGACGCGTCTCCAGAGTGTGTCGCGACCGAACTGCAGGGGCTCTATGTCAAGTCGGTGGCGGTCTCCGAGGATGCTGACGGCGAGCGGATCTACGCCACCAGCGCCGACGCCACGACCCTCGCCGAGCGGCTCTGGACCTCCACGGACGGTCAGGCGTTCACGGCCGTCGCCGACTGGCCCGACGGCGACGTCGATTTGCGGATCCTCGCCGTCGACGATGGCCGGCTCTGGCTCTGGCGCATCCCGCGGACGAGCGACGGGACGCCGACTCTGCTCTTTTCGGCCGACCATGGCATGACCTACGCCGAGATCTTCTCGGACGGCCTGTACACCGACCCGGTTCCGGGCATGGCGGTCGACGGCAACGACGTGTGGCTCGGCTCCGACGTCGGGCGCACCTGGCGTAGCATGGACGGGGGGCGGCACTTCTCGGAGGTCAGCGACGTCGAGCCTGCGGTTCGATGCAGCGACAAGGCTGGAGATCTGCTGCTCGTCTGTGCGGATCACTTCGCGGATGGGTTTGACGTCGGCATCTGGGACGGTGGGCAGCGGTGGGCCGGCGCGGGCTGCCTGGACGCCGCTGCGGTCGACAGTTGTGGTGGGGATACCTGCCAGAACTACCACGACGCGTTCGTGACCGCTGGCGCCTACGGCGGCGGTTCCTGCTACGTGACCCCAGCCGCGGGTCCACCGACCTGCGGGTGCAGCGGCGATTCGGCCACCGCCCTGCTCTTCGTCCCCATCACCCTGCTTTTTGGGGCGGCTCGGTCCCGACGACGAAGAACTCCAGCCGGTTTCCCCAGGGGTCGTCGGCGAAAAACCGGGTGACGCCCTCCTGGCGCGTGTCCCAGCGTGGGTGCGCGTCCGCGGCCTCGACACGCGAATAGAGGGCACGCAGCTCGTGGATGTCGGGGAGCTCAAACGCCGGATGTGCCTTCTTGGCCGGATGGAATTCCGGATCGAGGCCGATGTGGATCTGGACGTCGTCCGTCTGGAACCAGGCACCGCCGTTCTCCGCGAGCCCGGCGGGCTTTGGCAGCTCCGCGTAGGCAAGCACTTCACCGAAGAACCGTCGGGCAGCCGCCTCGGCGCTCCCCGGCTCTCCAGCCGGTGCTGCGAGTTGTACATGGTGCAACCGGGTCTTCTTCCGATGGGGCGGCGGAGCGGGGGTGGGGTCCGGCTCGACGTCGTCAAAACGGTTGATGTGCACCCAGAGCTTGCCGTCCGGCTGCGGGTCAAGCATGTCGGCGAGGCGGTGGCCAAAGAGAATATCCGCGTCTGACCAGACCTTCTTGCCATGGATGGGCTGCAGCGAGGTGTCGTCGATGCCGACGACCGCGCAGGCGATCTCGGCCTCCTGCGCGGCCAGATCCGCGCTGGTCGCCCCGTAGAGCGGCGATTCCAGCGTGATCCGGTGCATGACCTGCCAGATGCCGGTGAACGAGATGCTGCGGTCGCGGACAAGCTTCAGGTCGTACATCCTGTAGAACAGCCGTCCTTCGGCCGTCCGCTCTGTGCGCGTGAGCACCACCCGCGCCTGCGCCTCCACGATCAGGTTCGCCCGCTCGTTCCCGATGCGCATGATGAGCGTCGGGATGCCGTCCTGGATGCAGACGACGGCGCGTTTTGCGAAGGTCAGCGTGGCGCGCGTCTGGCTGAACTTGGTGAAGAGCAGGCCCGTCGACAGCGCCGTGATCATCAGCCCGCTCATCGCCTCCACGTCCGAGACGAGTTTTGCGGCTCCCGACGCCGGGTACATCTGACCGTAGCCGATGGTGACGATGGTCTGCATGGAGAACGAGAACGCGTCGACAAACGAGCCGGGGGCGGCGTTGGCGATCCCGCCCGTCGCCAGGTAGGCGAGCGCAAACAGCACGTTGATGCCGATGATGCCGCCGAGGATCAGCGCCAGTGCCTCAACGAACGTGAGGCGCAGAAAGGCATGGTAGACGTCGCGAAACGGCGCGCGCGTTCCGCCAACGACGACGATGTCGGGCTCTACGACGGGCTGGTTGACGCGCACAACGGGCCTTATCGCGCCCAGCGCTCTGCCCAGGCGGGCCGGTCAGCCGCCGCAGGGCACCGTCGGGATGAACGACGCGAGGTGGTTGGTGTACGCGTCGTCGTCCGAGATCGGGTTCACTCCGTACGTGCTGGCCGTGTCGGAGAGCTTGCCGACGAGGAAGATGTGGGCGTTGTCGATGGCGACGTTCTGGTAGGCCTGGATGTCCGTGTCGGCGTTCCCGTAGGCCCACGAGAGCGTGAGGCCCTCGGCCTGAATTCCCGAGAGCACGTCGGTCTTGAAGCCGGCGGGGTCGGTCTCGTAGATGCCGCTGGCGAGGTGCACGTCGGCGGGATCGAGGGGGAAGCCGTGGAGGGTGAGCCAGGCGGTCGTGGCGTCGGTCGCGCTGGTGCCGTCCGAGAGGGGGAGGTCGTCGCCGCGGGCGGTCACATAGATGATGCGGTAGCCGAGCGAGAAGTAAGCCTGCATCAGTGTGTTGGCGTCCGGGCGCATCGCGGGGTCGTAGGAAGGGTCGATGATCTGCTGGAGGTACTCACTGTCCGACGTGGTCAGCGTCTCGTCGATGTCGGTGACGACGAGGGTGGTCGTCGCCGAAGTGACGGCCGGGCACCCGGTGTTCGTGTCGGTGTCGGTGTCCGAATCGGTGTCGGTGTCGGTGTCGGTATCCGTGTCGGTATCTGTGTCCGTGTCGGTGTCTGTGTCCGTGTCGGTATCGGCGCTCGAATCCCCGTTTTCATTGCCGTTGGAGGTGTCGCCGGAGTCAGCCCCTTTCTGCGTCTGCGCGCAGGCGACGAGCGAGAAGAGGGCGAGGGATGTGAGGAAGGACGGTGTGAGAGCGACGAGGCGGATCATGGTGTTTCCAGTTCGTCACGCCGCTAACCGGTTTGGGGAAAGCTGCTTACGGGGCGGAGATGCGTGAGCTCGTCGTCCCGACCCTCGTCGCCCTGCTGCTTGGCGGATGCCGGCCGGATGCCCCGCTGATCCGCGTGGATGCGATGGGAGCGCAGGTCAACGGGTCCTTCCCGGTCCTCGTCCTGGACCGCTCGGCCCCCGGCCCGCTCACGCTCGAGTTCCCGCCGGGGACCCCTGACGGAACGCTTGATCCGGAGGCGGGGACCGCGACCTACGCCGCCGCTGGTGGGGATCTGGTCGTGCGCAGGTACGCGCTGCAGGTCTCCGTTCCCGGCGACTTCGCGCTTACCATCGGCAAGACCAGCGTTCCCTTCAGCGCCTCCGAAAACCCAGCCGCCTCCGTCCTTTCCACCGGCCTCCAGTTCTACGCTGCCCAGCGCTGTGGCCCCGACGCGACCACGCTGCACGGCGCCTGCCACCTCTACTCGTCCATCAGCGACTCCGACGCCGCGACCTCCTCGGGCGACGCCCTCCTCGTCCCCTACTCCTACGTCAGCGACGTCTGCAGGATCCCAGCCGCAAACCTGCTCGACGGCACGCACCCGCCCGTGAACGTGGAGGGCGGCTGGCACGACGCCGGCGACTACCTCAAGTTTACGCACACAACCGCCTTCACCGTCGCCCTCCTCTTCGGCACCTACCTACGCGACCCTACTGTATGGCCCGACGACGACGGCGATGGAACGCCGGACCTGCTGACGACGATGGAGCCCGGCGTCCGCTGGCTCATCGCAGCTCATCCCGACGACAACACGCTGATCTACCAGGTTGGGGATGAGCGCGACCACGACTACTGGCGCATGCCGGAGGACGACACCCTGTCGCCCATCGCCGGCCTGACACAGCGTCCCGCGTATGTGTGCGGGCCCGCCTGTGCCAACATCGCGGGGCGTGCTTCCGCTGCGCTTGCGTTGGCTGCTCAAGCTTATGTAGGCTATGACGACGCTCTCGCCGCAACGGCGAAGACATCGGCGATCTCGCTTTACAATCTCGGCGTCGCGACCCCCGGCGTCCAACCGACGTGTCCCGCCGACTTCTACCCGGAAGACAACTACGCAGACGACATGCAGCTCGCCGCCGCAGCCCTGTACGGTGTCACCACCGACCCAACCTATCTCGCCGACGCCGTCGCCCTATCCAACGCCGCCGGGACCGACGAAGGTCCACCCGCCTACGCCGACGTACAGGTCCTCGCGGATGCCTGGCTTGCTCGGCAACTCCCGGCTGGGTCCGCCGATCTTTCCGCGCCGTCCGCCCGGGCCGCGACCCTCCGCACCGCCTTCGCCGCCTCCGCCGCCGCGGATCCGACGGGTTGGGCAGGCGAGGGGACCTGGGGCTCCGTCGCGACCGCCGAGGGCTACGCGAACGCCTGTGCGTGGCTTGTGGATGTTGATAGTGACGAATCCTGCGGTGACCTCTCCCGCTGGCAGGTTCACTCAGCGCTCGGCATGAACCCGTTCGGGGTGCCCTACATGGTCGGCCTCTCAGACGTCGGCCCGTTGTCGATCTCCTCGCCGCTGACAGACGTGAGCGGTCAGGCCGAGAACGGCGCGGTCGTCGGCGGTCCGGCGTCGCAACAAACCATGGACGAAGGCGGGATCAACGCGCCGAAGAACGACGCGTACGCGGATCTGCAGACGCCCCAGATGATCTACCACGACAACGTGAACGACTATGTCAGCAACGAGGCTGCGTTGGACTACACCGCGCAGTTGCTGTCAGCAGTCGCGGAGTGGGATCGCTGAGTCCGCCGCCGAGCCCTCAGAACGCCACACGCACGCCGACATGCCCGCCAACGCTCTTGTCGAGCGTGACGTTGAGCTGGCCGTAGACCTTGACCATCACGATGTCCACCTGGGCGCCCGCGAACACACGCGGGGTGAGTGTCGACGCGCTCCCGTCCTGGCTGACTGTCGCTGACGCCGCGCCGACGTTGGAGTCCTGGCCGTTGTAGGAGAGGGTGATCGGGCCGCTGATGCCGATGGTCGCGTTGGAGGAGCCGGAGAGGTTGTAGTCGCCGCCAACGCCGATAAAACCCGTCACGACGAAGATGTGCAGGTTGGTCGATAGCTCCAGCGGAATGCTCTGGGCGTTGGCCGTGAGTGTCATGTTTCCGGTGGCGTTCCAGGTCAGGTTGTCGGTGGTGACCGGCAGGCCCTGCTGCAACGTAAGGATGTAGCTTGAGAACTCGTAGCCGGTGGTGAGATCCATTCCGCCCCAGCGCACGCCGTCGTCCTTGTCGCCGCCCTTGACGAGCTGGAGCTGCAAATGACCGCCGTAGTTGAGGAATTCGGCGCTGAACGGGTCGCGCTGGGTCGTTGCCGACATGCCGTTCAGGTAGATCCGTATCCGTCGCAGGGCGCTGTCCTTCGGTGATGCAATCCCAAGGTTCAACCCTGCCATCACCCCGATCTGCAACGCAAACCCCGTCTCCGGCAGGCCCTGCCCGGAGGTGAGCGCAAACCCCGCCCCGTTGACCGCCGTCCCGATGCCACCGCCCACCTCAAAACGCTGCATGTCCGAGGCATAGTCGACGCCCAGGCCCTTCGCGGAGAGCACGTTGGCGTTGGCCATCTCGTCCATGTACGGCTGCAGGTCCGCTGTGTGGAGCTGCTGCCCGATCGCGTCCGTCAGCGCCTGCTCCAGCTGAGTCGAGTCAAGGCCCGCTTGCTGGGCTTGCGCGGGCAGCGTGATGCTGACGGTGACCGTCGGAGGGGCAGCGAGCGCCGGCATGGCAAAGGAGAGGAGTGAGGCGAGGAGCATGGTGACATCGTAGCAGGGGCGTGACATTCCTGCGCGGGTCCGCCGGTCGCCGTACTCTCCCGCGCGACGGAGCCCGTTTCGCGGCTATCATCAGAGCATGTTCAGCCTCCCCCTCGCTCTCACCCTCGCCCTCGGGCACGCTCACGCAGGGTGCCCGGCCACGCCCGAGCTTCGGGACGCCGACGGCGAGCTCACCGTCCTGGAGCAGAACCTCAAGTTCATCTCGACGGGCACGCACCGATCGGAACGTGCCGCGTTGCTACGCCACTATCTCGAAGGCGAGGGCCAGAAGGTCGACATCGTGCTGCTCGAAGAGGCGCGCATCACCGACACGCTGGCCTCCTTGGACGAGGACTGGTGCTTCTACACGCAGGCCGGCGACGGGCTCTCCGGCTACGAGTGGATGCCGATCCAGACCGCGCGCCCGCCAGGGGGGCTGGCGCTCGGGGTGCGTCAGAATGAAGTTGTCGTTGTTCGCCATATTACCAGCGGCGGCGGCAAGCGGTTCCGGGCGAAGGCGGTCACGCTGGCGGAGGGCTGGCTCGGCCCGCTCGTCGCCTACCGGAAGGGGTGGGCGAGCCTGACGGTCGACGACACCCGCATCGTCTGGAGCCACACACAAGCGAGCTACCATCGGCGTCCCGAGAAGGGCGCGGGGGCGTTGGGACGCGGCCGGGCCGGGCAGTTCGACGACCTCGCCAGCGACCTCGGCCACCCCGTCGAGGCAACGCTGCTGACGGGCGACCTCAACCTCCTCGCAGGCTTTGAACCAACGTGCAAGGCGGATGAATCCCGGGTCTGCCGGGCGCGGGACATCGACGACAAGACCGTGAAGCGGTTCCGGGACCGGACCGGGCTGGACCTGTCCTGGTTCTCCAACGTCGGCACGTTCGCCGGGTCCTTTTTCAAGTCCGAGCGCGGGCAGGCCTGGGACTCGCTCGCCGCCTACGACCGCGTTGGGGTCAACGCCGCCTTCCTCAAGCGGCACCCTGGGACGCACGTCGCGCCCGTCGACATCGGCGATGGCGATCTGGCTGTCAGCGACCACCTCGGCCTGCGGATCACGATCCCGTTTGACGCGACGATCGCGGTCAACTCGCGCTGAGCGGCGAGAGCAGGAAGCTCAGGTGCCGCTCGCTCGCGTGCCCGCAGTGGTCGGCGGAGACGGTCGTTGACTGGGTCTGGGTACTGTACCCGGGGGCTGTGGCGGTAACGGCGATGGTCCCGAGCTGATCGTACCCGCAGCTCCAGGTCCCGTCGCTCGCATCGTCGCACGACTGCGCGCTACCGCCGTCCACGCTGAACGTCAGCGCGGCACCGCTGGCGACGGAGCCATCCGTCGTGTTGATGGAGGCGCTCACCGAAGTGCCGACGCTAGTGGTGCAGGGGGCGCAGCCTGCGAGGGCGAAGAGGGCGACAAAGACGGCGAAGCGGGCCACTGAGACTCCAGGATCCCGCCGTCGTCCTTATCCCGCAGCGTTGGGTCGCGGGCGCGCCGCTCACATGTTGACGGGCTGCATCACAAAGTCCAGGTGCTCCTCGATCGCGTGGCAGCCGTCCGAGGCGACGGTGGCGGTCTGGGTCTGGTCCGCGTAGCCGGGGAGGCTGACGGTGACGTCAACGTTGCCGATCACCTCGTAGCCGCAGATCCAGTCGCCGGTGATGTCGTCGCAGGCGGTCGAGGCGCCGCCGTCCTGGGACCAGCTCACGGTAGCGCCGTCGACAGCGCCCCCGTCGGCCGCCTCGATGGTCACGCCGACGGAAGCCGCGGCCAGATCCGTGCAGGCCTTGGAGCCGCCGTCCGGGTTGCAGCCCGGGGCGACGAGCGCGGCGAGGGAGAGGAAGGCGAAGGCGGGGAAGAGACGGGGGTGGGTGGTCATGGGGAACTCCGCCATCGAGGGAAGCAGGAACCGTGCCAGCTCCGGATATCAAGGACTTGCGGGAGCGTCCTCCGCCAACCGCGACCTCGGCGTGGTGACGCAGCCGTCGACGATCTCCGGGCGCGACGGCGGCGGCAGCGCGTCGGTGTGTGGCGTGTCGGTCTGGACGTCGGGCGACGCGGTCCTCACGGACCCCGTCGACAGCGTCGGCGCGCCGCGCTCGTTCATGGAACCAACCACGTTCGAGGCTGATTTCAACACCACGCACCCGGAATTGGGCGAGCAGGACGGCAAGATCCAGTTTGTCACCTGGTCGCGGGCGACGACGGGGTGGTTTGGGCGGGAGTTTGTGATCTTGAGGGTGGAATTGGAGTAGGGGGGCGGGTGGTCAATCGGCGCCGCCGAAGATGAGGTAGACGGCGCCATCGCCCGACAGTGCGGCGGGGGCGCCAATCGCGAAGTCGTCGTAGCCGTCCTGGTCCATGTCGCCAAGGGGGGTGAGGGCGGGCGTGTAGTACCCCACATCGCCGCCGTAGAGACGACCATCTGCTGCGGCGAGGTCGACCGTGCCGGAGACGGGGGTGAGGACGACGTACACCTTGTTGGCGGTGCTGTCGAATCCACTCGTGAGCAGGTCCGACGTGCCGTTTCCATCGACGTCGCCCGCCGAGGCCACGACGTAGCCGGTGCCCATTTTTACCTCGCCCACCAGGTCGGCGGTAGCGTCCGAACTCAGGTCGTGCGCGCCGACGAGGGGACCATCCATCAGGTAGTTGTTGCCGTTATCGACGTTCGCTCCCCAGGCTGCGATGAGGATGTCATCGTAGCCGTCGGCGTTCGTATCTCCCGGGATAGCGACGCTCCAACCGGTGTAGTATTCGCCGGTGAGTTTCGCATCCGCGTCTGCCAGGCTCGACGTGCCAGTCACGGGGCCAAGGACGAGGTAGGCAGCGGAATTGGCAGGTGACGACCCGCTCGTCTCGCCCACCAGGATGTCGTCCAGGCCATCCCCGTCCACATCCCCGCCGCCCGCGTCGGCCGGTCCGTCGCCCTGCCAACCGCGCTCGGCCGTGACAGTGGCGGTTGGATGCGAGCCATCGCGAGCGCCGCCGTAGATCACCTCGTGGTAATCGCCCGCGGATGCCGAAGCGCCGCTGAGCAGGTCCTGGTCGCCGTCACCATCCATGTCGCCTGCGGCCACCAGCGTGTGGCCGAGCGCGTCCCCGCCGCCCAGGATTGAGCCTTCCTCCTGGTCGCGCGTCGCCGTCATCGGCCCGTAATATGCGTAGACATCGCCCTCAGAGACCCCCGTGATGGCGCCGAGGCACAGATCGGCGACGCCGTCCCCATCCACGTCGGCCACGGCCATGCTCCCGTTGAACGTCGGCTGCCCGGAGTGTTGAGTGACCGTTGGGTCAGCGTCGGACACGGAGACCGGCGCGTTGATCGGCCCTGAGAGGATGCGCGCCGCGCCCGCCCACAGGGCGATGTCGGTGAAGCCGTCGCCCGTCACGTCCCCGGCCACGATTTTAGTGCCTACACTGTACCCGGTCGTCCCCGAAACCACGATCGTCGCATCCGCCAGATCCACATCCCCGCTGAACGCGCAGCTCCCGGCCACGACGCCATCGCAATTGTCGTCAATCGCGTTCCCACAGACCTCGTTCTCGCCGGGGTTCACCGCCGCGTTCGTGTCATCACAATCGTCCCCGCCGAGCGCGGCGTTGGCGTAGCCATCTGCGTCACAGTCGATGTCGGCCGAGCCGGAGCAGTCCTCGTCCACTGCGGCGCCGTCGCAGATCTCGGTCGCAGCGGGGTTGATGCTGGCGTCAGCGTCGTTGCAGTCGGTGGCGTCGAGGACGTAGCCGACGAGCTGGTAGCAGGTGACGAGGGGCTGACTTGGGTCTCCGTACCCGTCGCCGTCGGCGTCTGCGTGCCAGGTCGGCGCGTCAGCCGCGGTGTTCTCATCGGTGTGACCGTCGCAGTTGTCGTCGATCCCGTTGCACAACTCGGGCGCGGCTGGGTTGACGGTCGCAAGGGTGTCGTCACAGTCGGTGTTGTCAGCCACGTAGCCTGCGAGGGCCGTGCAGCTTGGGTTTGGCTCGCCGTGTCCAAATCCGTCCCCATCCGCGTCCCCGTAGTAGTCCACGGGGAGGCCCACGGTGGCGTCGTTGTCATCACAATCAGTTGGCCGCGCGACGCCGTCGCCGTCGAGGTCCATGCGGGCGTTGTAGTCGTCCGTGGAGATGAGGGCGCAGGCCGGGAGCGCGGCGAGAAGGGTGAGGACGATGAGGCGCATGCGAAGCAGTCCCTGGGCACGGAGGAGAAGGCGGAGGAGGGCTCTGGTATACCGGTGCGACCGCGCCGGGGGCACTCAAATCGGCGGATCGGTCGCCTCGGCGCCGTAGCCGTCGTTCGAACCGTCGCAGGACAGCTTTCCGGTGGTGAGGATACCGCAGTAGCCCCAGAAGCCGGTGTCGAGAGAGAGCCAGGTGCCCCCTCGGGGGTAGTAGACGCCGACATTGGTCTCGCAGGTCAGGTTGCCATCTGCGTCCAACATGCAGACGAAGTTCCTGCCCGCGGCCAACGCCGAGAAGGGCCCGGCGAACGGGCCGCGTGGTGGGCCATCGGTCAGGTCCGAGGGCGTGGTGGTGTCGTCCCCGACGCAGCTCACAGACCCGGCGGAATCCAACCCGCAGATCCCGTAATACCCAGCGGAGACAGCCGTGAAGTCAGTCCCATCGAGCTGAATTCCGGCTCCGTCGTCGTACCCCCAGGACGTCGCCGTCCCGTCCGCTGCGAGCGCAACGTCCGTGTATCCGCCGCACGCAATCGTCGCGAACGCGCCAGATGGCGGGACGGTGAGCCCGTAGCTCGTCTGCCCCCAACAGGAGATCGTCCCATCGTCCGCGAGCGCACAGGCATGGTAGGCACCCATGCAAACGCCCCTGAAGGTGCCGATGGGGGGCGGACTGTAGTAGGAAGAGCTGGGGTTGAGGTACGCATCCTCGGTGCCCCAGCACTCGATGCTGCCGTCAGGACGCACGCCGCAGGCGTTCTCCCCGCGCTCCGACACGGCGATGTCTACGAACGCTCCCGTCGGCGTGTCCGAGACGAGCCCGTAGTCGTCGTCCCCCCAACACTGCGCCAGTCCGGACCCGCGGATGCCGCAGGAGTCGTAATACCCGGCGCTGACCTTGATCCAGGCGCACTCGATGCCGCTGGTGGCGTCCGTATCGTCGCAGTCCCGCCCGTCCGGGACATAGCCGGCCGGCGTGTCGCAGTCCTGCACTGAGACGGTGGCGTCCCCATACCCGTCGCCGTCTGCGTCGGCGTAGAACGTACGGAACCCGGCGGGGTCGACGCTGGGGTCGTCGCTGTCGACAAGCCCATCACAATCCTCGTCACACCCGTTCCCCGTGCAGCCGGTATCACACACTTCCTGTCCCGCGGGAGAGACGTCCGCGCGCGTGTCGTCGCAGTCCGTGCCATCGCGGATCAGGCCACCTGGTTGCTCACACGAAGCCGTCGGCTGGGTTGTGTCCCCGTAGCCGTCGCCGTCCACGTCGGGGTACCACGGCGTGTCGGGGTTGACGGTTGGGTCTGCGTCGTCGCAGTCCGTGCCGCTGGCCACATACCCGGTCGGCTGCGTGCATTGGACGATGGTGGTCGCGGGGTTGCCGTAGCCATCGCTGTCGCCGTCAAAATACCAGGTTGGTGGCTCGACGCCGTCATCGACAGTGCCGTTGCAGTCGTCGTCCACCCCGTTGCAGACTTCGGTCGCGCCGGGATGAACCGAGGCCTCGCCGTCGTTGCAATCGTCGCTGGCCGGGGCGACCGCGCCATCAGCCGGGCAGAGGCTTGCGGGCGTCGTAACCCCGTAACCGTCAGCGTCTGCGTCGATGAAGCCCGCGACCGGGGCACCGACGGTGGCGTCGTTGTCATCGCAGTCGGTTGGGCGCGGGATGCCGTCGCCGTCGAGATCCATGCGGGCGTTGTAGTCGTCCGTGGAGATGAGGCCGCAGGCGGGCGCGAGGGAGAGGGCGAGGAGGATGGGGGACAGGGTTGGGCGCATGGTGGGTCAGTCGGTTGGGGCGTCGGTTTGGCCGTAGGTGTCGTCGCCCCAGCATTGGAGGAAGCCATCGGTGGTGATGGCGCAGGTGTGGTATTGGCCTGCGCTGACGCTCGCAAACTCACCGTCGGGAACGGCGGTGTCTCCGTAATCGTCCTGGCCCCAGCACAATGTCGTCCCGTCATCTGCGATGGCGCAACCATGGTTGAAGCCCCAGGTGATCGATGAGAATGCGCCGCTCGGAGGCGTGCCGCCGTGGCCGTCCGACATCTTCAGACTCCCCGCCCGGTCGAGCGTGAGGCAGCCCTCGTAACCGCCCGCGACCTTGACGAACGTGCCGACCTCAGCGCCACTGCCGCCCCAAGCTCCCACCGCACCGTCCGCGTCGAGAGTGCAGGCAGCGTAGTTGCCAGCTGACAAACGCACGAACCCCGAGTGCACCGGGACGTACCTCCCGTAGCCTTCGGCGGGCCAGCACGTGGGAGTACCGTCAGCGGACAGGGCGCAGCCGAACTGGGAACCGGTGCTCACCGAGGCGAACACCCCAGTTGGCGCGCTGTCGACCTCGTGGTAGTCGTCCGTGCCCCAGCACGTGATGCTGCCATCCAACCGCACGCCACAACTGAAGTTGTAGCCGGCCGAGACGGTTGTAAAAACGTCGGTGGGTGCGTCCGACTGGCCGTCGGAATCGCTACCCCAACATTGCGCCAAGCCGTTCGCCCTGAGGGCGCACGTGTGAAACCCAAGCGTGCTCACCTCCACCCACCGACAATCCGCTGACGCCGTCGCATCCACATTCCCGTCATCACAATCCGTCCTGTCGCTCACATACCCGTCCGGCTGATCACACGCCTCGACCGTGGTGAACACCGTCCCAAGTCCATCCCCATCCGCATCCCGATACCACAGAGTTTGCCCCGTCGCGCTTGGGTCTGCGTCGTCCACGAGCCCGTCGCAATCCTCGTCGCACCCGTTCCCGGTGCAACCTGCGTCACAGACTTCCAGCCCCGTGGGGGAGACGTCAGCGCGCGTGTCGTCACAGTCGGTGCCGTCGCGGATCGAGCCCGCGGGCTGTTCGCAGGAGGCGGTGGGCCTGGATTCGTCGCCGTAGCCGTCCCCGTCCGAATCCGGGTACCACAGGGTGTCGGGGTTCACGCTTGGGTCGGCGTCGTTGCAGTCGGAGCCGTTGGCGACGTAGCCTGCGGGTTGGGTGCATTGGACGATGGTGGTGAAGGGCGTGCCGTACCCGTCGCTGTCACCGTCAAAATACCAGGTTTGCGGCTCAACGCCGTTGTCCGCGACGCCGTCGCAGTCGTCGTCCAGACCGTTGCAGACTTCGGTGGCGCCGGGGCGGATTGTTGGGTCGACGTCGTTGCAGTCGCCGCTCACGGCCGAGACGCCGTCGCCAAGCGCGCAGGTCGTCGCGGGGGCGGTGCCACCGTAGCCGTCCTTGTCCTCGTCGACGAAAAGGCCAGAAGGCGCGCCGATGTTCGGGTCGTTGTCATCGCAATCCGTCGGGCGCGGGATGCCGTCGCCGTCGAGGTCCAGGCGGGCGTTGTAGTCGTCCCTGGAGATGAGGGCGCAGGCGGGAGCGGCAACTGCGGACGCCATGAGTGCGAGGTTGAGCCAGGGGCTTGGGGTTCGAGAGCGTCGCATGAACGCAGAATACCACGTTCTCCGCGCCGACCACCGCCGCGCGCGCAGCCAAAATTGTGCGCCCGAGTGCCACCCTTGCGATCGCCAGCAGCCCCGCAAGCCTCGGCCGCGTGCGGCTCTGCGGGACGTTTTCGGCCAGGCCGTTGACCCCCATCGTGCGATCCGGTAGACTGCTGAAATGTCGCTCCTCGCCCTCGGATTGCTCCTCCGCATCGTCCATCCAGCGTTCGCGGCAGATACCGCCAGCGCCTGCCCGGCAACGACGACCGCCGCCGATTTTGAGGCTGCCTCCGCCGCTGGTGTCGCCGCCTTCGCGGACCTCGACATTGACGCGCTGAACAAGGCCCAGGTCGCCGGCGCCAAGGCGCTGACCTGCCTCTCCGAGCCCGTCGGCATCAAGGACGCTGCAGCCTTCCACCGCATGATCGGACTCGCCGCGTTCACCCGGCATGATCTCGCGGCCGCGCGCGCCGAGTTCCACGCCGCCCGGCGCCTCGAACCCGGCTACGCAATCCCGGAGAGCGTCGCGCCCCCCGGCCATCCGCTGGTCGCGCTCTACGAGGAGTCGGCGAACGCGGACGAAGGCGAATTGCAGGCGGTGCAGGCCTCTGCCGGGGGCTGGATCGTCGTCGACGGCGTGCGCGGTTCGCCGCGGCCAACCGGCGTCAGCGTCATCGTGCAACGCTTCGACGCGGTCGGAAAGCTGGACAACTCGGTGTACCTGCCCGCCAAGGCGGCGCTCCCAAGTTGGGCGGTTCCGCCCAAGGCTGTGACACGAAAGGGACAGCACACCGGCCTTATCGCCGCAACGGGTGGGACCGCGCTGGCCGGCGGGGTGGTCTACGGCCTGGCCTACTCGGCCAAGCTGCAGTTCGAGGACCTCGCCAACCCCGTGCTCGACTCCCAGCTCCCGGGCCTGCAGTCGCGCGCGAACACGCTCACGTACGCGTCCTGGGGCGTCGGCGCGGTCGCCCTCGCGCTTGGGACCATCACGATCGTCACCTGGTAGCACTGTGAGCGACGCGCCGGCCCCCAACCTTGAATCCATCGCCGCCGGGCGCTACGAGGTGCGAGGTCTGCTCGGTCAAGGGGGAATGGCGGCGGTCTACCTGGCGTATGACAAGCGGCTGCGGGTGGAGTGCGCAGTGAAGGTCCTCTCCCCCGAGTTTGCGGCCAAGCCCGAGCTTCGACGGCGCTTTGAGACGGAGGCGAGCACGATGGCGCGGCTGCGCCACTTCCACATCGCTGCGGTGTACGACGTGGGGGACGACGACGGCTCGCCCTACCTGGTGATGGAGCTGGTTCCGGGCGGAAGTTTGAACGACTACGTCGAAGACAATGGGCCACTACCGCCCCGAATGGCCGCCGAGGTCTGCATCTCGGTGCTGACGGCCCTGCAGGTCGCCCACGACAACGGGGTCATCCACCGCGACATCAAGCCCCACAATGTCCTGCTTGGGCGGGACGGGTCCGCGAAGGTGACAGACTTCGGGATTGCGCGCGTGCAATCTGACGAGTCGCCGAGCATGACGCGGACGGGCTCAGTCATGGGCACGTGGGCGTACATGGCGCCCGAGCAGCGGGCGGGGTCGCGCGGGATCGACGGTCGGGCGGACGTCTACTCCACCGGCGCCATGCTGATGGATCTGCTGACCGATCAGGCGCCCGCGGACCTGTTCATGTGTGAGATGCACCCGAAGATGCTGGACGGCGTGCCCGATCTGCTGCGGCCGATCATCCAGCGCGCGGTGCGGTACCTGCCGGCCGAGCGGTATGCTACGGCCCGGGACATGGGGCTGGCGCTCTCTGCGGTCCTGGCCGAGCTTCCGACGATTCCCGAGGGTCACCCGCCGCTCGGGGCCAAGGTGCGGGCGCCGACCGCGCCGACCGCGCCGTCGTCCAGCTCCGGCCTCCCGGCGGCGACGTACGCGCTGGACGAGGCGCTGGACGAGCTGTCGCCGATGACCGCCGTCCCGGCCCAAACCGTCCTCGCCCGTCCGGCGTCGTTCACGGTTGCGCCAAGTGAGGGGGGGGCGGAAGCAAAGCAGCTTGTCGACGGAGGCGCCGGGATCGCGCGAGGGCAAAGATGCGGTGGGGTTGCGACCGGCGCGGCTGGGTTGGAAGGTTGGGGGCGCGGTCGGTGTGCTTGGGATCGCGGCGATGGTTGTGTGGCGACTTGGGTCGGGGCCCACGGGTGACGTGGCGCCGGTCGCGCCTGCTGGGGTGCCGGTCGAGGTGGTCAAAGCGCCGGCGGAGCCGACCGTTGCCGCGGTTTCTGGGGCGACGACGACGGTGGCCGGCGCAGCCGCGCAAGCGGGGACGGCGACGCCCAACGCCATGCCGCCAAAGGCGCCCGTGCATGATGCAGCACCGGCTACCCATGCCACCGCACCCAGGCCTGCGACGCCCGCACCCGTCGCGACCGCGCCTGCGGCCCCGGTTGTTGTGCCGGCGCCCATCGCCGCGCCACCCCCCGTCGCGGTAGCGGCGGCCCCGGTGGGGCGCGGCACGATTCACGTGACCGGGGATGCCGACAAGGTCTCGCTCGTCGGCGCCGCTGGGCGGTTTTCACCGGGTGACGTGCCTGCGGGGACGTACGCGGTGGAAGCGGCGTTTGGTGGCGGGGCGTTGGCGCCGGCCGGGAAGGTGACGGTTGAGGGCGGCGGGAGCGTGACGATCAAGTGTGTGTCGGATTTTGCGAAGTGTAAGTGATGAGGGGGGCCATTGCTGGCGCTGGGCAAACATTCACCTCGGAAGTGGCTGAAAGCGCGCGATTGGCGAGAGCAATGGCCCCCCGGCGCGCGGTTCCGCGCACGAACCGTGCCGGCTGGCGTACTCGCCGGCTGGCGGGGTTCGTGGCCTTGGAACTGCGGGAATTCAGCGCCGAGGCTGGCGCGAGGTACTCCGAGCGCCAGAATCGGCGGCGAGCTGACCGTGAACATCATCGGGCTGGCTGATTTGCGCGCGAACAAGCGGGCGGCCGGACGACGAAAAGACCTCGATGACCTTGCGAACCTGCCGCTTTCGGAAGAGCCGTGACGAGGCGCTCTCCGACGGCGTGAACCCCAAAACGCCAGAAACCTCCCCCGCCTACGCGAGAGAGGCCCCTGGCGTCGAAACGACGGCTAAACCGCCGCTTCGTCCTCCGTCCCGAGCAACATGGTCTTGTCGTGCACGAGCATCCCGAGCTTGCGGTAGGCGGCAAAGCCCGTGCCCGCGGGGATGAGGCGGCCCATGAGGATGTTCTCCTTCAAGCCGCGCAACACGTCGGTGCGCCCGTTGATCGCGGCCTCGGTCAGCACGCGCGTCGTCTCCTGGAAGGAGGCGGCGGAGAGGAACGAATCCGTCGACAAGGAGGCCTTGGTGATGCCGAGCAGGAGCGGCTCGGTCGTCGCCGGCTTGCCGCCCTTGGCGACCACCGCCTCATTCGCCTCGTCCAACTTGTGCTTCTCGACGGCCTCGTCGACGAGGTACTCGGTGTCGCCCGGGTGCTTGACCCGAACGCGACGGAGCATCTGGCGAACGATGACCTCGATGTGCTTGTCGTTGATCTTCACGCCTTGCAGGCGGTAGACCTCCTGGATCTCGTCGACCATGTAGTTCGCGAGCGCCATCTCCTTCTTGATCTTCAGGATGTCGTGCGGGTTCGCGGCGCCGTCCATGAGCGCGTCGCCGGCACGGACGAAGTCGTTCTCGTTGACGACGATGTTCTTGCCCTTCGGGATCAGGTACTCCTTCCCTTCCGACGCAAGTTTTCCTTCGGGAACCACGATGATCCGGCGCTTGCCCTTGGTGTCCTTGCCGAACACCACGACGCCCGCAACCTCGGTGATGACCGCGACCTCCTTGGGCTTGCGCGCCTCGAAGAGCTCGGCCACACGCGGCAGACCGCCGGTGATGTCCTTCGTCTTGAAGGACTCGCGGGGGATCTTCGCGAGCACATCGCCGGGGAAGACCTCCTGGCCCTTCTCCACCTCGACCTTCGTCTGGGGGATGAGGAAATAGCGCGCCTTCGGCTTGGCCTTGTCGTTGGACTTCTCCTTGATGATGATGCGCGGACGCTTGTCCGTGTCGCGGAAGTCCTCGACCTCGCGCGTCTGCCGGCCGGTGACCTTGTCCGTCGCGACCTTGACGACCTCCTCGAAGTCCTCGAAGTCGACGTAGCCGTTGTCGCTGGCGAGGATGGGAGACGAGAACCCGTCCCACTCCGCCACGCGATCCCGGGCGTTGACCTTGGCGTTGTCGCGAACGAGCAGCTTGGCGCCGTAGGGGATGCCGTACTTCTCACGGATGCGGCCGCGGTCGTCGAGGATGTGGAGCTCGCCGTTGCGCGAGGTCACGATGATGCGCCCGTCGCGATTGTCGACCGTGGTCAGCGCGTCGGAGTACTTCGCGTGGCCGGAGGTCTTCAATTCGAGGTAGGACTCGGTCGCGCCGGCCGATGCCGCGCCGCCGATGTGGAAGGTACGCATGGTGAGCTGCGTGCCCGGCTCGCCGATGGACTGCGCGGCGATGACGCCGATCGCCTCACCGACATTCACGAGCTTGCCACGGGCCAGATCGCGCCCGTAGCACATCGCGCACACGCCCCAGCGCATGTCGCACGTGAGCACCGAGCGGATGCGCACGCGGTCGACGCCGGCCGCGATGACGTTGTCGACGGTGGTCTCGTCGATGAGGTCGTTCCGCTTGATGAGCAGCTCGTCCGTGTACGGGTCGGTGATGTCCTCAGCCGCGACGCGCCCGAGCACCCGCTCGCCGACGTGCTCGATGACCTCGCCGCCCTCGATGAGCGACTGGATCTCCATGCCCGCGTGCGTGCCGCAGTCCCGCGCCGTGATGATGGTGTCCTGCACCACGTCGACCAGACGACGCGTGAGGTAGCCGGAGTTCGCCGTCTTCAACGCCGTGTCCGCGAGGCCCTTACGGGCGCCGTGGGTGGAGATGAAGTACTGCAGAACGGTCAGCCCTTCACGGAAGTTCGCGGTGATCGGCGTCTCGATGATCTCGCCGTTGGGCTTGGCCATCAGGCCTCGCATGCCGGCGAGCTGGCGGATCTGCGTCGTCGAACCACGCGCGCCCGAGTCGACCATCATCCAGATCGCGTTGAAGGAGTCTTGCGTCTCCTTCGCGCCGGTCTCGGGATTGATGACGTCCTCGGTCTTGATCTCCTTGATCAGGGCCTGGGAGAGCAGGTCCGTGGCCTTCGACCAGATGTCGACGACCATGTTGTACCGCTCCTTCATCGTGATGAGGCCTTCGTTGTAGTCGTTCTCCTTCTCGCGGGCCTCCTTCGTGGCGGTCTCCAACATCCCGGCCTTGATCGCCGGAACACGCATATCGTCGATGCAGATGGAGATGCCGGCGACGGTCGACTGCTTGAAGCCCATCTGCAGGAGCGCGTCGGCCATCAGCACGGTCTCCTTGGCGCCGCAGATGCGGTAGCAGCGGTCGATGAGCTCGCCGAGCTGCTTCTTGCCCAACGGCCGGTTGACGAGAGAAAAGGGCAGCTTCTCGGGGACGATGTTGTGCGAGAAGATGACGCGGCCGACGGTGGTCTTGATGAGCTCGCCGGCGCCTTCGAGGCCCTTCTTCTTCTGCGAAACGTCAGTGTAGAGCGGCACTTCGCCCTGCCAGCCGAAGAACCCGGCGGTCGCGACGACCGCGACGAGATCCTCGCCGAACGCCTTGCGGAGCGCTGAGACGCCCGCGTTGAGGAGCGCGACCCGGCGCGAGCTGTTCAGGCGCGCGTCGACGAGCACCTTGCCCTTGGCATCGAGCGCCATGGACGGGGCGATGAGGCCGATGACGCGCTTGTTCCCTCGCAATTCGGGGAGGCGGTAGCCGGTGACGGTCAGGCCAGCGACGTCGAGGACGATCTGCTCGCCGGGGCCGTGAACGACCGCCGCGAGGCCAGGAACGCCCTTGCCGTTGCCGACCGCGAAACCGACAGCACCTGCCTTCGAGGCGTTGGACGGGGTGGTTCCGGCTGCCGCGTCGTGGAACAACGAGAACGAGGCGTACACGTCGGCCGAGATGTTCGCGCCGTCGATGCTCACACCGATGTCGCCGCCGACGCTGCTGACCTCAGGGATGACGCAGTTGCCGTCGTACTTCTGGATCTCGCCGCGGTGGAAGTGCCAGACCTGGGACTTGAAGGCGTTCTTCTTCTCGCCCGGCAGGTCAACGCCGACGAAGAGGTGCGCGTCCTTGAGATCGGGCACGCGCTCGACGATGCGGATGTCGAGCGGAGGCGCGGGCAAGCGCACGTAGATCGGCGCCTGCAGGTGCACCTGGCCGGCGTCGTAGGCCATCTCGACCTCGGCCGGGCCCTCGAACATCGAGTTGTAACCCTTGGAATACTTGCGCTCGCGGGTCATGTAGTAGCAGCCGAGGACGACGTCCTGGCTCGGCTGGATGATCGGCTTGCCGGACGCGGGCGAGAGGATGTTGTTGGTCGACATCATCAGCACGCGGCACTCGATCTGCGCCTCGATGGAGAGCGGCACGTGGACCGCCATCTGGTCGCCGTCGAAGTCGGCGTTGAACGCCGTGCAGACGAGCGGGTGGAGCTGGATGGCCTTGCCTTCGATCAACACCGGCTCGAACGCCTGGATGCCCAGACGGTGCAGCGTCGGCGCGCGGTTCAGCATGACCGGGTGCTCCTGGATGACGCCGTCCAGGATGTCCCAGACCTCGTTGTCCTCGCGCTCGACCATCTTCTTCGCGGCCTTGATCGTGGTGACGAGGCCACGCTCCTCGAGCTTGGCGTAGATGAACGGCTTGAAGAGCTCCAACGCCATCTTCTTCGGCAGGCCGCACTGGTGCAGGCGCAGCTCGGGACCGACGACGATGACGGAGCGGCCAGAGTAATCGACGCGCTTGCCGAGCAGGTTCTGGCGGAAGCGACCGTGCTTGCCCTTGAGCATCTCGGAGAGCGACCGCAAAGGCCGCTTGTTCGGACCGGTGAAAACCTTGCCGCGACGCCCGTTGTCGAACAACGCGTCCACGGCTTCCTGCAACATCCGCTTCTCGTTCCGGATGATGATCTCGGGCGCGTTCAGGTCGTTGAGGCGCTTGAGCCGGTTGTTGCGGTTGATGACGCGACGGTACAGATCATTGAGGTCCGACGTGGCGAACCGGCCACCGTCCAGTGGGACGAGCGGGCGCAGGTCCGGCGGGATGACGGGGACGATGGTCATCATCATCCACTCGGGCTTGTTGCCGCTGGCGAGGAACGCGTCCACGATCTTGAGTCGCTTGGCGTGCTTGCGCTTCATCGCCTCGGAGCCGGTGTTCCGCATCTGCTCGCGCAATTCGACCGCGAGCTTGTCGATCCCGAGGGTCTCGAGCGCGTTGCGGACGACTTCGCCGCCCATGCCGACCTCGAAGCTGCCGTATCCGTGGGTGCGGATGGCCTCCTGGTAGTCCTCTTCGGTCAGGATCTCGCCGAGCTTCAGGTCGCTCTCGCCGATGTCCGTGACCATGTAGGACTCGCAGTACAGCACCTTCTCAAGGTCCTTGAGCGAGACGTCCAGCAGGTTGCCGATGCGGCTCGGCAGGCTCTTGAGGAACCAGATGTGGGCGACGGGCGTGGCCAATTCGATGTGGCCGAGGCGCTCACGACGCACCTTGGCCTGGATGACCTCGACGCCGCACTTCTCGCAGGTGACGCCCCGGTGCTTCATGCGCTTGTACTTGCCGCACAGGCACTCGTAGTCCTTGATGGGCCCGAAGATCTTCGCGCAGAACAGGCCGTCTTTCTCGGGCTTGAACGTGCGGTAGTTGATGGTCTCGGGCTTCTTCACCTCGCCGCGCGACCACTCCTTGATCTTCTCCGGCGACGCCAGGCTGATCTTGACGGCGGTGTAGAGGATCGGGTTCTTGGGCTTCTCGGAACCGGTCTGGATGTCCTTCATCGGAGAACTCCTCACTCAAAAGCTTGAGCGTCAAAGTGGAGAAACGGAGCGGGTCGGGGTTCGCGGGTGCTGTGCGCTTGCCGGGGCGCGGAGCGCATCGACCAGCGATGACTACGTCGATGACGAGCGTAGGGCTGGATCAATGCGCCTTTCGGCGGTTCAGGGAATGTGGAAATCGAAAAAGTCGACCGCGCGGGCGGCGAGCTCACGAGGAGCCCGCCGCTGGACGGGTCTACGGCCGCATCGCGGCGTCCTTGTCCTCCTGCAGCTCCACGTCCAGCGCGAGCGCCTGGAGCTCCTTGACGAGCACGTTGAAGGACTCCGGCAAGCCGGCGGCGAGGATGTTCTCGCCCTTCACGATGCTCTCGTACATGTTGGTGCGGCCGAGCACGTCGTCGGACTTCACGGTCAGGAACTCCTGCAACGTGTAGGCGGCGCCGTAGGCTTCGAGCGCCCACACTTCCATCTCGCCCAAACGCTGGCCGCCGAACTGGGCTTTTCCGCCCAGGGGCTGCTGCGTGACCAGGCTGTAGGGGCCGATCGAGCGCGCATGGATCTTGTCGTCGACAAGGTGATGGAGCTTCAGCACGTACATGACGCCGACGGTGACGCGGTTCGCGAACGGCTCGCCGGTACGACCGTCGAACAGCAGGCTTTGACCGCCCTTGTCGCGACCGCCGAGCACGAGCGCATCCTTGATCTCATGCTCGTTGGTGCCCGCGAACACCGGCGTCGAGGCCGTGATGCCCTTCTTGTACTTCGCCGAGAACGCGCGGAGATCGTCGGCACCGGCCGTCTTCAGGAAGTCCTGGACCTCAGGCTGACCAGCGAAGGCGCCCTTGACGAGCTCGCGGAGCTCCTCGACCTTCTTGTGCTCCTCCAGCATCTTCCCGATCTTCTCGCCCATGCCCTTCGCGGCCCACCCAAGGTGGGTCTCGAGGATCTGGCCGACGTTCATGCGCGAAGGCACGCCGAGCGGGTTGAGCACGATGTCGACGGGCGTGCCGTCTTCCAGGTACGGCATGTCCTCGACGGGCAGGACCTTGGACACGACGCCCTTGTTCCCATGACGGCCGGCCATCTTGTCGCCGACGGACAGCTTGCGCTTGATCGCGACGTAGATCTTGACCATCTTGATGACGCCAGGGGCCAGCTCGTCGCCCTTGGTGAGGCGCTCGATCTTGGCGCTGTACTTGGCGCGGATCTCGTCTTCCTTGTCGCGAACCTTGTCGATCAGCCGGAAGATCGCGTCCTGCACGGAGTGATCGGCGTCAACCTGGATCCGCTCGTACTGGTCGACGGTCAGGCGATGCACCACTTCGGGCGTGAACGCCTCGCCGCGCGCGACGACCTCAGCGGAGGTCGCGTCGTCGAGGATGCGGGCCGCGGCCTTGTGGCCCTTGAGCACGCGCCCGAGCTGGCGAGACGCCGACTCTCGCACCGTGCGGAGCTTCTCGTCGCGATCGCGATGGATGCGCGCGACCTGCCACTGCTCGATGTCGGCCGCGCGAGCGTCCTTTTCGACGCCTTCACGCGCGAAGATCTGCGCGCCGATGACCGTACCCTCAACGCCCGGGGGGACCTTGAGCGAGGTGTCGCGGACATCGCCAGCCTTCTCGCCGAAGATCGCCCGCAGGAGCTTCTCTTCGGGGGAGAGCTGGGTCTCGCCCTTCGGGGTGATCTTGCCGACGAGGATGTCGCCCGGCTTCACGTCCGCGCCGACGCGGATGATGCCGCTGTCGTCGAGCTGGTTCAGGGCTTCGTCGCCGACATTCGGGATGTCGCGGGTGATCTCCTCTTTGCCGAGCTTCGTGTCGCGCGCGGAGACTTCGAACTCCTCGATGTGGATCGAGGTGAAGTAGTCGTCTGCGACCAGCCGCTCATTGATGAGGATCGAATCCTCGAAGTTGTAGCCCTGCCACGGCATGAACGCGACGACCGCGTTCTGGCCGAGCGCCAGCTCGCCCATCTCCGTCGCCGGACCGTCCGCGATGACCTCGCCCTTCGTGATGCGGTCGCCCGCACGCACAACCGGCCGCTGGTTGATGCAGGTGTTCTGGTTCGACCTTGAGAACTTCACGAGATTATAGATGTCGACGTCGTCGCCGATGCCCTCGCTCGTCATCTCGTCGGTGACGTCCGACTTGACGACGATCCGCCCACCATCGACATAGTCGACGAGGCCGGAGCGCTTTGCGGTCGTGGTGACGCCCGAGTCCCGTGCCACGCTGCGCTCCATGCCGGTGCCCACGAGCGGGGCCTCGGTACGGATGAGCGGCACGGCCTGGCGCTGCATGTTCGCGCCCATGAGCGCGCGGTTCGCGTCGTCGTTCTCAAGGAACGGCACGAGCGAGGCAGCCACGGAGACGAGCTGGTTGGGCGAGACGTCCATCAGCGAGATGGCGTCCCGGGCGACCATCGCGAACTCACCGCCCTTACGAGCAGCGACGAAGTCCTCGACGATGCGGCCGTCGGCGTCGAGCTTGGCGGTGGCCTGCGCGATGCAGGGGTCCTCGCCGCGGATCTTGAGTTCTTCGTCAAGTGCGGAGAAGAACTTGATCTCAGCCGAGGGCTTGCCGCCGGTGACGCTGCGGTACGGGGTCTCGATGAACCCGTAGCTGTCGACCTGGGCGTACGTCGAGAGCGACGCAATGAGGCCGATGTTCGGGCCTTCCGGCGTCTCGATCGGGCAGATGCGGCCGTAGTGGGTACGGTGCACGTCACGAACGTCGAAGCCGGCGCGCTCACGGGTCAATCCGCCAGGTCCGAGCGCGGACAGACGACGTTTGTGCGTGACCTCCGAGAGCGGGTTGGTCTGGTCCATGAACTGGGAAAGCTGCGAGGAACCGAAGAATTCCTTCACGACCGCCGAGACCGGCTTGGCGTTGATGAGGTCCGCGGGCGAGAGCGCCTCCAGCTCCGAAAGGCTCATGCGCTCCTTGATCGCCTTCTCCATGCGGACCAGGCCCACGCGGTACTGGTTCTCCAGCAGCTCACCGACCGCGCGAACGCGACGGTTGCCGAGGTGATCGATGTCGTCGACCTCGCCGTTGTTGTTCTTGAGGTTGATCAGGTACTGCACGACCTTGCGGAGGTCTTCGCGGGTCAGGGTGACCTGCTCCTCGGGGAACGCGAGGCCGAGCTTGTGGTTGAGCTTCTTGCGGCCGACGCGCGAGAGGTCGTAACGTTCGGCGTTGAAGAACAGGTTCTTGAAGTGCTGGTCAGCGGCTTCGTAGTTCGGCGGGTCGCCCGGGCGCAGGCGACGGTAGATCTCGATGACCGCCTCTTCCGTCGTCGCGATCTTGTCGACCGCGAGCGTCTCGCGCAGGAACGCGCCGACGAACTTGCCGTCGATGTAGAGCACCTCGGCCTCGTTGATGCCGAGCTTCTCCATGTCCGCGATGTGGTCGACCGAAAACTCCTCGTTGCACTCGACGATGATGCGGCCCGACTCCATGTCGACGACGTCGTAGGCGCAGACCTTGCCGAGCAGCTCGGTGTCCGGCACCGGGATCGTCGCGACCTCGATCTTGCCTTCCTTGCCGTCGACGAGGTCCGAGACGGTCTTGATGAGGCCGGCGGCCTTCAGCTTCTTCTGCTGGGGCTTGCCGAACTTCCCGCCTTCCTTGACCAGAACGTCGCCGTTGGACGGGTCGATGACCGGGACCTGGGCGGGCTGGATGGACAGGAGGTCGAGGGGGGACTCCTTGAACCAGCCCATGCTGCCGTCGGGACGGGCCTGACGAACGTACTTCTCACGCTGGTAGAAGTGGTTCAGCATGTCCTCGGTGTTGTACCCGAGCGCGCGCAAAAGCGTGGTTGCAGGCAGCTTACGCCGACGGTCGATGCGGACGAACAGGATGTCCTTGGTGTCGAACTCAAAGTCGATCCAGGAGCCGCGGTTCGGGATGATGCGCGCCGTGAAGATCGTCTTGCCGGCGCCGCCCGTCTTGGCCGGGCCCTTGTCGAAGAAGATGCCGGGGGAGCGGTGCAACTGGCTGACGACGACACGCTCGGTGCCGTTGATGATGAAGGTGCCGTTGTCCGTCATCAGCGGGATCTCGCCGAAGAAGACTTCGCTGTCCTTCATGTCGTGGATCGAGCGCTTGTTGGACTCCGGGTCCACCTCGAAGACGACGAGGTTGACGGTGACCTTGAGCGGCGCCGCGTAGGTCATGCCGCGCTCGCGGCACTCCTCCTCGTCGTACTTGGGGGTGTCCAGCTCGTAGCTCATGAACTGCAGCTCGGCCTTGCCGCTGAAGTCCTTGATCGGGAAGACCGACTTGAAGACGGCCTGGAGGCCGACGTTCTGGCGGTTCTCGGCCGCGACCGAGGACTGGAGGAAGAGGTCGTAGCTCTTCTTCTGGACCGAGATCAGGTTGTCGACCGGGACCTGCAAGGTCTTGGCGTAGGAGCGACGAAACTTGAAGTTATTCGCCAGCAGATTAGCCATGGAGAGCTCCGGGGGCTGCAGAGGACCGCGCTGACGCGTTCCTCGGTTTTTTTTTGGAAGAGACAGGGTGTTCGCGTGGGCGAACGGTGCGCGACGCCCATGCGGGCACGCGCTCGAGAGGTCGGGTCTTGCTCCGGCAAAAGCCGGCCCGTCAGGACCCGCGGCGGGGGCTAACTCACGTCCGCGTTCTGCCAAGAGCATTGGCACAACAATTGCCGCACGGACCCCCAGGCGCAAACACGCCCGGGGGTCGCGCGGTCCGGTCCGGTAGACCGGCGCGGGGACAGACTACTTGACCTCGACCTTGGCGCCGACGTCTTCGAGCTTCTTCCGGGCCGCGGCCGCGTCGTCCTTGGAGACGCCGGTCTTGACGGTCTTCGGAGCGCTCTCGACGAGCTCCTTGGCTTCCTTCAGGCCGAGCTGGGTGAGCTCGCGCACGATCTTGATGACGTCGATCTTCTTCTCGCCAAAGCTGGTGAGGATCACGTCAAACTCGGTCTGCTCTTCGACGACGGCGACGGGGCCAGCGGCCACGGCGACACCGACAGGCGCTGCGGCGCTGACGCCGAGCTCCTTCTCGAGCGTCTCGACGAGCGCCTTGACGTCCGCGAGCTTGAGGTTCTTGATGTAGTCAACGACGTCGGACTGGGAGATGGACATGAGAGACTCCTGAACTTGAATCGATAGAATCGGTGAGAGGGATGCGCCGGGGGCGCGAAAAGCGGAGACGCCGAAGCGCCAGAAAATCAGCCGCCAGCGGCCTCGAGGGCCTCTTCGCGCGCCTTGAGCACGCGAAGGACCATGCGGGGTGCTTCGAGGAGGGTGCCGAGGAGCTTGGCGATGCTCTCCTCGCGCGTCGAGAGCTCGGAGACGACCTTGACGGCATCCCCGGCGACGACGCCCTTCTCAAAATAGCCAGCCCGCACCTTGACGGTCGCGAGGGGCTTCAGCAGGTCCTTGAGCACGCGCGCGGAGCCGATGGCGTCCGGGCCGGACACGAACACGCCGGTCATGCCCTTGAGGTGCGGCTCGAGGCCGTTCACGCCGATGTCCTTGAAGGCACGCTTGGCGAGCGTGTTCTTCATGACCCGGAAGTGCATCCCGTTCTTTTCCAGGTCGCGGCGAAGCTGGTTCACCTCGGCCACGGTCGTGCCGCGAATCTCGGCGACGACGAGGAAAGGGGCGCCACCGGTCTTCTTGGCGAAGCTCTCGACGATCGTCGCTTTTTCGGTACGGTTCATGATGACTCCTTAGGCCTCGACCAGGCGGTTGAGGTCGTTCAGATCGATGCGGATGCCCACACCCATCGTGGAGGAGAGCGCCGCGCCGCGCAGGTAAGTACCCTTCGCGGTGGAGGGCTTCAGCCGCATGAGCGTGCCCATGAGCGCGAGCAGGTTCTCACGAAGCGCAACGGCGCTCATCGACGCGCGGCCGATGCCGGCGTGGACGATGCCGGCCTTCTCAACGCGGAAGTCGATCTTGCCGCCTTTGAGCTCGCGAACGGTCTCAGCGATGGCCTCGGGACCGACGACGGTGCCGATCTTCGGGTTGGGCATCAAGCCGCGCGGTCCGAGGACGCGCCCGAGCTTTCCGACCTTGCCCATGAGGTCGCGGGTGGCGACGGCCTTGTCGAAGTCCGTCCAGTTCTCCGTGTTGATCTTCTCGATCAGGTCGTCGGCACCGACGAAGTCAGCACCGGCCTCCTTCGCGGCCCGGGCGGCGTCGCCCTGAGCGAACACGAGCACGCGCACCGTCTTGCCGGTGCCGTGGGGCAACGCAACGGCGCCACGAACCATCTGGTCCGCGTGCTTGGGGTCCACGCCGAGGCGAACGGCGACGTCGACGGTCTCGTCGAACTTCGTCTTCGCGCTGGCCTTGAGCAGATCCACGGCCTGCTCCACCGTATACCGGTTGTTGGGGTCGACGGCCTTTCGGGCCTCGCTCCAACGCTTTCCACGCTTTGCCAAGTTGACTCCGTGCGCGGCGTGGTCCGCGGCGTCGATAGACGCCTCCCACAAAACCGTCGCGTTGAGGTTGTTGTTTGTCCAGTCGCTGACTGGGCGCGATGAATCGCGCCCCTACTTTGAGATCTCCACGCCCATCGAGCGCGCGGTCCCCTCCACGGTGCGCATGGCAGCCGCGAGGTTGGTGGTGTTCATGTCGTTGATCTTGATCTTCGCGATCTCTTCGACCTGGGCGCGGGTGACCGACCCGACCTTCTTCTTGTTCGGCTCGCCCGAGCCCTTCTCCGCCTTGGCGGCCTTGACGAGCAGCACAGCGGTGGGCGGCGGCTTGACAACGAACGTGAACGACTTGTCCGAGAACACCGTGATGATGACCGGGACGATGAGGTTTTCGCCGGCCTGAGCGGCGGTGCGCGCGTTGAATTCCTTCACGAACATCGGGATGTTCACGCCGGCCTGGCCGAGGGCAGGACCGACCGGGGGCGAAGGGGTCGCCTTGCCCGCGATGATCTGCAGCTTGATGGAGTTGACGACCTTCTTTGCCATGACCTTTGCTCCGTGTGCCGGCATTTCTGCGGCGGTGTACCTGAACTGGTGGCGGGCGATGCCCGGGGGAAACCGGGACTACCCGACCTTTTCGACCTGAGTGAAATCAAGCTCGACGACGGTCGGCCGACCGATGAACGTGACCGTGACCTTGAGGCGGCCGCGGGCGGCATTGACCTCCTCGACCTTGGCAGTGACTGGCGCGAGCGGCCCTTCGACCACGCGAACCTCGTCGCCGCGCTTGAAGTTGACCGCGAGCTTCGGGCGAGGCTCCTCGCCGCCGATGGTCTGGCTCAACCGCTTGACCTGCTCTTCCGGGATCTGCGGGGGGATGCGCCCGCCACCGACGAACCCGGTGACCTTGGGCGTGTCCTTCACGATGTGCAGCGTCTGGTTGTCCATCTCCATCTGCACGAGGATGTAGCCGGGGAAGAACTTCCGCTGAACGGTGCGCTTCTTCCCGTCCTTGACCTCGACGACCTGCTCGGTCGGAACCATGACGGCTCCGAAGCGCGGTGCGAGCCCGTAAAGCTTGATGCGCTCTTCAAGAGCGAGCTTCACCTTGTTCTCGAAACCGGAGAAGGTGTGTACGACGTACCAGGCCATGGCCATGCGGGTTCCCGGGGGACGGCGACGCGTGAGCGTCGAAGAGGAGCGGTGGGACGCCAACGCGCCCACGTAGAGGGTCAGCTCTAAGAAGAATACAGGAAGTAATCCGTGATTTTTCCCCAGGCGAGGTCGTAGACCGACAGCAGCGCGGAGAAGAACAGGGTGGCGCCGACGACGACGGCGGTGTTGTTCGTCGTCTCCTCGCGGCCCGGCCAGTGCGCCGCGAACAGCTGCACCCACACCGAGTCGACGAAGTTCCGTGCACGCTCAACGCGCATGAGCGCGAGGAACGTGCCGATCGCCGTCAGAAAGCCAAGGAAGCTTGAGGTGTTGAGCACGCCGCCCAGGCTGGGATCCTCCCACGCTGCGAACGCGGTGACCGCCAGCGTCGACTGCCACACGAACACCCCCGCGGCAATGCCGCCGACGATGAACACGAGGATGGTAGAACGCTGGTTTTCCAAGATAGTCCTGCTGCTGCGACCTGCCTGACCAAAATCCCCGGGGCCTTATAGCCCCGGCACGATTTGTGCAAGGCCCGCTACTTGATGATGTCGGCGACGACGCCCGCGCCGACCGTGCGCCCGCCTTCGCGGATGGCGAAGCGCAAGCCCTTCTCAATCGCGATGGGGATGATGAGCTCGATCTCCATCTCAACCCGGTCGCCCGGCATGACCATCTCGACGCCTTCCTTCAGCTTGACGAGCCCGGTCACGTCCGTG
>CAIMSU010000087.1 GCA_903844155.1 uncultured Pseudomonadota bacterium | reverse complement strand
TCCCGACCTGAGCCGCGGTCAGGACCAAACTTGCGCGCGCGACGGCGTCCCTCGGCTCGGAAGGGCGCTTGGAGACCCCGGGAGGCCGCGAGGGGCGTCCGGGGGCAGGTTCCGACCCGGTTCGCGCACATTTTGGGCTAATGGAGCGTGGCGTGCTGGCGTTCGAGAGGCTGCCGCTGCGCCTGGGCCGCTCGCGGCTCTTCATTTCCCTTCGCCCCGATCACGGCAAGCCGACGGCACCGTTCGGCATCCCGGTACGAAACGACGACGTCTACGTCGAGGCACAACTGTCACCCGCTGAAGCGGTGAAGGCGGCTCTCGCGGCTTGCGTTCAGCTCGACCTGCCAGCGCAGTCGTTGGCTGGGGATGACGATGACGCAGGCGAAGCCGAGGAAGGGCCAACGACTTGGCACCTGAACGTTGGGGGGAGATCCTTGGGGGACATGCTGCGATTCGGGTTCTGGGAGGCCGGCGGCGGGCGCCGATACCGTGCAATCGTCGAGCGCCTCGCCGTCGGTGATCGCGTGTACTTGTACCGAAACGGAGCCGGTTACGTTGCTGCGGGCGTTGTTGTCGGCGCGGAAGCTGAGCGCATAGAAGCGTTCGTTGAGAATGCCGGCATCACGGTCGATGAAACAACCCAGCGTTATGCTCGCCGTCAGGTCGCGGACATCCTACCCGCGTCGGAGGACGAGGCGGAGTACGTTCGAAGCATCGAGTGGCGCTGGCGGCGTCCCGACGGGGCCCCGGTCAGACTTCGCGACTTCATTCCTGGTTGGATTGCGCCGATCATCGCCGGATGCCGACTCCGGCAGCCCGAGGTGCAGACCAACCTCGCAAGAGAGTTTGGCATCGACGCCGACCAGACTACCGCCGCGCAGGAACCGGCCTGACCTCCACCCTCCGGTTCGCCCGCTGTTCGTCCCTGCTCCCGCCCGTCGTCACGATCGGGTTCGCGCTTCCACGTCCGAACGCCGTGACCTGATCGGGACTCACTCCCGACCTGTCCACCAGCCATCTCCTCACCGCCTCCGCGCGCCTTTCGCTGATCGTCTGGTTCGCTGCGGGCTCGCCGATGCTATCCGCGTACCCCTCGACAACCACCCGCCGCGTCCGGTCCTCCTGAAGCAGGCGAGCAAGCTTGCGAAGCTCGGGGACAGCGCCTGGCGACAGGTCGGCGCTGTTGAAGTCGAACAACGTGGCCTCGGAAAGGTATATCCGGTGGTCATCCGTGGCGAAGAACGCGGTCGGATCCGAAAGCGCCGCATCCGTCGAGATCAGGGTGCCCCCGCCACCGGGGACGGCGTCAGCGCTGGTCGTTCGTTCTGGGGAGTGCCCCGCGCCGCAACCCGAGAACCCGCGAAATTGGGCGCACATCAGCGCCAAAGCCACGAGCAGCAAGGCCGGTGCCGCCAGCGAGCTCCCGCACCCCGCCGCCCGCGCGAACGACGAACGGCCACGACCGAGGAGCAGGTACAAGCCCAGGCACGCGAACAGGCAGGCCAGGCCGGAGGGGGAGCCGAGGTTCGTGCACAGCGCCATCGATCCGACGGCCGCCGCGAGGGCCAGCGCGCCGACGCCCCACCGCTGCAGCAGGTCGCCGCCGCGCGTCCACCATCCCGCCCGCCCTGCATTGCTCGCCGGAGAGAGAATGACCGGCTTGATTACACGGGCCACCATCCGGCCCTGGATTCGCCCGAAGGTCCGACCGTGATCCTCGGTGGAAGCCGGAACGTACCAGTCGAAGATGTGGACGTCCTCCAAGGCGACGCGAACCGCAGCCCCGGACTCCGACACCACAACAGCGTCGGGGATGTGGTCCTGATGGAACGGTAGCTTCCGCCGGCCATCGAAGTCCTCCTCCCCGTCCGCCACGGTGTCGGCGGACATCATCGCGCTCGTCCGCTTCGGAGACCGGATGATGGCTCGGATGATGTTCGGTCGGTAGACCCGGACGTCGCCGGAAGCGGTCAGCGGCAGGCCAGCGTAATGGCCCTCGAACTCCCCGGTGATCCAGCCCTGGTCGTCCACAGCTACTCCGCAGGAAGTGTGGCGAGAAGCTCATCGATCGCCGCGTCAACGGCTGCGGGCGGCGAGGGCACACCGAGCCGCGCGCCGAAAAAGTCGAGCGGCTCCGTGTTGAACGGGCGGTCTGCGAAGCGCGCACGCGGCCTTCCGCCGTAGGTCGGATGCCGACCCAGAACATCGTCCACCGCGGCATCGACTCGTAGAAAGTGGTTGGTCACGGCGATTCGCTGGGCGGCGTGCTGCGCCCTGGCGTACGCCCCGAGGAATCGTTGCCGCAGGATCAGAGGCAGTCCGGTCAGGAGGGCGGTCAGGACCGTAACGACGAGGGGAACCACGGGTTGGCGCCAAGCAAAACGGATTCGATCTGCGAGAAAGGCACATTGTTCCAGATTGGCTCGATACGCCAGCACCTCGCCGGGCGCGGCGATGGCGGCGTGCTCGACGGCCGATAGTTCATCGGCGGCGGACCGAAGGTCCTTGGTGAGCGCCGCGACTTCAGCCCCGTCGTCGAGGACCGCTCGTGCCATCATGACGCGGGCTGCCCCCGCATCGTTACCCGCCGCCTGCACGGCATCGGGGATGGATGCCAATTCAACGCGCTCGCGCGCGAGCCGCCCCTCCGCCTTCGAGAGGCGCGCTGTGACGTTGCCCACTTCGCTGGCCAGTTCGGCTTGCTGCTCGACGGCCGACCTGTGCAACGCCTGCTCGTGCATGGTCACGATCTGGTCGCGCATCTCGGATAGCTCACCGTCAAGGCGCGGGGAAAGGACGAGGGCGACGAGAGGCTGCGCGAGGACCGCGCCGAAGCAGGCCAGGTACACCGCCGGCCACAGCTTCGGACGCCACCGAGCAGCGTTCTCGGGGCTCACCTGGGGCGCGATGCCGCTGCCGGCCATCGTGATCCTGAGAAGACTGCCGACGGCCAAGACCGCGATGCTCCCCGCGAGCCCGGCCACGATCAGGTTGCTCGATGACGCTCCCGCAACGAGGTCTGCCGCGTAGCCGACTCCCACAGCCGCCGTCCCGCAGGGCAGCAAGCACGAGCATCCGACCAAGAGAATCCGGCGCCCTTCCTCCGAAGGCAGGCGTTCGACGGTCTCCCTATCGTAGGCGCCGAACGCGCCCGCCACCCAAGCTGCAATCGCCACCGCTACTCCCGGGGCTTCGCGCCACCGACGAGGAATGCGCCGACGTCAGCCTGAATCTTGGCGTCCGTTTCCTCCTCGAAGCGCTCGTGTGCCTTCTTCGAGAGCCTGGCTTCCGTTCTCAGGCGCCGCTTTTCCTCCTCCAACGTCGCGGCGGGGCGATGGAAGAGGTCGGCCCGAACCTCGCGCTTGCCGCCGTCGAGGAACTCGGTTGCTCCAGGCTCGATCCCTACCCGCGCGAGGATCAGGCGCTTCGCGTTCTCGTCGGCGTAGTCGTAAACGCCTTTGATCAGCATCATCTTGAACAAGATGGGGCACGTCTCCACGCAGATCAAGAGGGCCATGATCATCCAGGGCACCGCTCCGCCGATCTCGTGAGAGATCAGGATGCGCTTGAGGAGGCCATCGAGATGACGGGCCTGCTTGAGGTGACTCTCCTGCTCCTCGGCGTATTTCGCGTCGATCTGGTCAAGCTCGGTCTTCCACGACGTGAGTTCGGATCCGGCCGCCCCCGCGACGGTGGCGTCGGCGTCCCGGTCGCGGGTCAGTTCCGCCTCCAGCTTGTCGAGGGTCTCCTTCTTGTCCTGCCACGCCGGGCCTCGGCCCGGCGAGCCACTGCCCGTCAGCCCCTCCGCCTCCAATTCCAAGAGGCGGCGCTGATCGTTGATCTCGAGCCGCCGCTTCTCAAAGTATGCCGTCCGGTCATCGCGCTTCCCCTGTTGCGCCTCGATCTTTCCCCGCAACTCGGTCTTGCGCGCGTCGGCGCTCTCGCGCGACTGGGCATCGAGGCTGGCGCGGTAGTCGTTCTGCTCCAGTTCCAGTTGCGCGTCGATCTCGGGCTTCAGGATTCGGATTTCCAATGGGCTGGAGATGCAGATGCCGATGACCAGCGCCATCATGAGGCGGGGAAGGGCGTGCACGAACTCCTTGCCGGTCACGTCGTCCGTTCCGTCTCCCTTCCCCGTGCTGGACACGATGAACCTGTCCAGGTTGAACACCACCAAGCCCCAGGCAGCGCCCATCACGAGCGCCAGCGCCAACGTGAGGGGGTCAAGCGTCTGGCTCAACGCCGTGGCGTCCTTCGGCGAGAACACGGTATAGAAGGCATAGCCCCCCGACAGGCTTGCGAGCGCGGCGGTGGCGAGCACGATTCCGCCTACACCCTCGAACTTCACCCGGTCCGAATACGGACAGCGGGCGAGAAGCCGGGCGTCAGCTCCGGCACAGTACCAGAAGAATCGGGTGGCGCGGCCGACCGCGTACGGCTGAGGCGCGAGCTCGTTGAGAAGCTCGTCGTCGGTGTTGCTCATGTGCGGCGGTCCGGGGCTGAACGTGGTGGGGTGAGTCGGGATCGATCGAGCGATGGGGCCGGCGACGACAGGTGCTCGGCTCGCAGCAGCACCGAGCTGCCGCCCGGTCGAGGTCGTAGCGCCGCCGAGGACACCGGGCGAAGCGCGGCGGCGTCCACGGTTGGCACCGTGATCGCGACGACGGGGGCGATGGCCGTCGCCAGAGCGTGGCCCGCCGGAATGTCCACATGTGCCCGAACAGTGCCTCGAAGGCCGCGAAACATGACCAAGACCGAGCGCGCGCGCCCGTCGGCGGGAAAGGTGACGTCGGCGCTTCCGGTCACGAGCAGGGTCTGTCCCTCGCACCGCAGCCAGCCGTGGCCCTGGACGACGACGTGGACGCGAGCCGTCCCCCCGTCCACCCGGAGCGGGCTCCCGACGGCAGTGAGGATCGCGGGGGCGCGCAGCCAAGGGAGGAGAGGATTCACGCCGGAGAGCCTACCGCAGCGAGGGATCAGCGGCCAACGTCGGACGAAAGCAAGCGGTCAACGCCGATGGCAAGGTTCATCCAACCGCAGCCAGTGGTTCAATTCGTGCTCGCGAAGATGTTGTAGATCGCGATGACGCGGTCCCGGATGGGCGGGTGGGCCTCGAAACGGTCGTGCACGGCCGTCACCTGGCGAAAGAGCAGCTTGCCCGGTGACGCCTTCAACTCCGCGACCAGCCGGGTTGCTTCGTCAGCATCCAGCGTGCCCGAGGCGTCGACGTCGAAGGCCCGCCAGTCGGCGTCCTCCGGGACTGGCCGCACTTCGTCCTTCGATTCCGCAGCTTTCTCCGCCGTTGTTGCCCGAAGCGCAAAGGCCGCCTTTGACGAGAGAGCAGCTATATCCTCGTCGGTCAGCGGAACACAAAGCCCGTCGCGTAGAGCCTCCAGGCGCTGCTGAACAAAGAGCCGGGGCGCCGCAGCGGCAGCGGCCACGGGGTCCACGCCGGTCGGGGGAAACCGTGAGACAACGCCGCGGAGGTCGCGCTCAACGTCCTTCTCGCCGATCCGCGCCGACAGGTCTGCGAGTCCGGCGGTCAGATTACGGAGGGTCTCCTGCCGTTGTCCGAGCAATAGGAGGGCGCTGACGATGCACTGCCATCCGCAGTGCGCGGCGGCGTGCGCATCCGCGATGATCTCGCCTGCCTGGGCGGCGCGGGCGCCCAGTGCCTTCACGCCCAAGAGTGCGAGTTTCACGCATCCGTAGAGCAGGAGGGCGAATAGCAGGCGGGAGAGGAACTCCACAACACCGCTTGACCCGAAGACGCCCTCGCCCAGCCGCCACACCACCGAGGCGACGAGAACCGTCGAGACCCATCCGGGCGCGCCGAGCGCCATAGAGACGAGCGAGTCGCGCCGGCGCAGATGGCCGACCTCGTGCGCAATCACTGCGGGTACGAGGTCACGGGGCAGGATCTCCAGGAGGTTCGAGTTGATGGTTACCACCGCGCCCATGCCGGGGAGCAGCGCGCTGACGGCGTTGGGTTCGGGCTTTTCGGCGACGGCGATGCGATCAGGGGTCGGAAGCCCCAACGCGCGAGCGGTCGCCTGAACATCCTCCACGACGTCTTGCCCCGTCACCTTGCCGAACCTCCGCCCGCGCGACTTCCGCTCGGGGTGCAGTAGAATCACGCCCTCCTCGCTGAGCATGGCCTGAACGCCGCTGCGGGCTCCGAAAAACATCAGCGCGTAGAAGAACGCAAGCCAACCGAACGAGCGCCAGGTCAACGGCTCGAACGAGAGGCCAAACCCGAGAATGTGCACGGCACCCTCGTCGGGTTCGATCCGCATCGTGGCGAGTACGAAGATGACGGCGAACTGGAGGGCGAAGGCGGCGAGCACGAGGGCGTCCCGCCTTCGGACAAGTGCCCGATAGCGTGGATTGGCGTCAAGGATCTCCCGCGCGGGAGCTGAGTGATTAGCTTTCATCCTTGGTAATACTCGGGCCGGAGGTGACAGGTCGGACGCGCACGGCGGGGCACAGGGCGCTCGGAGCGGCGTCCAGATTTCGGTGCCATGCCCCTGCGTTAGCGCGTTGCAGGCGGGCACGCCCAGCCGTATTCATGTGTGCCGGGCGGCCGATGCGCGTTCAAGCGCCCCGAGCGGGACGCGGTGGGGTCCGGCAGCGGAGTCGAGAAGGAGGCGGCCCATGCTCGGGTACGTCACACGGCGGCGGGCACCATGCACACTGCGACGTAGGCGTGGTCGGGATAAGCGGCGAAGATGGCCAACCGCCTGACGACGACGCTGCCGCTTGGCTATCCCGCGCTTCTCGCGGAGCTGAAGGAACGCATCCTTCGGGCGCGCTTGCGCGCCGTGTCCGCGGCAAATCGGGAGGTCATGACGCTGTACTTCGACATTGGCCGGTCCATCGTGGGCCGGCAGGAGCACGACGGGTGGGGAAGAGGCGTCATCGACCTACTCGCCTTCGACCTCAAGGTGGAGTTCCCCGAGGTTGAGGGGTTCTCGCCGAGGAACCTGTGGCGAATGCGGGCGTTCTACCTTGCATGGCGCGGTGACTCCGAGATTCTGCCACAGGCTGTGGCAGAATTGCCGTGGGGCCACAACGGCGTGCTGCTGGAGAAGCTCCGAGACGCGCCCGCGCGCCACTGGTACGCCGCGAGCGCGGTCGAACGGGGCTGGAGTCGAGCCACGCTCACGACGCACATCGAGACCCGGCTGCATCAACGGGAGGGGATGGCGATCTCGAACTTCGCCGGTGCGCTCCCACCGGCCGCCTCGGACCTCGCGCAGCAGGCGACGCGAGACCCCTACCTGTTCGACTTTCTGACGCTGCACAACGCCGCGAGTGAGCGGGAGGTTGAGGATGCGCTCGTCGTGCACATCGAGCGGTTCCTCTTGGAACTGGGCGCGGGCTTCGCCTTCGTGGGGCGGCAGTACCATTTGGAGGTGGGTGGCGACGACTGCTACATCGACCTGCTCTTCTACCATTTGAAGCTGCGCTGCTTCGTGGTGATCGAGCTGAAGGCGAGGCCGTTCGAGGCCGGAGACGTGGGCCAGTTGAACCTGTACCTATCCGCGGTCGATGACCTGGTCCGGCATCCCAGCGATGGCCCGACCATCGGGCTGCTCCTTTGCAGGGGGAAGAACCGGATCAAGGCGGAGTACGCGCTCCGCGGGCTGAACCGACCGATCGGCGTGGCCGACTGGGAGACGCAGCTCGTGGAGAGCCTGCCCGACAACCTCGCCGCCGGGCTGCCTTCGGTGGAGGAGATCGAGCGTGAGCTCTCGGAGTCCGACGATTGAGCGAACCTGCCTACAACGCAGCTTCAGCGCGACATTTCGGCCGCCTCACCGCCTCGTCGGCCACCTCGCACTCCCATTGTCCCCATGAACCCCACGGCGGGCCATCGGGTGCTTGGTGACGAAACGGGGGCTCGTCCTTCAGCGCGTACTGGACATGGGCCCCTCCCTCGTCGAGGGTGATCCGTTCGAGCAGGCGGTCGAGAGCCTCACGGCGTAGTTCGAGGGGCTTGTCGGTCCAGGCTTGGAGCACGCCGGCGCGGAACTTCTCGGGGTCGAGCTTCTCGACGGCGGGCAGCTCGCGGCGTTGTGGCATCGACGCGAGCTTGAGTTGGGCGGTCTCGCGCTGGGCGATCAGCGGGGCGTTCAGCGCCTTCGCGTCGGACGGAGCGAAGACGCCATCGATCACGGACTGCCCGACCATGCGGATCTTGCGGTCCAGCTCGGCGATGGTGGCCTCGAGTGCGGCGCGGTCGTCGGCGATGGAGTCGGGCGCGTCAGCGAGCGCGACGACAGAGCGGTCGATCAGCCCGCGGACGTTCTCCGGGGTCAGGACCTCGCTGGCGATGTAGTCGAGGAGGCCTGGGTCCATCACATCAACTCGGACGGTCAGTCCGGCGCAGTTCTCCCGGTTGTCCTGCCGCGTCGCGCAGACGTAGTAGTAGTAATCGGCCTTTCCCGAGCGTCCTCCGACGGTCACGCAAATGCGGCCGCCGCATGACCCGCAGCGCATCCAG
>CAIMSU010000086.1 GCA_903844155.1 uncultured Pseudomonadota bacterium | reverse complement strand
CCGAACGTGCGGGGAACGCCGCGCGGGGGGCCAATCCGACCAGCCATCGCCGCAATTTCAGGTGGATGCGAACGCTATGTTTGCCGAGCGCACGGATTGGCCCCCCTACATCGAGAGCGGCGCCTTGCAGCGGGCGGGGACCGGGTCGCCCTCGGCCAGCGCCCAGGCGATCGTCTGGCCTGCGGTGACGGTGGGCGCACCGAGCACGGACGTGATCGCGGCCACGTACGCGTCGCCCTGGGAGCTGGCCACCCGCCGCTTCTGGAGCACGACCCCGCGAAAGCCCGCGTCGTAAAGGCGAGACTGCTCGCTGTCCGCGCACGGGGAGGCGCTCGGGCGACGGCCAGACTGCAGCGAGGAGGCCAGCACGGAGATGGTGTACGCGGCGGCGGTGGTCGGCGACGGGACCTCGCTGCTTGGCCGGCCGTGCTGGAGCTGCCACAGCAGCGAAAAATCCTCCCAGACCACGAGCTGCGGCTCCTGGCTGGACGCATCGACCGGGAGCTCCAGGATCGGGCCCGCGGGAATGCCTGCGAGGGCCTGGGTGACGTCGTCCGGCGGCGTGACGGTGAAAGCGGCGGTGCTGCGTTCCCCCCAGCTCCAGTGGTCGAGCACGATGCCGGCGCCGAGCAGCGCACAGAGCACGATGTGCAGGGGGCGTCCGCGGGCCGCCGGGTCTACCACCGCCCACGCCGACGCGGCGCCGAGGGGCCCACCGAGGAGCGCCGCGATGCGGGGCCAGTTCTGGATCGCCTGTGTGGTCGGGACAAAGAACATGATCCAGGAGACGGGCGCGTCGCCACGCCAGGTCGGCATGCCCGTCGTCGCCCACTCGATCTGCGGGCCAAGCGCCAACACCAGCAGGCTCCCCGCGAAGATCAGCCAGGGCAGCACCTCGTAGGGCCGAATCCAGAACGCGACCAGGATGAGCAGGACGGTGATCGTGCCCGGGTACGGCGCGATCTCGACGCCCCCGCCGACCGGGTAGCTCTGGAGGAACCGGAACAGATCCTGCAGGGGCATCGCCGGAACGCCCGGGTACTGGCCCGGGGTGAGCCGGGCGAGCCACCACGGATGCAGCCACAGCACGCTGGCCAGGAAGGGCAGGACGCCGAGGATGGCGGGGATGGCGACGATCCCGAGGCGCCGTGCGCGCTCCCTCCACCCCTCGATCTGCTCGCAAAACGCGAGCGAGACGGGGATCTCCAGCACCGAGACCCACAGCGCCAGCGTCCATCCCGACCACCCGAGGCCGATCAGCGTCAGGATCGCGCCAACGGCGTCGCGCCGCCGCCCCTGCGGCGAGAGCCAGGCGTGGAGGAACGCGAGATGCAGCGGGTACCAGGCCCCCGCGAGGTATTCGCTGCGCCCCAGCGCTGCGCTGGCCATCAGGTAAGGTGAGGCGGCCGAGGCCGCGACCACGAGCAGTGTCGGCCCCGGGTCGGCGAAAAGTCGACGCCCCAACCGCCAGCCGCCCCAGCCGGCCAGGCACACCGTCGCGAGGTGCAGCGTGTTCCACGCGATCACCGCGGCGATCGGGCCGCGTCCGCACAGAAACCAGACGGGCGTGAACACGACGAGGCTGACAGGGTCGATCAGGTCGCCGAGGTAGCCGACCGGGTAATTGAGCGCCGCGCCACGAAAGAAAGGGCCGTTCGGGAACATGTGCGAGGAGGTCGTCCACAGTCCCCAGAGGTGCGAGGGGCCCTCGGAGGCGCCCACCCCGAGGGCGAGGTGGATCGGGTCCGAGAGGACCGGCGACAGGAGGAGCGCGGCGGCGAGGAGGGTGAGGCACACCGCGAGGATGCGGGTTGAGGCGAGGGGGTCGGCGGGGACGGGGGACGGCACCGCGCCATGCTACCTCGCCCGCCGTCGGCCGGGAAGCGCGGAACCTCCAAGGGGCGTCCCGGGTTAACGCGTGGCGCGGAGCTCCCCATGCGTCCCATCTCGTCGCGCCATGCAACCGGCGTCCTCGCCCTGCTGGTTCTGGCGCGCCCGGCGCTGGCTGCCAACCCGATCCCGGGTGGCGCGCTGATGCTCCTCGATGACTCCGGGCATCTCGCGACCGGTCCCTCCATCACCGGAACGGTTGGCGCGACCGCGATCAGCGCCACGGACGACGGCAAGCAGCCCGACTTCAAGGCCGGGGACGGCATCTACGCCGTCGTCCTGCCCGAGGAGTCGGGAACCCAGGTCATCACGCTGCACTCCGGGGGCCAGACCTGGAAGGGATCCGCGGACTTCACGGGGATCTCCGCCGAGAGCAAGAAGGCAGTGGTGCTCGACCTCGGCGCGGGTGGGACGCTGACGCCTGCGCCTGTGGGGGCCGCGCCCCTGGGGCCGTCGGGGTCCGATGGGGGCGGTGCCGGAGGGCAGATGGGCGGTCAGATGGGCGGTCAGATGGGCGGCCAGATGGGCGGCCAAATGGGTGGCCAGATGGGTGGCCAGATGGGCGGGCCGAGCGGCGGTCAGATGGGCGGTCAGATGGGCGGGCAGGTGGGCGGGCCCCAGACCGAGCTTGCGCCGTGGACGCCGTCGTCGGCGCCGAGCGCCCCGCCGGCCTCGTCGAACGGCTCCGCGGCCGCGGTTCAGGAGGGGCCCCCTGGGGCGCCCCCGGGGGGGCGGCCCGTGTTCGGCGTCGTCGCAGCGTCGGTGCTGACGCTCCTGGGGCTGGCTGGCGCGCGGCTGTGGTGGGCGCGCCGCCGCACGCCGCCCCCGGCGGTGTCGTCCGACGATGCGACGAATCCTGGCGTCGCCCGACCGTCCCCTCGTCCGCACGTGTCCGACCCCGTCGCACGCCCGCGGCCTCCGCGGACCTGGCCCCGAAAAGCCGCTTTCGGCCTCGTAGCAGCGCTCGTCATCCTCGAAATCGTCGAAGGGGCGCTGCGTCTGGCGCTCGGACCGCCGCCGCCGCCGGTCCGGGTCTACGCCGCCCTCGGCGCGCACTCGACTTACTTCTCGACCAACGGTGAGTCCGTCTCCACGACCTACATCGACATGAGCCCGCCGGCCCCGTTCCCCAAGCACACCGACAGCCAACGGTGCGCGGTCCTCGGCGGGAGCAGCGTGCACGGTGGCAGTCGGAACCTCGGCCCGGACCAGGAATTTCCGGCGCTTCTCAGCCAGAAGACGGGGGTCGAGATGATCAATTTCGGGTCCCCGGGCTTGGACAGCTTCGACTCGGTGGCCATCGCGGATCAGCTCCTGAAATGGAGCTGGTCCTGCATCATCGTGTACGACGGGCACAACGACTTTGGAAATGCGTTCTTTCAGGCACGGTACGGCACGCTCTCCGGCGGCATTGAGGCGCACGGCCGGGCCGCGCTGGAGCGCTTCCAGATCTTCGTGCAGCTCAACCGGTTGATCGCCCCGATCGAAGGCTCCCCGCGCGCGCACACGGCGCCAGGCCAGGAGAAGGAGATGCCGATGATGGACGACACGCGCTGGCAGGCTGCGCTTCGCTACTTTGAGGCGAACTTGCGGCATGTCGCGTGGGCGGGCGCCCGGGCGCACGTTCCCGTCATCCTCGTTTCGCCGGTCAGCGACCTCTTTGAGATGCCGGGCCAGGAGAGCTGCAACGGCGACGTGTGCCCGCAGCGGGTCTACCAGGCGGCGATGGCCGCGATGGCGACGGATCCGGCGAAGGCGGCGACGCTGTTGCGGGAGGCGCGCGATGAGGACCGGCGGGCGCTGCGGGCCCCAACGGCAGCGCAGGACGCTGTGCAGCGCGTTGCCAAGGAACAGGGCGCGTACTTTGTGGACGCAGAGCACGATCTGCCGCCAGACCCGACGGCGCCGGCACCCTCGCGCGTGCTGTTCATCGACGGCGTGCACTTTTCGTCGGACGGGCATGAGGCGATGGCGACGCTGCTGGCGCCGGTGGTGAAGAAGGCGGTCGGCACGACGCCGTAGAAGGGTTCACGAAAAAAAGACGAGCGTTCCCCCCGCGACGAGAATTTGTTATACTGGCGGGATGAACACCCTTCCATCCCTCTCGCTCGCCCTTCTCCTGCTCACTGCCTGCACCGGCTCCGCTGACTCGGGCCTCGGACCCTGCGGTCCGTCGATGGGTCGCGCGGACGACGGCGTCTGCTACCCGCTCGCCCTCGGGGACTCCGGCGGCGGCGACACGGACACGGACACCGACTCGGACACCGATACGGACACCGATACCGATACGGACACCGACACGGACACCGATACCGACACGGACACCGATACCGACACCACCTCGACGGGCATCTCGGTGTCGGGCACAATCACCTACAAGGGCACCGGCACGATGAGCAGCTCCGGGAGCTGCGTGCTCAACACCTGGGACGCCGCGGACCTGCTCGGCGATGGCTCGCCCGACTACCCGAACGGCGCCGTTCCCATCCAGAGCGCCCCGGTGGATTGCCCGTCGTCCAACAACGTCGCGTCCAACTACTCGGCCAGCATCGGCATCGGGACCTCCACCAGCATCGGCCTCACGATGTTCGTCGATCCGGACGGGAGCCACACCTCCGGCATCTCCGCGAACTACTCGGGCAACCCGACCAGCGTCTCGGATGGCGACACGCTGACGGGCGTCAACTTCACGCCGGGCAGCTAGTCCGGCCGCGGGTGCCCCGCATCGGTGATGTGACGAGTCGTCTCGGGGCGTAGGCCCCGGGGTCGCCGTCTGCCGAACCGTGGCTATCTACACGGCCGGCGCGGTCTGCGCCGCGAACCCCCGCCGACGGAGCCCCCGGATGGACCGCCCGCTGCTCTCCGCGGAGCACATTTCGAAGATCTATGACTCGGGTGGTGAGCCCCTCTACGCGCTGAACGATCTCTCGCTGGCGGTCGCTGAGGGGGAGTTCACGGCGATCATGGGGACGTCCGGCTCGGGCAAGTCGACGCTCATGAACATCCTCGGCGCGCTCGATCGGCCGACGAAGGGCGAGTACTGGCTCGACGGCGAGCAGGTGAGCGCGATGAGCGATGCCAAGCTGTCCGGCCTGCGGAATCGCAAGATCGGGTTCGTCTTCCAGAGCTTCAACCTGCTCCCGCGGCTGAACGCGCTTGAAAACGTGGAGGTGCCGCTGGTCTACGCACGGGTTGGCAGCGGGGAGCGGCGGCGTCGGGCGACGGAGGCGCTGCAGCAGGTCGGGCTGGGCGACCGGCTCACGCATCGCCCGACCCAGCTCTCGGGCGGTCAGCAGCAGCGCGTGGCGATCGCGCGCGCGCTCGTCACCCGACCGCGCCTGTTGCTCGCGGATGAGCCCACGGGCGCGCTGGACACGGACACGACCCGGCAGATCCTGGCGTTGCTCGACACGTTGCACGCCTCGGGCCTCACGGTCCTGCTGGTGACGCACGAGCCGGACGTCGCTGCTCGCGCTCGTCGGGTTGTGTTGGTTCGCGATGGGAAGGTGGTGGCGGACGGCACGCCGGGCGAGGTGCTCATGGCGCGCACGACGCAGGCGGAGGCGCGATGATCGGTGTCCTGCTCGCCTCGGCCCTCGCCGTTTCGCCCGCGCTCGCCGCCGATCCGCAGGCGCTCTCGCTCGCAGACGCCCTGGCGCTGGTGGTGGCGCGAAATCCGGATCTCGCGAGCGCGAAGCTCGGCCAGACCATCGCGGCCATCGACGCACGCCGGGCCCGACTCGACCGGTTCACCGCCGAGCTTGCTGTGACGGGCGGCGGGGATCTCGGGGTCACCAAGCCCTGGAAGCAGGACGGCTACACGGGCGCGGACGCCAACTGGGGTGGCACGGCCACGGTCGGCGTGCCGATCTGGGCGGGCGGCGCCTACCGCGCGGCGATCGACTCGGCGGACGCCGCCAACGACATCGCCGCGTTGGACCAGACGATCAGCGCGCGATCACTCGTCAGGGCGACGTACACGGCATACTGGAACATCAAGGGCTACGAGCTGCAGATCGCCGCGGCGCAGGAGGGCCTGGACCTGACGCAGCAGTCGCTCGACGTCATCGTCGCCAAGGCGAACGCGGGGTTGGCGGCGGGGATCGACGTGAACCGATCCAAGGTCGACCTCTACAGCCAGCAGGAGGCGCTGGTTGAGGACAAGGCCGCGCTCGCCGAGGCCGACGAGGAGCTGATCCGCCTGCTCCACCTGGACGGCGGGCCCATCACGCTCACGGACGATCCGCCCGCGCCCTCCGCCGATCCCGTGCGCGCGGACGAGGCGACCATCGCCGCGCGACCGGAATTGAAGCGGCAGGCGCTGGAGGCGCGGGAGGCCGACGACGCCGTCCGCACCGCACAGAGCGCGGCCCTGCCCCAGATCGGCTTGACCGGGACGGCGAGCGCTGCCGCCTCGGGCACGGGCGTCACGGGCACGCCGCTGACGGCCGACAGCCTCGGCCCCGATCTCACCGCCAGCGTCGGGCTTCAGCTCACCTGGAACCCCTTCAATCTCTGGAAGGTGCGGGACGCCGTCGCGGAGGCGCGGCTGCGCGCGGAGCAGGTCGACAGGGGCACGGACAGCGAAAAAGCGCAGCTTGCGGCCGATCTGCGGCAGGCCGCGACCAACGTCGCCCAGCTTCGTGAGCGCGCCCCGCTCGTGGACGCGCAGGTCGCGCTCGCCCGCGACAACCTGCAGATCGTCCAGGGCCTCTACGGCCAGGGCTCGGCGGCAATCCTCGACTTGTTCAACGCGCAAGCGGCTTTTCGCTCGGCCCGCACCCAGGGCGCCAGCCTGCGCGTGCAGCTCGCCACTGCGGAGTGCGATCTCCGGTGGCTACTCGGAACTGACGTGATTCAACCTGCAGGAACGCCATGACGACCGCCACCCATCGGCGCCCGACCTCCATCGCGGCGCTCCCCGCAGCGCTCGTCCTCCTCGTCTCCGTCCTCGCCTGCAGCGGCATCGGCGGCGGCGGCGACGAAAAGCTCGACCAGAACCTGATCCGCACGGTCACCCGTGGCGATCTCACCGACGTGGTCTCGGAGGCCGGCAAGATCACGCCGAGCTTCAACGTCGACATCAAGTCCAAGGTCTCGGGCGAGGTGCTCGCGGTGTACGTGAAGGAGGGGCAGGCGGTGAAAAAGGGGGATCTGCTCTACGAGATCCTCGACACCGAGTACGCGCGCAACGTCGCCCTCGCGCGCGTGGCGCTCAAACAGGCGCAACTGCAGGCCGAGAACGCCGAGGTTGACCGGCAGCGCAAGGAAGCGGCGTTGGCGACGCGCGGGATCTCCGCGGCCGAGTACGACGTGGCCCGGCGCGAGGTGGAGCTGGCGAAGATCAACATCGAAAGCCAGCAGGTGCAGCTCCAGGCTGCACAGGATCAGCTCAGCTACACGAAGATCACGGCACCCATCGACGGCGTCGTCATCGTCCGAAACGTGCAGGTCGGTGAGGTCGTCACGGCGGGCATCACGGCCACCGTCAACGGCGTCCCCCAGCTCACGATCGCGCAGATGGACACGTTGCTCCTCGAGATCGACCTGAACCAGGTCGACGTCGCCAAGGTCAAGGAGAAGCAGACCGCGCGCATCCTGCTCGACGCGTACCCGGGCGAGGAAGTCGAGGGCGTCGTCAGCCAGATCGCGGCCGCCGGACACACCGATCTCACGCGTGGCATCGACGTCTTCACGGTAAAAGTCGAGGTTGACCCGTCCAAGGCCAAGGTCAACATCAAGCCGGGGATGACGGCTGAGGTGCGCATCGACGTCGGCACGTTCCCGAACGTGGTCAAGCTGCCGGCCGAGATGGTGTTCGAGGACAAGGGAAAATCCTACGTCTACCTGGTGAAGCCGAAGGCAGAGGTCGACGCCGACAAGAAGAAGGCGGACGACGCGGCGACAGCCGCGGGCGGGGCCGACAAGGTGGCGGAGGTCGCGCCAGCGCCCGTCGGCGAGCCGATGGACCCGAAGGCGCTCGCGGACAAGACGACTGCGGAGAAGGCGGTCGCGGCTGACGCGAAAGGCAAGGAGAAGGTGCAGATCACCGTGGGGCACCGCAGCGATCGCGAGGTCGAGGTCACGGGCGGCCTGCACGAGGGCGACGAGTTCTACGCAGAGGCCGAGGTGAAGGACATGAGCGCGAAGATGGATTGATGAAGGCCCCGACGTGATCATCGAGACCGCGCTCCTCGCCCTACGCACGCTGCGCGGAAACCTGTTCCGCACGGTGCTGACGATGCTTTCGGTGACGATCGGGGCGTTCTCCATCGTCGTGATGCTCTCGCTCGCGCAGTCCGGCCAGAAGACGCTGTCGGCGGCCATCGAGCAGATCGGCGGCGCGCGGATGGTGCTGTGGATCCCGAATGACGACGTTGCGCCGTCCGCCCGCGACAAGGCACGGTACGACCGTGGCTTCACGGACGCCGATCTGGCGGCGCTCAAGGCCGTCCCGTACATCGCGTCCGTCGCCGGCGAGTCGACCTACGGCACCGAGTCCATCTGGGCGGTCGCCGACAATCGCCAGAAGTCCGACATCGTTGGCGTCGGCAGCGGCGTGCTCGGCATCCTGAACTGGAAGGTCGCGCACGGGCGCGCGCTGACGGACGAGGACGGGCTGGAGCGCCACCGCGTCGCAGTGCTGACCGAGCCCCTCGCCACGTCGCTCTTCCCGGACAAGACCCTCGACGACGTCGTCGGCCAGACGATCTTCGTCGGCCAGCGCCCCTACGTCGTGGCGGGCGTGCTGGAGCGCCGCGAGATGATGGGGATCCATTTTGGGTTCTCCTGGGAGACCAGCGTCTTCATCCCCCAGCTCACCGCCGAGAAGCGCGACGGAAGGCCCGAGCAAGCCCGGTTCTTCGTCGCCCTCACCACGGACGCCCAGTACAACGCCACGAGCGTGGCCATGGGCAACGCGACGCTGCTGAATGACCACAACGGCGTCCAGGATTTTCAGTCCATCGACTTCTCCGGCTTCCTCAACCAGTTCTACACGTTCTTCCGCGTGCTCGACATGATCGTGGCGCTCATCGCCAGCATCAGCCTGTTCGCCGGCGGCATCGGCGTCATGAACATCATGCTGGTCTCGGTGACGGAGCGGGTCCGGGAGATCGGCATCCGCAAGGCGCTTGGCGCCTCGCGCTCGGACATCCTCTGGCAGTTCCTGATCGAGGCGTGCACGCTGTCGCTGACGGGCGGGGTGGTCGGCGTTGTCGCCGGACTCGCGGTAACCGTGGCCACGAACCTCGGGATCCAGCATGTCCAGAGCACCTGGCAGGGGACCATCAGCACGCTTGGCGTCGCGATGTCGCTGGGCGTGACCAGCGGCATCGGCCTGCTTTTTGGTGCCGTCCCGGCCTGGCGCGCCGCCCGACTCGACGTTGTCGAGTGCTTGAGGCGCGTATGATCGGCTCCATCATCGCCTCGCTCCGGGCCACGCTGGACCTGTTCCGGACGCAAAAAGTCCGGTTCTTGCTGACGGTTTCGGGCATCGTCGTGGGGGTGTGGAGCCTCGTGGTCATGGCGAGCCTGCTGGAGGTCGGGCAGGGCATCCTGCGGTCGACGAGCGCGGAGGCGACGGGCGACGACGTCATCACCGTGTCCAACGACTGGGAGGTGATGCAGAACAACCCGGACGCCGAGCGGCTGCGGCACGGCGACCAGGAGGCGATCGCCGACTCCACGCTGCTGTCGTCCGGGACGTCCGTCACCGCGACCTACGGCATGCGCGACCGGAACGCCCGATTCAAGGAGAAGGACTACGACCCGTTCACCATCGGCGTCGGGCCAGAGACCCTCGGGGTCTACACCCTGAGCGTGGAGAAAGGCCGGGAGTTCACCCAGAGTGAGCTTGACGAGGCGCGCAAGGTCGTCATCCTGGGGTCAAAGGCGTTCGAGGGGCTGCCGGTGGTGGGCGACCAGGTCCGCGTGGAGGGACAGCCGTATACCGTCGTCGGGATCCTGGCCGCGAAGGCGGACATGGGCCCAGGCGGGCCGTGGAGCTGGAACCAGCGCGTGCTCTTTCCGCAGCGCACGTACCAGCTCAACTTCGACCCCTCCCGCCGGCCGTCCAACATCGTGGTCAAGGTCGCGCCGCCGTCGGAGTTCAAGGGGTTGATCAAGGACTATGCGCTGGCCACGCGCAGCGTGCTCGACGCGATCCTGTTTCGCAACCGCTCCGTGAAGAGCTGGGAATTCGCCGGTGTGGAGAACGATAGTTCCACCGAGAGCCTGATCATGAAGACGATCAAGGCGTTGCTGTACCTGACCACGTTCTTCTCGATGATCGTCGGCGGCATCAACATCATGAACATCATGCTGGTGACCGTCGTGGAGCGCACGCGCGAGATCGGCCTGCGGCGCGCGGTTGGCGCCACGCGCGCGGACATCCTGCAGCAGTTCATCTCCGAGACCGTGATGATCACGCTCTGCGGCGCGTTTGTCGGCCTTGCGCTTGCGCTCCTGACGCTCGGAGGCGGGTCGTGGGCGCTCACGAAGTGGGTGACGGTCTGGCCGTTCCAGGTCGAGGCGTGGTCGCTGATCTTGAGCGTCGTCTTCTCGTCCGTGATCGGGCTGACGTTCGGGATCTACCCGGCGTGGCGCGCGTCCCAGCTCGATCCGGTCGAGGCGCTGCGGTCGGATTGATGGACCCGGATACGCTCGCAACGGCTCCGGAGGCCGCATGACTCGAAAGCGCATCGCCCGTGCCCTCGCGGTCCTCCTCGTGGTCCTCCTCGGCGCCCTCGGTTTCGTCGCCTCCGGCTTCGTCGGACTGCGCCCAGCCGTTGACGGCACCGACCTTCTCGGAGGCGGGCGCCTGCTCGTCGACGGGGTCGCGAACCTCTACGTCCTCCCGGCGTCGCCCACCGACGTCGTCCTCATCGACTGCGGGGCCGACACGGCGGGCGCCCGGATCGACGCGGAGCTCGCCGCTCAAGGCCTGACGCGCGCGGCGGTCAAGGCGATCTTCCTCACCCACGGCCATCGCGACCACACCGGCGCCTGCCACAACTTCCCGGCGGCGACGGTCTACGCGATGCCCGGCGATGTGGGCTTGATCGAGGGGACAGAGGCCGCGCACGGGCCCATCCCGCGCCTCCTCGGCCGCGCGACGGCGCAGGCCGTCCACGTTGGACACCCGCTCACTGACGGCGAGATCGTCCGGGTCGGAGCGCTCGTGGTTCGCGCCTACGCGATCCCCGGCCACACCGCCGGCAGCGCGGCGTTCGATGTCTCGACCGGCGAGCGGCCAGGAGCCGTGTTTTTTGGCGACGCCCTGGCCGCGAACGCCGACGGCACGCTGCGGACCGCCCCGTGGGTGTTCAGTGACGACACCACGTTGAACCGCCAGTCGGTGGCCGGCCTCGCCGCGCGGCTCGCCGGGGCGCCGATCGTCGGGCTCGCGTTCGGGCACTCGGGGCCGGTCGAGGGCGACGAGGTGCCGCGGGCGCTGGCCTCGCTCGCCTCGCTGCCCCCGCAGACCGCTGCCGTGCTTACCCTTCCGCCATGAAAAATTTCCGCCTCCGCGGCCTGAAGTCCCTCGTCCACGACGCCGTGAGCGCGACTACGGATCTCGTGGGGGTCGGGCACGATTCGACGGGGCGGGCGGTGGAGCGCGTGGCGACGGCCGCGGGCCTCGGCGAGCCGACGGCGCTGGTGAACGCGGCGCGAAAGCTGGCGACGGACGGCGTGCTGCTGACGGTGAAGGCGGTGAATCGGGCGGTCGAGGCGGCGAGCGACGCAGGCATCGATGCCGCCGAGGCCATCGCCGGCGACCAGGGGCCACGCCGGGACGACCCCGTCGCCATGCGCGCGGACGTGATGACGACGGGCCCCTGGATGGCGGACGCGCTGGTTGGCGCTGTAAACGGCGTTGTCGGCGATCACCTCCGAACGCGAAGGAACCCGTTGGATCTTGGCCTTTCGATGCGGCTGCCCAGCCGGCCCGCGAAGCGGGTCGCGGTTTTCGTGCATGGCCTGGCGACGACCGAGTGGTCGTGGTGCCTGGACGCCGACCGGCTGCTCGGCGATCCCGCCGCCAACTTCGGGACGCTCCTGGAGCGCGACACCGGCCTGGTCCCTGTCTTTGTCCGCTACAACACCGGCCGCCACGTCTCGCAGAGCGGGCGCGCGCTCGCAGACGCGCTGGAAAGGCTCGTCGCCGACTGGCAGGTCGAGGAGCTGGTCCTCATCGGACACAGCATGGGCGGCCTCGTCGCCCGCAGCGCCACGCAGCAGGTCGGCGACGGCACCTGGCTCGGCGTGGTGACACGGCTGGTGTGCATCGGCTCCCCGCATCACGGCGCGCCGCTCGAGCGCTTCGGGCATGCGCTCGCGGGGGCGTTGCACGCCGTCGACCTGCCCGGCACGCGCATCCCCGCCGCCATCCTCCGGGCGCGCAGCCACGGCATCAAGGACCTGCGCCACGGCCACGTCGCCGACGCGGACTGGCGCGACCGCGATCTGGACGCGCCCGCCGCGCCCGTCGCGCCCGTCGACCTCCCGCTCCTCCCCGGGATCGCCTACGCGTTCTACGCCGGCTCCGCGACCAGTGACCCTGACAGCGCCGTGTCCAGCGTGCTCGGCGACCTGCTCGTCCCCGTCACCAGCGCGGAGGGCGGCCCCCTTCGGGGCGCGGGTGCGGTCCGGACGGCCCGCTTCCCTGGCGTGCGCCACCACGAATTGCAGGTCCACCCGGCCGTCTACGCGGCGCTTTTGCAGTTCTGCGCGGAGCCCCAGACGGCGGGCTGAGCCAGCCGGGCGCGGGCCCGCCTAGATGCAGGACGCGTCGGTCGAGCAGTCGGAGTCGGCGCAGTCGATGAAGCCGTCGCCATCGTTGTCGATGCTGTCATGGCAATTCTCGCCGCTCGGGGGCGTGCCCGAGCACGACGCGTCGGTCGAGCAGTCGGAGTCGGCGCAGTCGATGAAGCCGTCGCCATCGTTGTCGATGCTGTCGTGGCAATTCTCGGGGCTCGGCGGCGTGCCCGAGCAGGAGGCGTCCGTCGAGCAGTCGGTGTCGGCGCAGTCGATGAAGCCGTCGCCGTCGTTGTCGATGCTGTCATGGCAATTCTCGCCGCTCGGGGGCGTGCCCGAGCACGACGCGTCGGTCGAGCAGTCGGAGTCGGCGCAGTCGATGAAGCCGTCGCCGTCGTTGTCGATGCTGTCGTGGCAGTTCTCGCCGCTCGGGGGCGTGCCGGAGCACGCCGGGTCGCCTGTGCAGTCGGTGTCGGTGCAGTCGATGAAGCCGTCGCCGTCATCGTCGATGCCGTTGGAGCAGTTCTCGGGGGTGCCGAGGGGGACGCCGGTGTCCGAGCCGGAGTCGGGCGGCGAGCCGGAGCAGGCGGCGTCGTGCGTGCAGTCCGTGTCCACGCAGTCGGTGGCGCCGTCGCCATCGTCGTCGATGCCGTTGGAGCAGTTCTCGGGGGTGCCGAGGGGGATGCCCGTGTCCGAGCCGGAGCTGCTGCAGGCGGGGTCGAAGGTGCAGTCGGTGTCGACGCAGTCGGTGGCGCCGTCGCCGTCGTCGTCGATGCCGTTGGCGCAGTTCTCGGGGGTGCCGAGGGGCACGCCCGTGTCCCCGGTGTCCGAGCCGGAGCCCGTGCACGCCGGGTCAAAGGTGCAGTCGGTGTCGACGCAGTCGATGGCGCCGTCGCCGTCGTCGTCCGTGCCGTTGGCGCAGTTCTCGGGGGTGCCGAGGGGCACGCCGGTGTCCCCGGTGTCCGAGCCCGAGCTGGTGCAGGCCGGGTCAAACGTGCAGTCGGTGTCGACGCAGTCGATGGCGCCGTCGCCGTCGTCGTCCGTGCCGTTGGAGCAGTCCTCGGGGGTGCCGAGGGGGACGCCCGTGTCGCCACTGTCACCACTGTCCGGCGCAGTCCCCGAGCAGGCGGCGTCGGCCACGCAGTCGGGGTCGAGGCAGTCGATGAAGCCGTCGCTGTCGTTGTCGACGCCGTCGCTGCAGTCCTCGACCGGGATGCCGGTGTCCGAGGTGCAGCGCGAGTCGGTCGCGCAGTCGGAGTCGGCGCAGTCGACGAATCCGTCGCTGTCGTTGTCGATCCCGTCGCCGCAGACCTCATCGGGCGTGCTGCTGCCACCGCACGCGGCGTCGGCTGTGCAATCGGTGTCGGCGCAGTCGATCGCGCCGTCGCCGTCGTTGTCGATGCCGTCCGTGCAGTCCTCGGCCTTCGCCGTGCTGCAGGCGGAGTCGAGATCGCAGTCCTCGTCGGCGCAGTCGATGAGCCCGTCGCCGTCGTTGTCGATGCCGTCCGTGCAGTTCTCGCCAGCCGCGGCCCCGCCGCAGGCGGAGTCGGTCGCGCAGTCGGAGTCCAGGCAGTCAATCAGGCCGTCGCCGTCGTTGTCGACGCCGTCGACGCAGTCCTCCGCCGTCGCCGTTCCGCCGCAGGCAGAGTCCGTCGCACAGTCGGGGTCGACGCAGTCGATGAGCCCGTCGCCGTCGTTGTCGACGCCGTCCGCGCACGCCTCGCCGGTGGCCGTCCCGCCGCAGGCCGAGTCGGTCGCGCAGTCCGAATCGAGGCAGTCGGCGTAGCCGTCCCCGTCGTTGTCGATGCCGTCCGCGCAGGACTCGGTGCCGCTGGAGACGCGGCAGGCCGAGTCCGTGTTGCAGTCGGAGTCGTCGCAGTCGATGAGGCCGTCGCCGTCGTTGTCGACGCCGTCGATGCAATTCTCGCCGCTGGTGGCTGTCCCGCCGCACGCAGAGTCGGTGGTGCAGTCCGAGTCGTCGCAGTCAATCAGGCCGTCGCCGTCGTTGTCGATGCCATCGGAGCAGAGCTCGGGGCTCGGGCCGCTCGAGCCGGAGCAGGCGGAGTCGGTCGCGCAGTCGCTGTCGTCGCAGTCGATGGCGCCGTCGCCATCGTTGTCGATGCCGTCCGCGCAGGCCTCACCGGTCGTCGTCTTCCCGCCGCACGCGGAGTCCGAGGAGCAGTCGGAGTCGGCGCAGTCGACGTTGCCGTCCAGATCGTTGTCGATGCCGTCGATGCAGACCTCGTGCGTGCCCGATCCGCCGCAGGCTGCGTCGGCCGCGCAGTCCGGGTCCGCGCAGTCGACGAGCCCGTCGCCATCGTTGTCGACCCCGTCGAGACAGGCCTCGCCGGGCTTGCAGTTGGCGTCGGTGCCGCAATCGCTGTCCGCGCAGTCGATCGCGCCGTCGCCGTCGTTGTCCACGTTGTCGCCGCAGTCGGTCTCGGTCGTGCCGCCGCCACAGGCAGCGTTCGTGGCACAATCGGGGTCGACGCAGTCGGTCATGCCGTCGCCATCATTGTCGATGCCGTCGTCGCAGTTCTCGGACGGGGCCGGGCAATCGGCGGGGTTCGAGGCGCAGTCGGAGTCGGCGCAGTCGATCTTGCCGTCGCCATCGTTGTCGATGCCGTCGGAGCAGTCGGTCTCCACGTTCGCGTTGGTGCACGCCGGGTCGGCTGCGCAGTCGGTGTCGGCGCAGTCGACGGCGCCGTCGCCGTCGTTGTCGACGCCGTCGGTGCAGTTGGTCTCGCCGGTCACGCTGTCGTGCGACGAGTCGCCGGCCGAGTCGGTGGGGCTGGTGGAATCGTGCCAGTTGGCCGAGTCATAGCCGCTATAGGAGTCACCGCCGCCCTTGCCGACGCACGCGGGGAGCGCGCTGAGCGCCAGCAGGGCGAGGACGGAGGACGTGAAAGGGGACAGAAAACGCATCAGCCGTCCAGGTGGTGATGCAGCGTAGCGGACCGGGAGGGGGGGAGTCAAGGAATTGTCGTGACAAGTCGGGATCGGACAGGGCCCCTACTTCCGCCGTCGCCGAACCATCCGTCCAAACAGCGCCCGCTTCACATTGAACCACGCGCTCGGCAGGTACCCAAGCGTCACAAACAGCGCGAGCGCCGGCATGACGAGGCCGAGTGACGCGCGGAACACCGGCGGGCGCGCCCAACCGTCGTCTGCGACGACGCCGGGCGGGGCGTCGAACCAGCCTGAGGGCGAGAATTGGATGGTCGCGTCCGTGCGGAACAGCGTCGTCAGCCGCACCTTGGTCTCGAAGGTTCGCCGCAGGTAGTAGGGGTCGACCTTGTAGCGGACCTCGAACCAGCCGTAGCGGGTGGCCGCCGCGGCTTTGAAGGCTTCGGCGAGTCCTTCGGCGTCGCGCTTCACGTAGCTCGCGCCCCCGCCGGTCCGCGCGATCCAGCCGAGCGCGGCGTTGTCCACGCCGCGGTTCTCCACGTCGCCATCGATGCGCTCATCCGCAAGGGCACGGCAGAGGTCGTGCGGCTTGACGTCCGTGTCCTGCGGCAACTCCAGGTTGCGCCAGGCCTTCACGCCGAGGCCGACCGTGTAGACGACCGGGCGCGCCGTGATGCTGACCGTCTCGCCCTTGCGCACGTTGTCGAGCTTCTTCAGCAGCGTCTGGAGCAGGGGGGCGTTGGCGCCGCACGTCTCATCCGAGGTCTGGTCGTTGAATCCGTCGGTCAGCACGATGAGCGTGGGCTGCATCTTCTTGTTGTCGATCGCGGCCTTGATCTCCGGCATCTCCAACAGCGTGGACGTGCCGAAGTCGACGGCGTTGTAGAGGTACGTGTAGCCGGCCCCCACCTGCAGCGTGTCGCGGATGAGCTGCCGGTACTCCTTCCGGTTGGTCACGAGCCATTTTCCCCCGAGCGGGGTTGGCTGGCCGGCGCCCGCGAATGTGAGCGGCACGACGGCGGTCGAGGTCCCGGTCGGGAAGAACGCGTCGACGACGTCGGGATCGAGGAGCGCGGCCTTCAACTTGTCCATCCGTGTCCTGCCGGAGGCATCGTCGACGATCGCCATCGAGCCGGAGCCGTCGATGAGGAGGACAAAGAGCTGCGGGCTACGCTGCGGGTCGTGCGGGACGACCGAGAAGTCCTTCAGGCCACCGGCCTTGACCTCGTGCTTCTTGTGGAAGATCTCGATGCCGTCTTCCGGCAGCGGGATCGCCCATTTTTCGCCGTCGACGCGGATCTGGAAGGCCACGCGGACCTGGCCCGTCGCCCGGTCGACGTACGGCATGCAGAGGTCGACGTCCTTGGGGTCCACGGCACCCGCGCACTCGTCGCGGTCCGCGAAGATGTGCATGGTCAGCTCCTGCTGGCCCTCGTTCTGGCTCTGCGGAGCGGCAACGCGCGTGGTCGTCTCGGGCAGGGCGACGAGCGGGGAGGGCTCGCAGGCGGTGAGGGCGAGGAGGGCGAGGAGCAGGGCCCGGCTCACCGCTCCTCCTTCGGCAGCATCAGGAATTCCACGACCGAGGGGTCGTCGGGCGGCCCGCAGAGGATCCGGTCGCCGCTGGACAATTCGGTTTCGAGGGGGGCCGGGCGACGGGCGTCGTAGCGCAGGTCGACCTTCTCCAGGAACCGGCGGACGGTCGTCGGCGCCAGCGTGAGGCCGCGCGCGCGGTACTGCTGCTTGGCGTTGACCATGACGGACACGTGGAGCTCGAGGACGCCGTCCTCAGCAGGCAGGAAGAGGTCGAGGCCGACGGGAAAGTGGCCGACAAAGCGCTCGCGGGCGCGGCCGTCGAGGCCGTCGATGGGGATGCGGCGGGCGTGGCGGTTGTCGGTGACGATCCGGAGCCAGCCCGCGTAGAGCGCGTCCGGGATGCCCCAGGCGAGCAGACCGAACGAGAGGCCCATCGCCATCGCGCCGAACGCGCTGGCAACGTACAGATCGGAGTACCCGAGCGCCGACTTCGTGTAGCCGAACAGGTACCACACGCACCCGCCTGTGATGCCGGACCCCACCCCGGCCGCGCCGTGCGAGAGGATGCCGCGGCCCTTGCGCACCAACGTGGGCCCGAACGCCATGCCGGCCCCGGCGCCCATCCATGCCGGCAGCCGGTAGCGGAGGCTCACCAGCGTGGAGTCCGCGAGGTCCGAGGCGCCATCCAGCGAAAACAGGTGGGGGCCGATCACCCGCGTCCACATCCAGAAGCTGCCAACGATGGACCCGAGCGAGAGCAGCGCCGCCAGCACCGGAAACAGCACGCGTCGCCACAGCGCTTTGCGCGAAAGCGACTGCTCGGCGAGGACGGAGGTGCCTGCCACCGCCGCGCCGACCGCGCCAAGGTACACCGGTCCGTCCCACTCCACCGTCCAGAACGGCGCCACGACCGCGACGCCGAGCACGAGCCACCACGCCAGGAGCGCCGCTCCCGCGCACACCCACGCCAGCGCGAGGTGCCGGTGCCAGGTGTAGGGGACGAGGAAGATGTTCACGAGCGGGGGAAGCTAACCGCATCGGGCCCGCGCCCGACCTCGTCGCCCTCCCCGCGCGTCGTTACGCTCGGGCGGCGGCTGGAGCGGCGTTGAGCGAGAAGAACGCGGGTGTCTACCCCCTCGCGGGTGCCATCGGCGCCACGCTCGTGTTGGGCATCGTGAAGCTCGCCGTCGGCCTGACCACCGGCTCCCACGCCGTCCTCGCGTCGGGCGCCGACTCGCTTGGCGACGCTGTCGTCTCCGGCGTGAACCTGCTGATGATGCGGCAGGCCGCGATGCCGCCCGATGAGGGGCATCCCTGGGGCCACGGGAAGGCGGAGGCGTTGGCCAGCCTCGCGCAGGCGGTCGCGCTGGCGGTCGTGGTCGGGACGATCGCGGTCACGGCGGTGCGCTCGCTGCTCGGGGCGTCCGGGGCGGTCCCGGACACAGGCCCGGCGCTGATCGTGATGGTGGGGTCGATGTGCGGGTCGCTCGGCATCTCCACGTTCCTGGAGCGCGCGGCGACGCGCACGGGGTCGCTCGTGCTGCGCGCGGACGCGGTGCATTACCGGATGGACCTGCTCTCCGGGAGCGCCGTCCTGGTGGGGCTGGTCGTCGCCCGCTTCACGGGCTGGGCGCAGGCCGACGCTGCGGCCTCGCTCGTCGTCAGCGCGCTGATGGTCCGCGATGTGTTCGGGGTCGGAAAAGAGGCGATCGACGAGCTGATGGACCGACCGCTCCCGGCTGAGGAGGTCGAGCGCATCGAGGCCGTCCTCGCCGGCTTCGGGCCGCGCCTCGTCTCCTGGCACGACTTGCGCACCCGCCGGTCGGGCCCGAGCCGGTTCGTCCAGGTGCATGTCGTCCTCGCCCCGGCCACCACGTTCGCCGCCGCGCACCGGGTGTCGGACGACGTGGAACGGGCCCTCCGCGCCGCGGTTGCCAACCTCGACGTGCTCGTTCATGCCGACGTGGATGGCGAGGACGACGCGACCGACGCCGCCGCCAGCCAGGCCTGACCGGCTACGGCGTCGGCCACGTGCTGCGGGGGACCGGACGGCCCGCGGATCCGTCCAGCGGGTCCGAGTAGGTCGGCAGTGGGCTCGCCGCCGGCGAAACGGTGAGCGGGTGCTGCGGCCAGCCGGCGCCGGTCAGTGTCGCGTCGACGGCGTCGGCCAGGACCTTTTGACCCAGGACGGTCGGGTGCATCTGATCAAGGAAGAGCTCGGCGGCGGAGTGTCCGGAGGCCGTGTAGGCCGCCGGCCCGTCCACGAGCGGGACGTGCCGACGGGCGGCTGTCTCCTGCATCACCTGCCGGTAGATCGCCCAGCCTTGCGCGGCCTGGACCGGGGCGACGTCCTCCCGGTTGGGCAGCATCAGGAAAACAACGCCGCCCCCGCGCGCCTCCATGCGATCGCAGAACGCGTCGAGGTTCGCCGCATAGTCGTTGATGGCCACGCGCCGGGCGCCGGTCGGCGCGGGGTTGCTCGGCAATGCCCAGCCGACCTTTCGGGCGGTCTCGCTGCGGGGTACGACGCGGAGCGTGTAGTCAAACCACCGGAAGAGGACGCTGTGGGCGAGGACGGCACGCAGCCGGGATTGCGGCGACGCCTGCCACCCCGCGTAGGTGGAGAGGAGATCCTTGTCGACGAAGCTGTCGAAGTTGTCGTCCGACCATAGGCTGCCGACGATGAGGAGATCCGGATCGAGCGCCATGCCTCGGATGTCCAGGAGGTTGAGCGACTGGTAGGTCGAGTAGCCCGGGACTCCGCCGTTGATGAACTCCGCGTTGAACCTCGTCTCCAGAACGCTGGTAAAGACCGCATCGTCGGGAACTCCGAAGCCGTAGATGCTGGAATCGCCGATCGACAGCGCCCGCGGCCGAGATTTCGGGCCCCGCGCCTTGTCCCGGAACCCGGCGGCGTTGATGTGCACGTCCACGCCGGCCTCCGAGTGGTCGCCTGGGAGCAGCTCCCAGAGCAGCCACGGGTCGCCGCGGAGCAGGATCTGCGCGACGGCGTTGCGGTCGCCGGCAGCCGGGGGGGGGCGCGGGTCGGGCGGCGGGTGCAAGCGGGCGGCGACCTCGCCCCCGTCGACCAGGAGGAACACCGGCAAAAACGCCCAAAGCAGGCCCCGAAGCGGGGTCATCGGGCGGCCGCGCCGCGGCCGGCGTGGGCTGGTCATGGCTGGGGCACCGGCCCCAACCTATGCGCCCCGGTCCCCGGCGCCTACCCGAGCCCCATCGCCAGCACCGCGCCCAGCGCTGCGCCGAGCGGGATGCTGAGGTTGTCGTCGACATCCTGGCTGTACAGCTCGGCGATCGCTCCGAACACCGCGGCGACGCCCGCGACCATCGCCCCGTTCGGGAGCGTTGGAGCGAGCACCAGGAGCGCGACGGCTCCCGCGAGCCACCCGGCGCCGACAAACGCCAGCGAGCCCTCCAGCGTGCGCCCCGCCCGTAGCGGCGTTCGGCCAAACCGACGCCCGACGATGGCCGCCATCGGGTCCCCGAAACCGAGCACCGCCACGCCAAGCATCGCGGCGGGGATCGGCGAGCAGAGCGCCAGGATTGACATGGCGGTCGCGTACCACGTCGCCGAGTTCACGCGGAAGCGCTCGTGCGCGTGCGCCACAGGGCCAAAGAGCCACATCATCCAATCGTTGAACGCCGGCCGGGTGCGGCGCTGCCACTCGACGATCCACGCGGGCACGGTCACGCCAACAGCCACCGCCACCATCGTCGGCCGGTCGGGGAGGTGGGCGAGGATGCCAAGCACGCAGGTGGCACCGATCATGTGGAAGATGTTGCGCGCGTAGTTGGTGGGGCGCAGCGTGCGGGCCGATGCCGCCTCGGGCGCAACGGCGCGCACGAGCGCTTCGTAAGCGGGGTGGATGCGGTTGGAGAAGCGGGTCCACGCGGCGGCGGTCTCGTCCTCGGCGGGGAGCGCCTCGGCGATGGCCGAGTCGAGCGCCCAGAGCGCGTTGGCGGCGGGAACCTGGACGGCAACGCTGGCACCTGACCCGCCGAGCAGCAGGGCGAGGTGGCCCTGGACCGACGCGAGACGCGCCCGCACCTCCCGCGCCCGCTCCTCCGACCAGCCCGCGGGCTCGATGCGGTTGAGCACGGCGTGGACCTCCGCGGTGAGATCGCGGGCCGCGCGTGCACCGTCGGCGGCGCCCTCGTCGGACCGGGGATCGGGGGCTCGCTCTGCCAGTGCCATCGGGACAAGGTGTACCCCCCCGTTTTCACAGGGATGTCACAGCCGGGCCCGACCCGAAAAAAGAGGGTCGTCCTGACAGGCGGCGGAGGGGGGCGGCACGTCCTTGGATGAAACGAGCGGCCGGCCCGGACCTTTGAGCGGGCGGCCGCCGCTCACATCTGGAGGAAACCCGCGGCCGGCCCGGCCCTTTGCGCGACCGCCCGCCGGTACTCCGGCGCGTGCGGTCGCGCAAAGTCGCGGCGATTTGGTACTCCAAATCGCCGTTAGGGCCCGGCCCGGGGGTAGCCGCGCCCCGCGCGGCGGAGGGGGGCGCCGGGCAGGCGCCCCCCTCAGAAAAGAGGCTAACGCTTCGATCTGAACGCGATCAGCCGAGGGTCGTCACACCCGGTTTCTTGATAGGCCGCGCCATGCGGTCTCGCGTGCTCCCCTGGGTCATCGGCGTGTACGCGTGGTCGTGGGGTTGGGCGGGCCTGCTGGCGCTGACGGGACGCCCGACGGTCGGACTCGGCTTCTTGATCCTCGCGATCCCGTTCATCATGGGGCCCGGCGTCGTGACGGCGATCTGGCGGCGGCGCGTGGTCCGCGAGGCGCCGTTGGAGGACCTGAACGAGTTGAAGATCGGCAACCCCACGCTGGTGGGCTGGCTCGGCGCGATCGTGTTCGTGTGGGTGGCCGCGCTGCTCGCGCACCTTTTCGGCTGGGCGACGTTCGACCTGACCGGCACCGCGATCGCCGAGCGGGTGAGCGATGTTCAGGGCGCTGAAAAGGCTGCAGACGCGCTGACCGCCATGCGCGAAGGGGCGGTCCCGTATGCGGTCGTCGCCAGCCTGCAGGCGTTGATGGTGGGCCTGCTCTACGCGCCGGTGCGAGTGGCGGAGGAGCTGGGGTGGCGCGGCGTCCTCCCTCGCGAATTCCTCGGCCTCGGGCCACGCTGGTCGGCGCTGCTGGCCGGGCTGTTGTGGGGCATCTGGCGGGTGCCGCTGGTGTGGATGGGCGGGTACTTTGCAGACGCGCCGATGGCAGGCGCGCTCGCGATGGTGGCCGCGAGCATCCCGCAGGCGGTCCTGCTGACGGCGCTGGCGCGACGGGCAAAGACGGTCTGGGCGCCGGCGATCGCGCAGGGCGTCCTGACGGCGATCGGCCCGTTCCACGAGCTGGTCCTTCAGGGCGGGAACCCGGTGTTGACGAGTCCCATGGGCGCGGCTGGGGGTGTTGCTGCGGTCCTGGGTGTAGCGGTGTTGTGGGCGACTGAAAGCCCAAAATCACCGATACTGTAAGCCCCGTCGCCCGGCCGCCGTTACGTACGCGCTCCCCCGGGTCCCCGTCGATGGCCACCGCAACCAAGCCCGTCAGCCCGCTCTTCACGCGCGGCTCGCGTACTCCCATCCTCTCCTCCGTTCTGCTCGTCGCGATCGGCGTTCCGTGCGTCGCGGTGCTCGCCTGCGCCGGGATCTTCGGGCCCTGCTGGAGCGCCTGGGCGATGGACGGGGTCCTCCTCGACGAGTGCCCGGCCGGGCGGGTCGTGCCTGCCGCCCACGCCCAGGTGAGCGACGTGGGACGAAAGGACGAGGGCGTCATCAACGTCGGCGTGACCGGCTGGTACGCGGACCGGTACAACAACGTCGGGCAAACGCCGGTGCGACGGTTCAGCCCCACGCTCACCGCGATCGACCCCCTTGGGCAGTCCCACGTCGTCACGACCAAGAATGGCTGGGATTCGACCGACGATTTTGACCAGTGGGCGACGATCACGCTGCCCGACGGCCCCGACGGCGACTGGAAGCTGGACGTCTCGCTGGACTCCCCCTCCGGCGTCGCGAAAACCGAGCTGACCCTTCCGCTTTACGTGCCCGCGCGCGTTCACGTCCTCACCGACTCGCCGCTCTACAAGCCCGGCCAGACGATCAAGTTCCGCGCCGTCGTCCTCTCCGACAAGGACCTCACGCCGCTCGAAGATCGGCCGGGCACCTGGGTCGTCACCGACAACAACGGGCAGACGCTGCTGGAGCAGAAGACGAAGACGGGCCCGTTCGGCGTGGCCGACGGGAACATCCCCATCGACGCGCTCGCGGAGTCCGGCGACTGGACGGTCACCTACAAGACGGGCGCCAACGCCGATACCCGTACGGTCCCCGTCCATCCGTTCCAACTGCCGCGCTTCACCGTCGAGGCGAAGGCCGACAAGCCCTGGTACACCCTCGGGGACACGCCGAAGATCGACACGACGGTCCGCTACACATCCGGCGCGCCCGTCAAGAACGCACCGGTGGACGTCAGCTTCTACGATCAGGGGACCGTGGCGGAGGACGGGACCGCCGCCTGGCCCGTGCCTCCTGCGTGGCTGGCACCGCAGTCGCTCATGACCGACGCGGAGGGAAAGGTCGCGATCAAGCTGGGGAGCGTGCCGGGCGACCTCGTCGGGCGCGGGCGGCTCGGGGTGCAGATTTCGGCGCGGGACGAGACGGGCGACGTCGCAAACGGCAGCGCGAGCCTGCTCTATTCGCAGGACCGGGTCGCGGTCTCAGCGGTGACGGAGCTGGCAGACGGGGTCGTGCCCTCGGCGAACAACCGCATCTTCGTTCGCGCGACGACGCCGGACGGGGTCCCGCTGCGGAACAGCACGGTCAAGCTCTGGCGGACGGGGGACGCGGAAGCCCATGCGACCGTCGAGAAGACCGATGCCGACGGCGTCGCACGGTACCAGATGGACCCGGGCGAGCCCGTCACGGTCGTCGTCCCGGCGCTGCCGTGGCGGCCGCCCGTGCTGAGGACGACGCCGACGCTCACCGTCAACGACGTCACCGATCTGATCGCGGGCGAATCCCCCGAATTGACGACGCGGGCGCTGCTGGATCGCTGGGCGACGAAGGCGACGTCGTGCGGGGCGCTGGTCGAGGGGGCCAACGCGTTGACGGTAACGGCCGCGGTCCTCGTCGACGGGTCGGGTCATGTCGTGAAAACCAGCCCGGGAAGCGAGGATGCGCTCGTCGGGGCGTGTGTCGCGGACGCGCTCGGCGGGCAAGCGCCAGGCGACGGGCACGACCGGCTGTGGAAGTTCACGCTCTCCCTCGGCGGCCCGCAAACACCGTGGCTGACGGCCTCAGCCGAGAACGCCAGCGGGGACGACCGCTCCAGCGACGTCGACACGCTGACCAGCGACGCCCTCAGGCGCGCGCGGTCTTGCGCCGCGGGCCTCGACAACAACGTCGAGGATCTCGGCGAGGCCTGGGTGTGGTTCACCCACACGGGCTCCAAAGCGGTGGATCTACGCCCCGTCCAACTTCAAACCGACGCGGGGACCGCCAACCCCGGTGTCCAGGCCTGCGTGGCACGGGCGCTTGGCTCGCTCACGCTCTCGGACCCCGCTACCGGCGACGGCTCCGGAATCCTGACGGTGAACCTAAACTTTCCGTCCGTCCCCGGCTACGACAAGCCCCAGCCCACCACCTGGCCCGGCTATGCCTTCGAGGTCGCCGCGCTCACCGGCGACAAGGACTCAGCGCCCGTCGGGACCACCACGCTGCGCCTGCACCCAGGCTCGCTGCCCGATCTGCGCCTCCGCTTCTCCGAGATCCTCGTCAAACCTGGCGACACCCTCGAACTCTCCGCCTTGCGCGGTCCGAACTTCTCCGGCGAGTTCCCCGACAAGATGGTCCTGCAATCGGGCGACCGCGACTTGCAGAAATTCGACTTCGACCCGAAAAAACGCAAGGGCACCGTCACGATCCCGAAGGACGCCCGCGGCTTTGTGCACGTGAGCTGGAACGGCGCGATGGCAGTGGCGTACGTGCAGGATGACGCCAAGCTGGCGCTCGGCATGGAGCTCGACAAAGCGAAGTACAAACCCGGTGATGTCGCAAACCTCACGCTCACCAGCATGGCGGGGACAACACCGGTAGCCGCCGGCGTCACGCTCTCCGGTGTCGACCAGACCCTCGGCACCCTCGCCACCCTCGACGGCCCCGACAGCCTCGCCCGCCTCGCCGTAACCGCCGAGACCGCCACGCCCGCGTTCGGCGAGCTCGATGCGCGCGCCCTGCAGACCGGCCAGATCGCGGGCGACAACGCCGCTGCCGCCACGATCCTCCGCGTCTCCTCGCTCCCCGCCGCCGCCCCGGGCGCCACGCGCGTGTCGACCGAGTCGCGCGAGACCATCGACGCGGACTACGGCGTCGCCGACGCGTTCTACACCTTCTACCCGGCGGTGAAGGACGGCGTTCGCGCCTGGGAAAAGCAGCGGCAGGACTCCAAGGACGGCATCCAGATGACGCCGAAGATCATGGTCTCGATCTGGGAGGCCGCGCTCGTCGCCCACCCCGCCACCGACCCCTTTGGTCGCACGCTACACCTCAAGGTCTTGCCGCAGGATCTGCTCGCCTTCACCGACCCGCGCGTGCTCGTCTCGGACGCCGCACTCCTCCCCGAGGACATCGAAAACTGGCCTGCCTACGTTGCTTCGGAGAGCCCATGAACGCCGTGAATTACTCGATCCTCGCGCTCTGCGGCCTCACGCTCGTCGGCTCGTGCAGCAAGCTCGAACAAGCCGCCCCCACCGTCGGCAAAAACCAGCAGGAGGATCAGACGGTCCGGGAGGATGGGCGCGCCGTCGACGAGCCGGTGCCCGCCAGCCCCGCCATGGACAAGTCCGAGGCCATGCCTCCCGCACCGCCTGCCGGGGCGGCGGCGATGGGCGGGAACGCCGGGATCGCGATGGACGGGGAGCTGGCCGCGATGCCCAAGGAGGGGATGGTTGGCGGGAAATTCCACGCCGAGAAGAAGGACAAGGCCGCAGACGCCGGCCCGGAGGCCCCGGCCGTGCGCGCCTGGTTCCCCGAGAGCTTCCTGTGGCAGCCGCTCGTTCAGACAGACGCGAAGGATGGCATGGCGAAGGTGCAATTCACCGTGCCGGACACGCTGACGACATGGCGGATCCTCGCGCTCGGGCAGACTCGGCAGGGCTCACAGGGTGGCGCCGTGCAGACGTTCCTCTCGACGCTGCCGGCCTACGTGGACGTCGCGGCACCGCTGAAATTGCGCGTCGGCGACGTCGTCGAAATGCCGATCCAGGTGGTGAACCAGACGGCGGACGCGCTCAAGAGCGCGCTCGTGGTGACGGTCACCGGCGGGGCCGGGCAGGGCGGCGGGGCGGTGAACGTTGCGCCGTGGGGATCGAGCGCTTCGACGGTGCACACGACCGCAAACCACGCGGGCAAGCTGGAGATCGCCGCGACGTTGGGCAGCGGCGCCGAGGCGATCGACAGCGTGCGAAAGTCGGTGACGGTCACGCCCGTCGGCCGGCCGATCACGCAGTCGCGAGCGGGCTCATTGGCGGGCGCCCGAACGGTTTCGTTCGACGCCGTCGGGGATTCGGTCGACGGCAGCGTGAGCGTCACCGTTTTCCCGGGCGAGCTGTCCCTGTTGCGCTCGGAGGTCGACCTCGCGGGAAACCGCGGCGGGGACGTCGCTTCTGCGGCCTACGCGTTCCGGGTGAGTCTGGAGGCGGGCGTGCTGGTCGCGGACAACGAGGTCCCGGCGGACAGCGCCCGGAACCTCGGACTTGTCGCCTTGCAACGGCTGATCCGGGACACGCGCTCGGCAGGCTCGGACCCTGCGGGCGTCGCCACAGCCGCGCTCGCCTTGGCCGGGTTGGGCGCAACCGAGGACCCCGCCGGCCTTGACGCGCATCTGGCCGAGCGCATGCGGGACGTCGTCCTCCAGGCCCAGCAGCCCGATGGCCTCTGGTCGCTCGGCTCAGGGGTCGGCCTTGACGACCAGCTCGTCGCCAGCGCGCGGTGCCTCTGGGCGCTGCAGGGGACAGAGAGCAAAACCGGCGACGAACCGGCTCGAATCAAGGGCGCACGCCTACGCTACACCGGCGCGCTGGAGCGCTACGCCGACCGGCTGACGGACCCCTACGTGGCCGCGTGGGCCCTCGCCTCCGGCGGCGCGGACGGGCTCGACGCGGAGCTTGGCGCGAAGCTCGCAAAGACCGTCACCGACGCGCTCGTCACCAACCCGGATGGCAGCCTGCGCCTCGATCCCACGCTCGGCGGCACGTCGGCACGGACGCTCGGCTCATCCACCGCCGAGGCCACCGCGGTCGCCATCCTGGGCCTCTCACGCGCGAAGGGCAACCCGGGTCCCGTCGCGGATCTCGCCACCGGTATTCTCGGCCGCTGGTCGCCCGAAGCGGGCTTTGGCGGCGGCTGGGCGGGGCTCACCGCGCTACCGGCGCTGGCGTCCGCGATGGGCGGGGACATCCCCGACAGCGTGAAGATCGCGTTGTTCGCGGACGGCAAGCCGATCGGCGAGGGAGCGCTCGACCCGAAGCAGAAGCACGCGCCGGTCGTGTTGAATGTGCCCGGTGCAGCCCATGAGTTGCGCGTCGAGGCCACGCCTGCGGTGCCGGGGCTCGCGTTCACGGCCGTCGCGACGAGCTGGGTCCCGTGGACCGCGAGCGCGCCGCACGGGCTCGATCTGCACGTCACCGCGCCGCAGAACCCGCGCCTCGGCGTCAAGACCACCTTGCGCGTCGACATCGCCGGGCCGACCGGTGAGACCGCGGACATCGACATCGCGCTGCCAGCCGGCGTGGACATGGGCGATGCAGCCGCTTTGACCGCGGCGTTGGCGGCCAATTCTGGCACGGGAACGGCGACGACCGAGGAGGGCGCCGTCCATCTCAAGGGCGTCACGCTCCAGAACGGCCTGTGGTCCGCGAGCCTGCCGGTAACGCCGACGCTGTCGGGATCGTTGCAGTCCGGCGCCTCGATCGTGACGCTACGGGACGGCGAGACCTACGCCGCGCTGCCGTCGACGTGGGCGGTGCGATAGCCGGGCTCGATGCCGACGTTCGCGGAGCTCGGGTACTGGAAGGTCGGCGGGCCGTGCCAGCGGTTCGAGGTGGTGGAGGATGCGGCCCGGCTGAGGGCGTTGATCCGCGGCGAAGGCAGCGTCTTCGTCATCGGCAACGGGTCGAACCTGCTGGTTTCAGACGACGGACTCGCGGGCACCACGGTTCGCCTGGCCGGCGCGCTGCGAGCGGTGGATGTCGTCGACGAGGCGGGGGATTCCGTCGAGCTGCGGGTCGGCGCCGGCCTGCTCAACGCCGTCCTCCTCAACCGCTACCTCGGGAAGTTGGCGGGTCTGGCGCCGCTGGTTGGCGTGCCCGGTACGATGGGCGGTGCCGTCGCGATGAACGCGGGCACCGCGCTCGGCGAGATCGGGGACGTGGTGCTCAGGGTCGAGGGGACCGACGCCAGCGGCGACGCTGTGACCGTCCAAAGGGCCGACTTGCCGATGGCGTACCGCGAGGGCGGGCTCCCGGACGGGTTCATCGTGACCACCGCGGTCCTGGGCCTCTCCCGTGTAGGCGCCGCTGACGAGGTGGTCCGCGCCCAGGCCCACCTCGAACGTCGCAAGGCAACCCAGCCGCTCGCGCTGCCAAGCTGCGGCTCGGTCTTCCGCAATCCACCGCCCGACGCCGCGGGCAAGCCACGGGCGGCCGGGCAGCTCATCGACTCGGTGGGGCTGAAGGGGTGGCGCTGCGGCGGTGCACAGATCAGCGAAAAACACGCCAACTTCATCGTGAATTGCGGGGGTGCGAGCGCGACCGACGTGATGACGTGCATCCACAAGGCGTGGTCCACGGTCCGGGATGCAACTGGGGTCCGGCTCACCCCCGAGGTTCGCGTCGTCGGCGATTGGGACAAAAAACTGTGGCCACTCGGGGGAGATCCGGGGTAAACCGCGGCCGACTCGGAGACCCCATGCGCAACAGCGGCCATTCGTTCTGGAATTTCTCTTCGTTCATCCTCCCCTTTGCGGTCGTCGGCGCCCTCGTTGGCTGCACCGGAAAGGACACCAGCACTACGAAGGACTCGTCCCACGGGTCGGGCGACTCGAGCAGCAACGACACGGACACCGGCGGCGACACCGACACGGACTCGCAGCTGGCCACCTACGCGGACTACGAGGCCGCCCAGGCGCGGGCGCTCTGCCAGCTCTGGGACACCTGCGGCGTCCTCGCGACCAACGGCTACACCGATGTGGCATCGTGCGTGGCGGACGTGACCGCCCACCTGGACGCGACCCCCTGCGACAACTACGACCAGTACTCCGCCAAGGCCTGCATTCGCGCGGAGATGACGATGGCGGCGGACTGCACGACCTATGACCCCAAGCCGCCCCAGGCCTGCCAGACCGTTTGCGGTGCGCCCTCCGACAGCGGCGCCCCTCCACCGGCCGCGCGCCACACCCACCGCTGGCATCCCCCGCTGCTCCCCTAAGCTTCAAGGTGCGACTCGGCGGCCTCAGCCTGCTGTTGCTTGCTCCCCTCCACGCCTGCGGCTCGCCGACCTTTCTCCCGCCGGCCTGCGACACGTCGGTGCCTGCGGTCGGCGAGGTGCGGGCCTATCAGCTCGCCTGCAACGATGAGCTGATCAGCGACGGCGACGCGCGGGTCGGCGACTACATGCTCGAGAACGCGCACGTCCGCTTTGGATTTCGCGGCGTCTACAGCGCGCTCTACGGCCTCGACGAGGCCGGCGGAACGCTCGTTGACGCCGTCGCCCGAACCGGGGACGGGGGCACGACGCCGGACGCGCTCGGCGAGGTCCGCGTCGACGGCGATCGCACCGCGATGTACGCCGAGTCCGACAGCGACGAAGGCCGTCTCGTCCTCCCCGGGATGACCTGGCACCTCGCGGTGGACGAAGACACCGTGCGCGTCACCATGAACGACGGCAGCAGCGCCACGGCGACGGTCACGCCGCTTGATGGCGTTGCGCGCACCGGCACGACCTGGCAGGGCGACGGCTTTTTCGGCACGGACGGGAGCGTGCCCGACGACGGCCACGTCATCACGACCGCCGCGGTCTCCTGGGTGACGCCGTTCCGGTACTGGTGGACCGCCACGAACTACGGCTCGACGATTGAGGCGCGGGGCCGCGCTGACGCCGACGACGTCGCCGTGCAGGTGAACGGCGCGGTTGTGACGCGGCTGCCCGTCGCCAACGGCACGTACGACGAGTGGGTGCCTTCGCCGGCGGATCTGCGCGGCGAGCGAACGGGCTGTGCCTACATGGCGCACCGCCCAGGTCCGGCGTTGGACGCGCCGCTGCTCCTGGAATCGCCGATCCGCCCGATCGCTTGCGGTGCGGAAGCCCTGTGGGCCCGCGATGAGTCCGGGAACGATGTCACCGCCACGTTCGTCGACGGGAGTGGCGTCCGTTCGGTGCTCCCACCGGGCGGCGGGTCCCTGCCCCTCGGCCTCGGGCCCATGACCGGGACCGTCTCGGCCGGGCCTGCTTTCGCCGCTGTCACCCTCGACTATGAGCCGACCGGCACCGCGACCGCAACCCTCACCCGCGAGATGGACACCGACGGCGCCATCCTCGCCGACCTGCGCCGCAACGTCTACCCCGACCCCGACGCCCCCTGGTCCAGCGCCGCCGCCGTCCACGACGCCACCGGCGACGGCGTCGGCTACACCGTCATCTACGCGGACGACGAGGTCCCCACCGCTGCCGTCGACCCCACCGACGTCGCCTCCCTCCCCTCGCCGCCCCTCGCCGTCGCCGCCGTCCAGAGCCATGCCGTTGCCGCTGACGGCGTCTCCGACGGGGGGAGCGTGCTCTCCTGGCCCTGGGACCCGGCCGCCAAGAAGCCCGGCCACGGCGCACCGCCCCACGGCCTGTCCGCCCTCGCGCTCCTCGCTGTCGCGCACGACAACAGCACCGACCGGCGCACGATCGTCGACCGAACGTGGGCCGAGACCGCGCTCGCCGAGGCCCCCGGCTACGCCTGGCAGGACGAGCCCAACGGCCTTTGGTTGGACTCGCTCGACGACCTCGACGTCTACCTTGAACTCCTCGGCGACTACGTGAACGTCGCGCCCGTCGGCCCGCGCACGTGGATCGAGCTGCCGACGGGCGACGACAACGTCCCGGGCGTGGAAGCCGGGCTCTACGCCGGCGAGACGACGGCCGGGACCGGGCCGCGGATCGAGGTCCTCGGCGGGTTTCACGTGGGGACGCACCGGGTGTACGACCTGCAGGTGGACGCGCCCCTGCGCGCGACCATCGACACCATCACGCTCTACTCGCCCGACGGAACCGCGACCTTCAACCTCGACCCGCTCGGCGAGCCGTTTGGCGGCGGCACCGTGCGCGTCGACATCCCCGACAGCGCGCCCTGGGTCGTGGCGACAGTCTCGGGCGCGGACGGGTGGTGGGCGGTTCGAGCGGTCCGCTAGCGCGGTCAGCCGACCCGGCGCATCCGCAACGTCTCGATGAACGTACTCTCCAGCGCATCTGCGTCTTTGAGCAGCTCTACCCTCACATAATCGCGACCGTCCAGGCCGAGCTGGGGCGAGAGCGGAATGCCGCTCACGGCGAGCAGGTCCCGAAACGCCGGGTCGTCCGGGTAGGTGTAGAGCATCCCGAGCTCATCGAGGACGACCGAGTCCTCCCGACGACCGCGAATCCAGAGCTGGTGGCGTCCATCCTCCCAGATCAGCGCGGCGGCGGCGTGCAGGGCGACGAGGACATCCTCCGTCGGCAGATCCATGGCAACCCAGCTCACCGGTTTGGGGAGCTGGCCCACGGCCCGGTCAGTGAGCTGCACATAGCGGACGTCAACCCGGGCCCCGAGCACCGCGATCAGGCCCGTGTGCACGCCCGCAACGGCCTCCGCGGGCACGGCGACGACCAGCCGCGTGGTGCCATCCGGCGCCACCTGGGCGCGGTAGCTGGTGGGGGCGATCCAGCCGTCGGGCTGGCCTTCGGCGGTGACCGAGCGGGCCTTGGGGTTCATGGGGCGCGGGTATCCGGCACCGGAGCGCCCGGCACGGGGGCGATGAGCCGGTAGATCGCGCCGGCATAGTCGGCGACGTACACAGCGCCGTCGGGACCGTCCGCGAACGTCGACGGGTGCAGGGTGGTTGTGGCGAGGCGCGTGATCGCACCGTCGCGCACGCCGAAGAACAGCCCGGTGCCGAAGTCCGCGCACAGGTACGTCCCCACCAGAGTGGGCAGAGCCGGGTCCCGAACGACCACGCCGCCAGTGACGGCGACGCCGACAGGATGCGGGTACTCCGCGAGCGGCGGGACGGTCGTGCCGGGTCCGGGCTCGCCGGTGGGGTAGCCGTGCGTCCCCTCAAGCGTGTTCCAACCGTAGTTTCCGCCTGCCACGCCAACGTCGACCTCCTCGTAGCGATCCTGGCCGACATCCGCGAAATACAGGCGCTGCTCGCCCCCGCGGTCAAAATGCATGCCCCATGGATTCCGTACGCCGTACGCCCATATTTCGGGGAGGAAGCCGGGGCGGGCGACGTAGGGGTTGTCTGCCGGGATGGCGTAGCCGGCGGTGGCGTTGGGGTGGAGGACGTCGAGGCGCAGGATGCTGCCAAGCAGATCGGCGGTGTTCTGGCCGTGGCCCTGGGGGTCGCCGCCCGAGCCGCCGTCGCCGACGCCGGCGTAGAGCATGCCGTCGGGACCGAACGCGAGCGCGCCGGAGTTGTGGTTGGCGTAGGGCTGCGCAAAGGTCAGCACGGGTGCGACGGACGCGGGATCTGCCGGCCCGGTCGCTGGAAGGGTCAGGCGGGCGATGAGCGTGTGGAGGCCGTCGGCGGACTTCTCGCCGGGAAGATCGGGCGAATGAACAGTATAGTTCACGAACGCACGCGCGTCGTGCGGCCAGTCCGGCGCCAGCGCGAGGCCGAGGAGCCCTGTCTCACCGCCCGAAACCACGCCTGGTAGCGTCACCACCGTCCGACCCACGCCCGTCCTGAGGTCGATGGCGACGATGTCACCCCCCTGCTGCGCGACAAAAAGCTCACCCCCCGGCGAGACAACCATCGCCGTCGGCTGAACGGCCGCCCCCACCTTTTGCAGGCCAAACGCCATCGCGACCGGGGCATCCGGGACGATTGCGAGCCCCGGGTGCACCCGGGTCCACGCCACCACGACCGTTCCGACGAGCGCCACCGCGAGCACCCCGGCGCGGATCCGCTCCTTCGGCGACTGGGGGAGGAGGGAGGGGGCCATGCGCTCGCATCTACCGCGTCGGCCGACATCCGGCGCACGGCGGGCGCAGCCGCGCAGTTCCGGAGCTACACTGTAGGCATCCCGAGTCTGCCATGTCCATTCTGTTCCGCCCCTCCCAGGTCCACAGCTCCGGACTGCTCGCCCTGCTGCTCCTGCCCGCCTGCGTCCTCGCCCCCAAGGACGCTCCAGGCAACGATTCTGCCCTTGGCGGGAACGGGGCCGACTACTGCGCCGAGACCGGTCGAACGACGATCACCGACGCTTCCGTGGCCGCCGACGGCTTCGACTATGCGCCCCAGGACGTCATCACCAACTTCGCGCACGGCTGGGGTGGCACGTGGGCGGTCTACTCGGGCGGGAGCACGGCTGCGAGCGCCAGCCTGACGTGGACGGACGGCGCGATTTCGGCCGCCACCTACGCGATGAGCGGGGGCGGCGATTCGGGGACGATGGGGAGCGGCGCCGGCAGCGCCGATTGCCCTCCTCGTTACGAGATCATCGTCGCGTACACGGTGAACACGGACGATGGTCTGCTGGCCGAGGCGGGTGAGACCACCCTCGTCGCCAGCGCAGTCGACGCAGCGAGCTTCCACGTTTCGATCCCGCTCGCACAGGTCGCCGGTACGACCTCGCCTGCCGACTGGAACCCGGCGGACTGGGCCTCGAATACGTTGGCTCTGGACGGCTCGGGCGATCCATCGAGCCTGATGATCTCGGCGACCTGGCAGGCGTCCAGCACCGCGGCCGGCCCGGTCGAGGACAGCGGTGGCAGCTCGGGCACGGACACCGGGACCGTCTCGCCGTCGGGCATCACCGCCGGGCTCGGCTCGATGACGCTGACGCCGGACGGGTAGCCAGCCTGCCGCCAGACGGGGTAAGCGCCCGCGTGCCTCCCCTCTCCCCTTTTCCCGTCGACGCCGACGTCATCGCGCGCATCCGGCCGATGCAGTACCGCGATGCCGACCGCGTCGCCGAATTGCACCGGGCGGCGATGGGGAAAAGCCTGTGGGCGCAGCTCGGCCACCCCTTCCTGGCCGCGCTGTACCGGGCGATGATCGACTGCCCGACCTTCATCGCGTTCGTGTACGTGGAGGACGATGACCGGGGGGAGCCCGAAGTACGCGGCTTCATCGCCGGATCCCTCGACACGCGCGCGCTCTTTGCCGACGTCTGGGCGCGCCGGAAGCAGTTCGTGGTGCCCCCCGCGATCGTCGGCGTCCTGCGCAGGCCGGCCCTGCTGCCGCGGCTGCTCCGGACGGCGCGGTACAGCGATGCGTCGGGCGCCTCGGACGTCCCCGGGGAGAGCCTGTTCTGTTCGTTCGTCCCGAACCTGCGCGGCAAGCGGGTGAGCGGGCACATCAACAAGGTGCTGTTCGACGAGCTGCTCGCCCGCGGGCATCGCAAGGTGAAGATCACCACCGAGGTCGAGAACGAGGGCGCGAACCGGCAACTCCAAAGCTGGGGCTTCGGCGAGGCGGGTCGATTCCGGTTCTACGGCAAGGACATGGTGACCTATGTCCTTGATCTCCCCGGACATCCGCGCCTTGAGCCGGTGAGTCGGCATCCGTCGGTGTAGGGAGCCCTCTCGCACGCCAGCGGGCGCTGGCCGCCGGGATAGTTCACCACCGGGCGGTGCGCCCGTCCCAGGGCCATGAAACGTGGCTCCGCCAAGGAGCGCCGCTCGATGGCTGGGAATTCAGGTGGATGGTCAGCGAGGGGTAGGCCGTCCCGCAGGGCGGCCGCAGGGGCGCCTTCAGCGCCCCTGAAAAAGGGGAGGTAGCGCCTCGATTGGAACGCGATCTCGCGCTTAGCATCACCTCCAGTTT
>CAIMSU010000085.1 GCA_903844155.1 uncultured Pseudomonadota bacterium | reverse complement strand
TCGCCGAGCGCCGGCATCGGCGGTCTCGCGGATTACACCGGGCCCGGCATGCGCTTCCCCTTCGTCGTCCCCACCCTCCCGACGCTGCTCGGCGGACCCGGGACGTTGGAGTGGCAGGCTTCCCACGCGACGATTGTGGCGGTCACGATTGGTCTTTGCGCCGTCTGGATTGCCACGTGGCTCCCGCTGCGAGGCCCGTCGGGTTGGGGCAGCCGCGCGCTGGAGGCGCTGTTGCTCGGCGTTGCCCTCGGGGGCATCGGGTGGGCGTTGGCGGGGCCGGAGTGGGTGCAGGACGGTGAGCGGGTTGAGGAGGGGCGGATGGTCGTGCTCGTCGACGCGTCGCGGTCGATGGGCGTGCTGGAGCCCGACGGGCGGCCGCGATCGGCTGCAGTTGCTGGTCTACTCGACGCGATCGGGCCGGCGGAGGTCTACAGTTTCGGTGACCTGCTGCGCCCGGGCGCCCCCTCGGTCTTCGAGGACGGCGACAGTGATCTTGGCGGCGCCCTCGACGCGCTGTCGCGCAAGTACGCCGGCGAGCGGCTCGCCGGCATCGCGGTACTCTCGGACGGCATCGACCGCGGCGGGCTTCGCCAGCGGGTGATGGCTGGCGGCGCCCCACCCGGGATCACCCTCGGCGGCCCGCTGACCGTCTACCAGATTGGGACAGCGCAGGGCAGGACGGACCTCGCGGTCGATGACGTTCGCGCCGGCGCCTTCGCGTTTCTGCGATCGCCGTTCGCGCTGGACGTGGACGTGCACGGGGTCGGCTCGGTCCCGTCGTCCGTCGTTGTCTCGCTGACCCGGGACGGACAACCCGCGGGGACGGCCACGGCGAAGCTCGGCGCTGATGGCAAGGGGACGGCCCATTTCTCGATCACGCCGGACCGGGCGGGCCGTTTTCTGTACGAAGCGAGCGTTCCCCTCCTCCCGGGCGACGCGGTCCCGGCCAACCAGCAGATGGGCCTCGCGGTGAGCGTGGTGCGTGACCGGGTCCGCGTGCTCCAGGTCTGCGGAGCGCCGTCCTGGGATCAGAAGTTCCTCCGCCTGTTCCTCAAGGAAGACGACGCCATCGACCTCGTCAGCTTCTTCATCCTGCGCACCAACCGCGACATGAACTCGGGCTATTCGGAGAACGAGCTATCGCTGATCCAGTTCCCATACCAGAACCTCTTCGACCGGGAACTATCCTCGTTTGACCTTGTCATATTCCAGAACTTCGACTATGCACCCTACTTTGACGCCCGCGCGACGGAGCTCCTCGGGAACGTGGCCGACTACGTGAAGAACGGCGGCGCGTTCGTGATGCTTGGCGGGGATCGGAGCTTTGATCTGGGTGGTTACGCCGGAACCCCCATCGCGGACATCCTCCCCGTGAGCCTGCTCGGTGCGGACGCCGGTGCGAGCGCGATCGACGAGCACCCCGTGGTCCCGCGCCTCACCCAGCCGGGCTCGCGCCACCCCGTCACGCAATTGACGGGGAACACGGCTGACAATGCGCTGGCGTGGAGTCAGCTTGCACCGATGGATGGCGTGAACCTTGTGGCCGGGGCGGCACCGGGGGCGGCCGTGCTGCTGGAGCACCCGACGCTCAAGGGCCGGGACGGAAAACCGATGCCGATCCTGGCGATCCGGGACGTCGGCAAGGGTCGGACCATGGCGCTGACAGCGGACGCGTCGTGGCGATGGTCGTTCGGGGAGGCCGGAAAGGGGGAGGGCAACCAGGCGTACTTGCAGTTCTGGAAGAGCGCGATGCGCTGGCTCATCGGGGACCCTGCGAACGCCCTGGTGACCGTGCAGACCGGACGCGAGAACTACGCCCCGGGCGAACCGGCCACGGCCCTCGTTCGGGTACGGGACGTCACGTACGCCCCCGTGCGCGGAACGTCCGTCAGCGCGCAGGTCTCCGGTCCCGAGGGCACGCAAACGCTGACGGCGACGACCGACGACAACGGCGAGGCCAGGCTCGACCTTCCGACCACCCAGCGCGGCGCGCACCGAGTGCGGGTGTCCGGCGCCGCCGGTGAGGCCCAGACGGTCTACGGGGTGAGCACGCGCGACCCCGAGCTCGACGAGGTCAACCCGGACGCGACGTTTCTCCAGGCGTTCGCGGTCCAGGAGGGTGGGAAGTACGTGGCGCCGGGCAGCGTCGAGGCCCCCACGCGCGACCCGTCGGCCGGTCGCCACGTGCGGGATCGCCACGTGCTGCCGCTCGGGACGCACCCTGCGGTCGGCGCCATCGTGGCGCTTTCAGCGGCGCTGGGCTGGCTCGTCCGCCGACGATCGGGGCGGCGGTAGGGCCACACCGGGTCGCGAATCGGGCTCATCCTCGGGTGCCGCGCGGGAGTCGGCTGGCAGAAACCGGCCGGTCTGCAGGAAGGCGCGGGTCTCCTGGTAGGCCAGGTCGGAGTACGGCATCTGGAAGTGCCGCTGGGGGATGAGCTTGAACGCCGCGATGCCGTCCATGCGGGCCTCGGCGACGCGGACCTTGCCGTCGTTGTCGCCAGGCAGATACCGGTTGTACCCCACATCGCTGCCTGTTCCGCCGGTCAGGACGCCGATCTCGGCGGTTGGAAGCGCGTAACGGGAGGCGTCCCCGGGCAGCAGCGGAGCCAGTGGGTCCCAGCCCAGGCGGTGCAAGGGGACCGCGTTGCGCACCTGCTCGGCCATGAGCGCCCCGTGGCTCGGCGGCGAGAGCATCACCACCCTTCGGACGACGGGCGCGTCCGGCGCGTCGAGCGCAGCCCGGAGGAAAACGCCGCCGTAGCTGAAGGTGACGACGTCGATCGCCACGTCCCCGAGCGCGCGAAGGCGGTCGCGCAGGATCGCGCCGTGGGCATCGAGCGGGCGCAGGTGGTAGCCGAACGTTGGCAGGTGGACGGCACGGTAGCCCAACGACTTCAGGCGCACCGCGAGCACGCCCATCGACGCTCCGGTGCGCAGGAACCCGTGAAGGAGGACGAGGTCGCGGCCCGGTGACGCCTCGGCGCTCAGGGGTCCACCCGCGCGAGCACCCGCGGTTGGGCGCCGGAGAGGTCGACGACGACGCACTCGCCGTTCATCGTCGTCATGGCGACCGCTGGGCCAGTCACGCTGGCGACGAAGCGGATGTCCTCCAGGTCCTCGATGTCGTCCTCGCCGAGGATCCGCTTGGGCGTCCCTCCGTCCGACCGCCACCGCGTGTACATCGGGATGTTCTCGTCGTCCTCGCACATCCATACGGCGATCAGCCCGTCCGGCCCGGCGACGAGGTCGACGCTGCCAACGTCGATGCCCTCGTGCAGCGTTCGGGTGAGTCCGGCGGCGTGCACGTGCACACCCTGCTCGTCCTTCTGGGTCCAGACCAGGGCCACGCCGTCGTCGCCATCGGCAGCGGCCGCCTGCAGGCGCCCCGGAAAACCAGCCGGGACCGTGTGGATCGCGCCGATGGCGTCCGGCCGGACGCGGGCCATCGTCCCGCCCTTTCCAAGCAGGATCGCGTCGTGCCGCGAGCAGAAGCCGCGCCAGGTGCCGGCGGGCGCCCGCAGCCGCTCGTGCAGCGCCCCGTCCAGCAGCTCGTGAACGGAGAGGGTGCCGCCGCGCGCGAGCCCGTAGATGTAGACGTGGTCGCCGTCCGTGCCGACAAGGGGGGTGATCGCGGGCGCGTAGTCGAGCCGGATGGCTGCGCGCGCCCGCCGACCGCCGTCGAGGCCGATCTGCACGGGCTGCACCTCGTACACGCCAGCCCGGTCGAGGAAGAACAGCGCCAGGAACCCGTCGGCGGTGGCGACGATGCTGCGCGCGATGACCGCATCGCTCGCGATCCCCATCGGAAGTGCCCGCGCATCCCAGTCGACGCCGCGCTCGACAACCGCGAGCCGAAGCGTGAGGATGTCCTCACTATCGGCGTTCTCCCAAACAAATGCAACGTGTGAGGTCCCCACCGCGACGGACGGGTCTTCAACGTGGATCTCGATCGCGTCACCGTCGATGTCCGGCTCGGCCGCGTGCCCGCGGGCGGTGCGCAGGGCGTCGGGATCGACCTGCGCGTCGAAGAGATCGGCCCCGGTGAAGTCGGTGTTCTTCAGCGCGCTGCCGGTGAGGTCGGCGCCGGAGAGGTCTGCGTTCGCGAGCCGGGCATCGGTCAGATCGGCGTGGCGCAGGGTGGCCCGGGCCATGCGGGCGCCGGTCAGGTTCGCGCCGGTGAGTCGGGCGCCGCCGAGGTTGGCTCCGTGCAGGTCCGCGCCGCAAAGCGTGGCCATTCCGAGGTCCGCGCCGCGCAGGTCGGCGTCGCCGAGGCGGGCGTCCGTCAAGTTGGCCTCGACGAGGTGGGCGTTCTGCAGCACGGCCTCCTTGAAGCGGGCGCCGGTGAAGTTCGCGTTGCGCCCGTTGATCCCGGTGAGATCGGCCTCGGCCAGGTCCGCGCCCGAAAAGTCGCCTTGGACCGCCCGGGCATCCCCAAGAAAGGCCTCGCGCATGCGCGCCTTGGTCGCGCGACACCGGTCAAGGGTGGCCTCGGTGAAATCTGCGCCGGCGAGGTTGGCACGCATCAGGTTGGCGCCGGTGAGGTCGCTCCCCGAAAAATCCGCCTTCTCCAGGTTTGCACCGGAAAGGTCGACGTCCACCAACGAGAGGTGGGCCAGGTCCGCGGCGAAGAAGTCGAGCGTGGTCCGGGTCGGACGCTTCGCGTTGAACTCGGCGACGTTGCCGGCTCTGAGCAGATCGAGGAGGGACACCGCGGCTCCCGGGAACCGGCGGGGCTAACCCGGCCGACCGCTTACTGCGGCCCGCCCTTCGTAAATTCCATCGCCAACGCGAATGCCCCGATCTCCCAGCGTTCCCGCGCGGCGCGGCGCTGCCAGCGCACCTCGATCGTCACGAGCGCCCCGAGGGTGTAGCCGTCGATCTCCACGCGGGCCGTGTCCCCCGGTTGGATCGGCGCGTGGAGCGCCAGCCCCAGCCCGTCAGCGCCGATATTTTGCAGCTCGGCCGAGGCGCCCAGCACGGCGGCCTCATTCGCACGGTCGACGAGCCGGACGCCCCACTGCATCGGCTCCCGCTCCGAGCCCCGCCGCTGGCCGTTGCCAAGGTCAGGGTCTGCCTGCTCGGAGACCCGGAGCACCTGATCGCGGAGAAAGTGGCAATCGAGGAAGATCTGTCGCCCGGAGTCGCCGAGCATCGTGAGCACGTCCCCCCGCGCGGTCAGGTAGCGTTGGAGCGCGGTGAGGTAGCGGTCGACGCGCACCCCCGTGGGAACGGAGGGGGTCGCCGCTGTCTGACGCGTGGCGGGCCCCCGGAGCCGCCGCGCGAGAACCCCGGACGCCGTGTCCAGGGACAGGAGATCGTCGGCGCCCTCGCGGATCCACTGGATCCGCTCCTTCACGTCCACCCGCGACTCGGAGAGGCCGTAGATCGCCGCTCTTCCCCCGGCGTTCCGGAAGCGCCGCACGGCCGGGAGGGACTCGCTCCTGGCGTGAACGAGGATCCCGGCCCAGTTGCCGGACTCAATCTCCGCCTCGGGGTAGAAGTCGATGTTTCCAAGAAGCTGCAGCCGGAGGCTCTCTGGGACGGGGCCGCCGAGGACGACGATGCGGGGATTGGAGGGCTGCACGACCGGAACATAGCCGTCGATGCGGCGGCCCGCAGCCGTCTCCAACAGCTCTGCCCTCCTTGACACCCGCCGCCCCCGCGATAGTCGGCGCCGCCTTCGAGTTTCGGAGGCGCTGTGCTGGCCCGTTGGGCCCGTCGTCCATGGCACAGTCCCGGGTTCGCCCGGTGCCCGTTCTGGGCCCGATTCCTGTCGGAGCGATGGACGCTTCGTTCCCGGAACTCCGGAGTCTCTGATGGAAGCTCACGTCGTCACCGCCTCTGCCCGTGCGTCGACCGGCAAGGGTGCGGCCCGCAAGTCCCGGAAATCCGGGTCCACGCCTGGCGTCCTCTACCGCGCTGGCGAGGCGGCTCGCCCGCTCAACTTCAGCGTTGCCGAGCTCGCGGGTGTGTACCGCAAGACCAGCGACCCGAACACGCTCCTCACGGTCAAGCTCGATGGCGTAGATCGCCTGTGCCTGATCCGCGAGATCCAGCGCCATCCGGTCTCGCGCCGGGTCGAGCACATCGACTTCTACGAGGTCGAGCCGAGCTCGGTCGTGCAGGTCGATGTGGCGATCAACCCCGTCGGCCGTGCCGCCGGAACCCGCGCTGGCGGCCTGCTGCGCGTCATCAAGCGCACGCTGTCGGTCACGGCACCCGCCGGCAACATCCCCCGGGTCCTGGACATCGACGTGACCAACGTGGAAGTGGGTCAGTTCATCCGCGCCTCCGACGTCGTCGCCCCCACGGGCGTGAGCGTCGTGTTCAAGCGCGACTTCAACGTGCTCACGGTCGAGGGCAAGCGCACCGACATGCCTGTGCCGGGGGCTGCTCCGGCCGCCGCTGCCGCGCCCGCCGCTGGCAAGGCTGCACCCGCTGCTGCTGCCAAGGCTGCGCCAGCCGCCAAGCCCGCCGCGAAGAAGTAGGGAACACCCCGGATGCTGCTCCTCGTCGGCCTCGGCAACCCTGGCGCGCGCTACGCCCAGACACGGCACAACGCCGGGTTTCGGGTCGTGGATCGCGTGGCGGAGCGCGCCGGTGTGCCGATCGAGAAGAAGCTCTTTGGTGCCCTGGTCGGCGAGGTCGACGTGGCCGGTCGCAAGGTCATCCTCGTCCAACCCCAGCAGTTCATGAACGTTTCGGGCCAGTCCGTCGCGTCGTTGATGGGGTTCTACAAGCTGGAGCGCGCGTCCGTCGTCGTGGCGCATGACGACATGGACCTGCCGTTCGGGCGGCTTCGGCTGCGCGAAGGCGGCGGTCACGGCGGCCACAACGGCATCCGCGACATCCAGCGCCTGTGCGGCGGCAACGACTTTCCCCGTCTGCGGGTCGGCGTCGGTCGTCCGCCCGAGGGCTGGGATCCTGCGGACTACGTGCTTGGTTCCTGGTCTCCCGCCGAGACGCGGGAGTTGGACACTGTGCTCGACCGCGCCGCCGACGCATTTGAGTCCATCGCGCGCGACGGCCTCGCTCGCGCCATGAATCTCTACAACCTCGCCGAAGGGTCAGCACCCGCCGCTGGCGCCCCGGCTCCCCTACGCCGAAGCGCCTGATCACCTCGCGCCGACTAATTCCGCTCACGCCCCATCGGAGGGACCCATGATTCTGAACGAGTACGAAACCACCTACATCGTCCGCCCTGACCTGACGGACGACCTGATGGCCAAGCTGACCGCGCGCTTTGAGCAGGTCATCACCGACAACTCGGGCACGATCCTCGTCGCCGAGGATTGGGGCAAGCGCAAGCTCGCCTACCTCATCCGCCGCAACACCCGCGGCCACTTCGTCTACCTGAACTATTGCGGCCCCGGCAACATCGTTCGCGAGCTGGAGCGCAACCTCGGCAACGAGGATGGCCTGCTCCGCTACCTCACGGTGCAGATCGACGCCGCCGTGGACGTCGAGGCCCGCCGCGTGCTCGCCGAGCAGCGCCGTCACCAGCGCGTCGAGCGTATGGCCGCTCTCAAGGCCGAGGAAGAGGCGGAGGCCCGCTACCGCGCCGAGGCGGAGGACGCCGAGGACGACGCGCCGATCGAAGAGGTCGAGTAGCGCGACCCCGTCGTCGCCGCCCGGATGGGTGGCGGCTGAATCACCCCATTCAACCTTGTTTTTGCTCGCGGACCGCGGGCTGGAGTCTCACATGAAAGTCATCCTCCAGGAAGACGTCGCCAACCTCGGCGCCACCGGCTCCGTCCACGCCGTCGCGGACGGCTACGGGCGCAATTACCTGCTGCCCCGCGGCCTCGCCGTGCTCGCAGACGAGCGCAACGTGCATCGCCTTGCGCACCAGACCCGTCAGGCCGAGCAGCGCCAGGCGAAGGTGCTGAAGGCCGCGAAGGAGCTTGGCGCGCAGATCAGCGCGCTCGCGCTCTCGATCAAGCGGAAGGCGGGCGAGGAGGACAAGCTCTTCGGGTCCGTCACCAACCAGGACATCGCCGAGGCGCTCAAGGCCCAGGGTGTGACGGTGGATCGCAAGCACATCGTCCTGGCCGACCCGATCCGCGCGATCGGCGTCTACCAGGTGAGCGTGAAGGTGCACCGCGACGTCGACGCCACAGTCAAGGTCTACGTCACCCGCGCCTGATTCGTGCCAACCCCCGGCTCGAAGCCCAGCGCCCGGTCCAACCGGGCGCTCTCGCACAATGTCGAGACTGAGCGTGCGTTGCTGGGGGGCTTGTTGATGGACTCGAGCCAGGTCATGGAGGCCTCCGAGCGCATCCGCCCAGAGGACTTCGCCCGACCGGCGAACCAGAAGCTGTTCGCGCTCCTGCTGGAGCTGGTTGAGCGCGACCGCGTCGCAGACGTCGTCTCCGTGATGGACGAGCTTGAAAAACGCGGCGAGATGGATGCGGCCGGCGGCATCCAGCACATCCTCTCCTTGCCGGACGCGTGCCCCAGCGTGGCGAGCGTGCCGGTCTATGTCGACCGGGTGCGCGAGCACGCGGTGCGTCGCCGGCTGCAGCTCGCTGCCGAGGCCATCATCGAGAACGTGCAGGAGGGCGCTGCCGATCTGCCGACGCTCCTGAACGACGCCGAGTCCAGCGTCTTCGCCGTCACCCAGCTCTCGGGCAAGGCGGACTGGACGCACGTCAGCACCGTCGTCGACGAGGAGATGATGGCGATCCAGCGGCGTGCCGCGGCGCCGGGCGACGTCACCGGCATCACCACCGGCTTCATCGATCTCGACAAGAAGCTCACGGGCTGGCAAAAGGGCAACCTCATCATCCTCGGCGCCCGGCCGGCCATGGGAAAGACGGCGCTCGCGCTGAACTTCGCGCTCCACGCCGCCCAGAGCGGCGACGTCGGCGTCGGCATCTTCTCGATGGAGATGTCCCGCGCCGAGCTGGTCACCCGCATGCTCACCTCGGAAGCCAGGGTGGACGCCGGCAAAGTTCGGACGGGCCACATCGACCCGCATGAGGACTGGGTGCGCCTCGGCCGCGCCGCGCAGGCGATCCACGGCCTGCCCATCTACATCGACGACTCCTCGGGCCTGACAATCGCGGCCCTGCGCTCCAAGGCCCGCCGTCTGCGGAGCGAGTGCAAGCAGCTCGGCCTGATCATCGTCGACTACCTCCAGCTCATGCAGGGATCTGGCGGGCCGAAGGAGTCACGGGAGAACGCGATCTCCACGATCTCCCGGGGGCTCAAGATCCTCGCCAAGGAGCTGGAGATCCCCGTCATCGCCCTCTCCCAGCTCAACCGCGGCGTCGAGGCGCGCCAGGACAAGCGCCCGATGTCGTCGGACCTGCGCGAGTCGGGCGCCATCGAGCAGGACGCAGACGTCATCTTGTTCATCTACCGGGACGAGGTCTACAACCCGGAGAGCGCCCAGAAGGGGGAGGCGGAGATCATCATCGCCAAGCAGCGAGCGGGAGAAACCGGCCCGGTCAAGCTCGCCTGGCTCGGTGAGTACACCCTCTTCCAGAACCTGCAGCCGTCACACGGTGGCGGACCGGACTATAATTAGCGGGCGTGATATCTTTGCGCCTCACCGCCCCGGTGCCCCGTGCCGTACACGCGCGGGCGCGCCCGCCTCGAACCCTCACCCCCTGATTTTATTGGAGCTTTGGAATGGAGAAAGCACTGCTTCTCGAGCGGCTGAACGGCCTCGTCACCCGCTACCGGCAGCACCGGACGTACATCGAGAAGGCCACCCTCCAGAAGGCCTCCGGAAAGTTCAAGGAAGACGTCATCCAGCGCGTCATCCTGGACCACGAGATCAAGGCCTCGGATGTGTCCGACGAGGTCGGGCCGCTCCTTCCTGAGCTGCAGACGATGATCGACGCGTTGGCCGCGGAGAAGGGGTCGGTCGACGCCGGGAATGCCGGGGTCGACGAGCAGGTGCAGGAGCTGGAGCTGCGCGCTGCCATCGGCGAGCTCTCAGAGGAGGACTTTGAGCACGAGTCCTCGGGCCTTCGTGCCCGGCTCGAGAGCGCGGCCAGTCGCATCGCCGCGATCGATCTGGAGCTTGAAGAGCTTCAGGGCGCGTTTGATGGTTGGGTTGCGCTCGCCTCTCCGCACGGACACTACGCCGCGGCGCCGGCGCCGGTCGTCGCGCCCCAGGCAAGCGGTCGCGCACCAGGCAGCAGCTCGACGCCGGCCAGCGAGCCCGTCGGCGAGCCCGACCCGGAGCCCGAACCTGCGGGTGGCGACGAAGACGACGTACGGAAGGGCATTCGGGAAGACGTCGGCGATGCGTTTTCTCTCGGCGGTGGCAGCGCGAGCGTTGCAGTCGCCGAGGAGGTCGCGATCGAGACTGCAGAAGGCAGTGACGATGGCGACGACGGCCTGTCGGAGGAGGTCTCCTTTGGCGCTGACGAGTCCCTGGGCGGGGGCGCGGAGGTCGAGCTTGACCTCGGCGGCGACTCCGCTCCCGTTGCGGCGCCCGTGCCGCCCGTCAAGGAGCTGACCAAGGCACAAGCCAAGGCAGCCGCCAAGGAAGCTGCGGCGAAGGAAGCCCCGAAAGACGACGACACGCCCCGTCGGGCGCTCCTGCTCTACCAGGAGGGCACGGCCGAGGAGCAGATCTACCCGTTCACCAACGACGCGTTGACGATCGGCCGCGGCCGCGAGAACGACATCCAGATCAAGAACGACTCCAAGGTCTCGCGCTACCACTGCAAGCTCCAGCGCCGCGGGAACAACTTCTACATCGAGGACGCAAAGTCCTCCAACGGCACGCTCGTGAACGGCGAGCTGATCACCGACCGCCGCCTGTTTGGCGGCGAGGAGATCATCATCGGCGAGACGTTCTTCCGCTTCCGCATCATGGAATGACGAAAAAGAAGCTCACCGCCGCGGCGGGGGGCGACGGTGAGGTCCTCGCAAGGGACCTCGCGACGAGGGTCACCACCGCCGAGGCGGAGGTGGCCCTTCTTCGTGCGCGCGTCCGTGCGATCGAGAAGTTCGTCCGGCACGATGCCCGGACGCCACTCACGGTGATCCTCGGTCACGCGCAGATGTTGGGTGAGGGGTTGCTCCCCGAGGCGCGGAAGGGAGAGTCCTACGCGGCGATCACGCGGCAAGCCACGGCGCTTGGCGCGCGGATCGAAGGCCTCATCACCGGCGGCCCTGATGGTGCACCTGCACGCACGGTTTGGGTGGCGTGCCCGGCAAGGGCGGTAGCCCAGGCACGCGCGCAGCTCGACGGAGTGCGGGTGATCGTCGCAGAGGAGGGGGTCGTCGCCCGACTCGCGGCCGAGGGCGAGGTCGTGGTGCCCTGGACTGCGGACGCAGAGGATTTGTGTGCGAGGGTCAACTCAATCACCCGCGGAACAGGCTGACCAGCCGAGATCGTGCTAACGCCTACGCGTCATGCCATCGCGCCGTTCGGAAACAGAGGGTCCCATCACTTACACCACGTTCGAGGTGGCGCGCTTTCTAGGCGTGAGCCCGCCCACGGTGGTGAACTGGGTCAAGCGCGGGTTGCTCCTCGCCTACCGCACGCCCGGGGGCCATCGGCGCATTCGGCGGCAGGACGTGCAGGCGTTCGCCCGGACCCGCGCGTTTCCGTTGGTTGGGGACCTTGTGGACGGGGTGGTGGAGACCGGCGGCGTCGTGTGCCACCGCGTGCTCGTGGTGGATGACGAAGCCGATTTCTGCAGTCTGGTGCGAACGTATCTGACGGGGCGCGGGGGCTGGGAGGTGGAGGTGGCGCTCTCCGGCTTCGCGGCCGGCCTCACCATTGCTCGCTTCCGCCCCGACGTTGTGCTCATGGACATCATGATGCCGGACATGGACGGGTTCGAGGTGCTCAAGATGATGCAGAACGACTCCGAGATGCGTGACATCCCCGTCGTTGCCTGCACTGCCTGGCGCGACCCGCAGATCGAGCAGCGGGTGAAACGCGAACCCTTCCGCGACTGTGTGCAAAAGCCGGTGAAGCTCGATCTGCTCGCCGCCGTGCTGGAAGCCGCCCTCGGCGCGCGAACGCCGCAGCTCGCCCCGGCCTGATGCGGACCGTCCTCCGCGGGGCCGAGCTCTTGCCCTGCACGCCGTCTCCGGCAGGAACGCGCCTTGTCCGGGCCGATCTCGCGTTCGTTGCCGGACGGGTCGTCGCGATCGGCGATGTGCCGGCCGAGCCGGACGACGTCTCCGTCGACCTTCGCGGCCGCTGGGTCCTCCCCGGCTTCGTCCAGCCGCACATCCACCTCGTCCAGACGCTGTTCCGCGGGCTCGCCGATGACATGCCGTTGATGGACTGGCTCCAGAACCGCATCTGGCCGCTGGAGCGCGCCCACGACGTCGACAGTGTCTACGCTTCCGCGCGTCTCGGCATCCACGAGCTCCTGACCGGCGGCACAACCGCCATCCTCGACATGGCGACGGTCTCGCACACCGACTCCGTCTTCCACGCCGCGCGCGAGGCGGGGATCCGCATGTGGTGCGGCTCCGCGATGATGGACCGCGACAACCTCGCCGGCCTCGGCACCACGCTGGACGTCGCGATGCGCACCGCGAACGATCTCGCGGACCGCTGGCACGGCCCCGATTTGCTGAAATACGCCTACGCCCCCCGGTTCGTGCCGTCCTGCAGCGACGAGCTTCTTCGGGCCGTCGCCCGTGAAGCCCGCCTTCGCGGCTGTCTACTGCACAGCCACGCCAGCGAGAACCTCGACGAGGTCGCCCTGGTCCGCTCGCTGACCGGCACAGACAACATCCACCACCTTCGTGAGCAGGGTCTGTCCGGCGCAGACGTCGTCCTCGCGCACTGCATCCACCTCTCCGAGTCCGAGATCGAGAGCCTCGCGCTCACCCGCACGCACGTCGCCCACTGCCCGTCCTCGAACCAGAAGCTTGCAAGCGGCGTTTGTCAGGTGCCGGAGCTGATGGCGCGCGGCGTCCACGTCTCGCTCGCCGCGGATGGCGCGCCGTGCAACAACCGCCTGGACGCGTTTGCGGAGATGCGCCTCGCGGCGTTGATCCAGGGAACTCGGCTTGGTGCGGGCGCTTTGCCGGCGCCCGTGGTGCTGAGGATGGCGACTGCCCATGGCGCGGAGGCGCTCGGATTTCCCGGCGGCGAATTGGCGGTCGGGAAGGTCGCCGACCTGGTCGTCCTCGACCCGGATGTGCTCTGGACCGGCGGCGAGCCGGCCTCGGCCGTGGTCTACACCATGGACCCGCGAGCGGTGCGGCAGACCTGGGTTGGCGGGCGAAAAGTGGCGGAGGACGGGCGTGTTCTGGCGTGGGACAGCGCGGAGACTGTGTCGCTCTCTCGGGGCTCACTCGGGCGGGTTCGGGCGCGGGCGGCGCTTTGAGGGAGGTCTGGGCTGCGCTGATCGCGGCCTCGGAGGCGGGAGAGACGGTCGCGCTGGCGACGGTCGTGGGGGTCGAGGGCTCGGCGCCGCGTCACGGTGGGGCGAGGATGGTGGTCTGGCCGGACGGGCGAATTGTCGGGACGATCGGCGGCGGGACGTTGGAACACCGGGCGGTCCAGCAGGCGATTTCGGCGATGCAGGCGGGGAAGCCGCGGCGGTTCACGGTGAACCTCACGCGGGATCTCGGGATGTGCTGTGGAGGGGCGATGGACGTGTATATCGAGCCGCAAAAGCCGGTTGATCACCTGTACCTGTTCGGCGCAGGCCATGTCGGGCACGCTGCGGCGCGCCAGGCAACCATGCTTGGTTTCCGGGTTACCGTCGTGGACGAGCGCGAGGAATGGAACTCGGCGGAGCGTTTTCCGGAAGCGGAGCGCGTGATTGCGGACCCGCGAGCGTATGCGCGGGGGCTTGACGGTGCCGCTCAACGCTGGGTGTTCGTCACGACCCACGAGCACGCCCTGGATCAGGACCTCGTCGAGATCCTGCTCCCGCGCGACTGGGCCTGGATCGGGCTCATCGGGTCGAAAACCAAGGTGAAGCGGTTCTTCTTGCGGCTACGCGCGGCGGGGATGGACCCGGCACGCTTCGCTTTGCTGCATTCGCCGGTCGGCATCGACATCGGCGCCGAGACGCCCGCGGAGATCGCGGTGAGCGTGGCGGCGGAGTGGGTGAAGGTGCGGCGGGGGTGACTCAGGCCGGGACGCAGTCGAACGCGGCCAGGCTCATGGTGGCCTGGTTGTTGAACTCGGCGTGAGTCAAGCCGTCACTGGCGGTGAACCGCGTGAACTTCCAGGCGCCGAAGCCGCTATTTGAGCCGTTGTCGTTGTTGACGTCGAGCAGGACGGTGGTGTCCGTCGCCCCGAACCAGTAGCCCGCGAACGGGTCGTACTCGGCCCAGTAGGAGCCCGAGTTGGCGTCCTTGATGACGTACCCCTGACTGGCAAACACTGCGACGTCCTCTGGAATCGCGCCGGAATTGGCCGCGTCCGCCAGCTTCTGGGCGAAGTCCGACGTCCACGTCGTGTCCGTGAACGACCACGTGTGGGCCACGTCGTACCGGGTCGGCCCTTCCACGGCGATCAGGTCGCACGCCCATGTGGTGTTCGCGAGCCAGTCGCCAACTGGGCCAGCGAGCACCGGCGCGGCCGTGGTGTCCGCGCCCGTGGCGCCCGGCTGGGTGTTCGTCGCGGCGATGCAACCGAGGAGGAAGAGGAACATGGCGCTTCCGGGTCGGCGCGGGGAGGAGGTCGCGTCCGACTTCGTAGGCAGCATACCCGTTTCCCGCGGGGGCAAGGTTTCTGCGGGGCTGCATCGCCCGGTCGTCGTCGACGGAGGGCGCCGGCGGAGCGCCTGACCCGCGTCAAATGTCGCCAACGCGATCGTGACCAGGGTCAAAAGTCGTCGCCGCGCCGGGTTCGACCTTGTTCGGCGGGTTGGGGCCCGTCCAAAGCAGGGTCTACGGGCGAGCGTGGTCGAATTGTCGGCGTTCGTTGGTGGTGGGCGCCGGGCCTCGGCGATGCGCGCGGTCCTCGACTTGGCGACCGGCCGCTCGTCGCGGTCACCCGCGACGTTTGACCCCGGTCAGCAGTCGGCGCGCGACTTTTGGGGATGGTCTGGCCGGTCGCGGTGGCGCGCCCCTGGGGTGACGGTCGTCTGACGGACGTCCGTCACCCCGCTGACGGACGTCTTGTCATGCCTTTTCGGCAGATCAACTAATAGCGATGCTTTGACGCGGATACGCGCTCAGACCCGCCAGCCGCGACCGCCAGCATTCGCCAGCTCCCGCCAGCCCTCGGTGTCCGGTGTGTGTCCGCAGGC
>CAIMSU010000084.1 GCA_903844155.1 uncultured Pseudomonadota bacterium | reverse complement strand
GGGAGCGGCGGCGACCGGACTCGGCGGCGTCGCGCACGCGACCGCGGTGAAGAGCAGGAACATGGCCCCAGCCTACCACCGATGGCTCACCCTGCCGCCAGGATCCGCGGACGTCGGCGACCCAAGGGGGGTCAAATGTCGCAATTCCAGAGTCAAGGGGGGTCAAATGTCGCCGATGGAGCCGGAATGGGCTCACGGGAGGCTCGGTCAGGGGGAACGGCGCCGGGGGAGGGAATGGCGCAACAGTCGAACCTCCACTTTTCGAGAGGGGCGTGCGCGGGTGGGCGCCCCGAACGCTGCCGGAGGCGGCAGCAACGACATTTGAACCACCTTGAGTCCGCGAAAGCGACATTTGGACCCATTTGGCTCGCTGACAGGCGCAGATGGACCGCGATGACCCTGCCCGGGGGGGCGAATCGGAGCCCGGCGCGACCTCCGGGATCCCAACCACGCCCGACCGCCAGCGATCGAACCGGCCCGGCCGCCCCCGCCAGCGAGCATGCCGCCGCGATGCGGAGCAGTCGCCCAAAGTAGCCCGAGGAAACGGTAGAAAACCCGCCGAAGACCCTCCGACCTCCAGCCTGACGCCTCCACCTCGCCCTACCCCGGGATCACGACGTCCCAGGGAGGTGCCCTCTCGGGGTACAGCGACTTCACCGGCGAGAATTGGGACGGATCATCCAACGTTCCCGCGGAGATCATGCGGAGGTCTGGCAAGCGCTCAGGCTCATTCACGACCGCGGAGCCGCAGGTCGGGCAGAAGCCGCGGAGGAGGCCCGAGCCGTTGTCGCCCGTCACGCGGAACCAACGCAATTCGCCGGTTACCGTGAGGGTTTCGAGGGTGACGGCCATGCGGGAGGTGTGGCCGGTGCCGGAGTGGCGCTGGCAGTCGCGGCAATGGCAGTGGAATTGGAAGCGCGGGGGCGCGGAGATGCTGTAGCGGACGGCGCCGCAGAGGCAACCGCCAGTGAGGGGGAGGGTCATTCCCGGCGACTAACCGGCCGAGACCGCCGCGCTATCGGGCCTTCCCGAGCGCGCGCGGCGCACGGGAGCGGCCGATGAAGCCGACGAGCGTGACGAGGGTGACGACGTGGGGGAGCATCTGCAGGAATTGGGTTGGAATGCCGGTTCCCTGGCCCTGCAGCGTCATCTGGACGGCCTCGGCGGTCGCGAAGAGGAGGCAGGCGGCAGCGGCGCCGAGGGGGCTCCAGCGGCCGGTGATCATCGCGGCGAGGGCGATGTAGCCGCGGCCGGCGCTCATACCGTCCGTGAACTGGTGCTGGCTGGCGGCGAGCCAGACGCCACCGAGGCCGGCGAACATGCCCGAGAGGAGGACGCCAGCCGTTCTGTAGGTTGTAACCGAGATCCCGACGGACGTCGCCGCCTCGGGGTGCTCGCCGCAGGCCCTCAACCGGAGGCCGAAGCGGGTCCGGTTGAGGAGGACGGGCGAGAGCGCGAGGAGGGTGACAGTGAGGAGGAAGACGGGGTTGGTGACGAGCGCGACGAGCCCGACGGCGCTGTTGTCAGCGTCAAAGGCGGGGACGCGGTCGGAGTTGGAGGAGGAGTCCCACACCAGCTTCAGCAGGAACCGGGTGACGGCTAGGGCGAGGAGGTTGAGGCCGACGCCGACGACGATGGCGTCCGCACGGAGGCGGACGACCGCCGCAGCGAGGCCGATGGCGACGACCTCGCCGCCGAGCACCCCGCCCAGCAGCCCAACCCAGGCGCTCCCGCTCGCGTGCGCCGCGAGGACGTACCCGAACGCCCCGGCGAGCAGCATGCCCTCCAGCGCGATGTTGATGACGCCGCCGCGCTCGGAGAATGTCCCGCCCAACGCCGCGAGTACGTAGGGCACGGCGATGCGCAGGAGCTGCAGCAGGAACACGCCGGACAAGAACGCGCTCAACTCCCCTCCTCTCGTCGCGCCGACCTGGCCCCAGCCGCCGCGGCAACGACGAGCACGACGGCGACGAGCACATCGACGATCTCCTTCGGGACCAGCGCGTTGATCGCCAGGCCGCCCTGCGAGAGCGTTGCGAACAGCAGCGCCGCGGGGATCAGCAGCCAGGGCTCGGCGCGCGCGAGCATTGCGACGGCGATGCCCATGAACCCGACGCCGCCCGAGAAGCCATCCTCAAAATAGCCTTTGTACCCCTGCACAAAGTTCACGCCGACCATCCCCGCCATCCCGCCGCCGAGCGCCATCGCCAGCGTCTGCACGCGCGCGACCGGCACGCCGCTGGCTTCCGCGACCCGCGCGCCGAGCCCGACGGAGCGGAGCTGATGCCCTGTTGCCGTGCGGTTCAGGAGCCACGCCGTCCCGGCGACGACGACAGGGACGAGGAACAACGCCGTGTTCACCGCGCTGCCCCGGAACGCCGGGAGCCAGCTCCCCAGCCGGGTCAACCGCGCCCCGTCCACGATCGCGGCGGTGTGCAGGGTCTGGGGCTGTGCCAGAAAGTCGGCGACCACCCAATTCGCCAGCGCCATCGCGATGAAGTTGAGCATGATCGACGTGATGACCTCGTGCGCGCCGAACCGGCCGCGGAGCCAACCCGGCAGCGCGCCCCACAGGGCACCGGCCATGAAAGCAGCGATAACGCAGGTTGTAACCGCCACAAGCGCAGGCGCGGCAGTCGGCAGGTGCGACCCGACGAAGCCCGCAGCGAGCGCCCCAGCCACGACCTGACCCTCAGCGCCGATGTTGAAGAGCCCAGCACGGTAGGGGATGGCGACGGCGAGACCGGTGAAGACGAGCGGCGTGGCCTTGAAGAGTACCTGCGCGATCCCGTAGCCGTTACCCCAGGTACCAGCCAGCAAAGCACCAAAAACCTCGGGCGGGGACGCGCCGGCAACGAGGATGAGCACGTGCCCGATGGCCATCGCGAGGGCGAGGGCCAAAGCCGGCGCGATCAGCCGGTCGAGCAGCGACGCGAGCTTCGGGCTCATGGCGGCCCTCCGATGCCCGCCGCGGCCGGGGCAGCGGTCGCGCCGAGCATCAGCTCGCCGATGCGGTCGAGATCAGCCTCGCCAGCCAGGAATTCGCCGGTGATACGGCCGCGGTGCATCACCAGGATTCGGTCGCAGAGCGCCAGGAGCTCGGTGAGCTCGGCGGAGACGAGCACGATCCCAACGCCGGCGTCGCGAAGGGCCCGGAGCTGGGCGTGGATGGCCTCGACGGCGCCGATGTCCACGCCGCGGGTGGGCTGGCCGCAGAGCAACAGCCTGGGCGAGCGGGTGATCTCACGTCCAAGCACCACTTTCTGCGCGTTGCCGCCCGAGAGCGTGCTTGCCTGGGCCTCGGGGTCGCGCGGACGCACGTCGAACCGTTCAAGGACGGCGTCGGCGTGGGCACGGACCGCGGTCCGACCGAGCGCGTACCACGGGCCGAATTCGCGGAGCTTGCCGAGCATGAGGTTCTCGGCGACGGTAAAGTCGGCGACGAGGCCGCGGTCAGCCCGGTCCTCGGGGACGTGAGCGACGCCGGCGCGGATCCGCTCGGCGACGGAGAGCGTGAGGAGGTTCACCCGGTCCGACCCGCCGAATTGCACCGTCCCAGTCGCGCCTGCACGCAAACCGCCGAGGACGTCGAGCAGCTCGCTTTGGCCATTCCCGATCACCCCGGCAATCCCGACGATCTCGCCAGCTCCGACCTTGAAGCTGACCCCCGCCAGCGCCGAGCGCCCGCCAGCGACCAGCCCGAGTCCATCCAGGGTCAGGATCGCCGGCCTCGCCCCTGCCGAAGCGCCCGAACCGCCTGATGCGGATCCGGCTATTGACTCGTCAATAGCCGGATCCGCATCGGGCGGATCCGGTCGGTTGCCGGGCATCGGGACCGGGCGGCCCACCATCAAATGCGCCAATTCGGCCGGCGACGTCTGCATTGTCACAAGATCCCCGACCCTCTCGCCGCGCCGCAGGACCGTCACGCGGTCGGCGACGGCCATGACCTCGTCGAGCTTGTGGGTGACAATGAGCACGGTCCGGCCGGACGCGGCAAAACGCCGGAGCATCGCCAGCAGTCGCGTCACCTCGGCGGGCGAGAGCACGGCGGTCGGCTCGTCGAGGACGAGGACACGCGCACCCTGGTAGAGCACGCGCAGGATCTCGACGCGCTGCTTCTCGCCGACGGACAGATCCTCGACCCGGGCGTCTGCCGGGACCTCCAACCCCCACGCTGCGGAGACATCCGCGACTGCCTTTCGGGCTGCTGCGAGATCGAGGAGGCCGGCGCGCAGCAATTCATGGCCGAGGACGAGGTTTTCGGCGACCGTGAAGGGCTCGACGAGCATGAAGTGCTGGTGCACCATGCCGAGGCCGAGGCGGATGGCCTCGCGCGCGGTGGGGCGGGCAGGCGATTCGCCGAGGATCCGCACGGTGCCTGCATCGGCGACCTCCACGCCCGCGAGGATGCGCATGAGCGTGGACTTGCCCGCGCCGTTCTCGCCGACGATGGCGTGGACGGTCCCGACGTCCACCGTCAGGTCGACGGCGCGATTCGCGGTCAACGCGCCGTAGGCCTTGCAGATCCCGCGTAATTCGACAGCGACGCTCACTTCGGCACCTCCACCGTCGTCGGCACCGTGACCTCGCCCCGCTTGATGGCCTCGGCCAGCGCGTCGACCTGGGCGACGGCGCCGGTCGGCAGGAGCGCGGCGTTGTGCTCATCGTGAACCCAGGCCACGCCGTCCTCGGCCAGGCCAAGGCTGCGGATGCCGCCGGAAAAGTGCCCGTCGAGCACCTCTTTGGCGACGTCGTACACGGAGACGTCCACGCCCTTCACCATGCTCGTGAGGATGTGGCCGGGGGCCTCGTCGTACTGGTCGGAGTCGACGCCGATCGCGAGATGTCCGGTTTCGCGCGCCGCTTCGAACACCCCGAGGCCGGTGGAGCCCGACGCGTGGAAGATGATGTCGACGCCCGAACCGTACTGCCCGAGCCCGAGCTCCTTGCCCTTGCCGGGATCCTTGAACGCGGCGCCCGTCACGCCGGCATATTGGGCTGTCATGCGGCAATCCGGACAGGTGCGCGCCACGCCTGCGCGATAGCCGGCCTCAAACTTGCGGATGAGCGGGATGTCCATGCCGCCGACGAAGCCGACAGCGTGCGTCTTCGTGCTCAGGCCCGCGAGCGCGCCGACGAGGTACGAGCCTTCTTCCTCGCGAAACTTGAGCGCGACGACGTTGGCGGGCGGCGGGACGACCGCGCCGTCGGGGCCGGTCTGCAGCGCGTAGTCCACGCACGCGAAGGCGGTGTGCGGGTAGTCGACGGCGACGTTGTTCACGTCGTCCGTGAAGATGAACCCGACCCCGACGACCAGCGAAAATCCTTCAGCCGCGAGCATTCGAAGGGCACTTTCGCGGTCTGCGCCCTCGCCCGGCTCGATGTACTCGACGGGCATGTGCAGCTCGTCCCGCACGCGCATCAGCCCGCGGAAGGCCGCGTCGTTGAAGCTCTTGTCGCCGCGCCCGCCAACGTCGAAAACGAGGCCCACGCGCGGGGCACTCCCGGGGGCCTGCCCGAGCGAGCGCCCGCCCGGCCAGGCCAGCATGGCGAGGTCGAACGCGACGAGGGCGACGAGGGCGAGGATCGGCGGCTTCAGGCGGGGTCTCGGGGCGGGCGAGGGCCAGTATATGCCGATTGATCAAGGAACCGTCCCGAGGCGGCGGTCGCGGGTCCAGGAAGAAGTCGCGCCCGGCCTGAAAAGCCGCTTGCGGGTTCGTCAAGGATCGGTCAACATCGGGACAAGTCCCCGATTCCCGGCGTTCATCGCGCCGGGCTTGGCGACAGCCCTGCCCGCTCGCCCCCTTCACCCTCGCCCGCCGGACGCCACCATGCCAATCCACCCGTCTCAGCACCTCCCCGCCCGTCAACCCGCGGCTCGAGGGCCCCATTCCCTCACCCGTTGCGGCGGCGTCGTCGGCCTGCTGCTCGCCCTCTCGCCAGTCTGGGCCCCCGCCGCGCACGCCGCGGACAGGACGCCGCGCCGGCTGACGCCACCCGACACCGCCGCCGTCGACCAGCAGAGCGCCCAGCTCCGTCAGGCCGGGCGCGACGCACGCGCGTTGGCGATGCAGAAGCTCAAGGGGCTGCTCGCCGGCGACACCGAGCTCCCGTCAGAACAACGCGCCGAGCTGATCCTGCGCCTCTCGGAGATGTACTTCGACGAGGGGCGCGATTCGTACCTCGACGAGCGCCCCGCGTGCGACGCCCTGAAGGACGACGCCTTGAACGCCGGCCGGAACCCCGATACCGTCGACTGCACCGCCATCCTCGCTCCGTCCCGCGCCTGGCAGCAGAAATCCATCGCGCTGTACCAGCAGATCCTCAGCGGCTACCCGCAATTCACGCGTGCCGACGAGGCCACGTTCTACCTTGGCAGCGCCTACAACGAGACCTCCCAATTCGACCTCGCCGCCCAACAGTTCACCCGACTCGTCAAGCAATACCCCGACAGCGCCTACGCCACCGACGCCTACGTGCTGATCGGCGAATTCTACTTCAACGAGAAGAGCGAGCCGGACAAGGCCCTGATCGCCTACAAGAAGGCCTCGGCCGACGCCACCTCCGACAAGCACGCCTTTGCCCTCTACAAGCTGGCGTGGTGCTACTACAACGTGCAGGACGGGCAGGCCGCGATTCGCACGATGGAGGGGGTCGTCGCGGAGGCCCAATCGGCGACGGCGTCAACGGGCAGCGCCCAACTCTCGGACGAGGCGCTCGGGGATCTCGTGTTGTTCTTCGCCGACTTTGGGACGATCGAGGAAGCCACGGACTACCTCAAGCGGAACGGGAAGCAGGCCCTGGTGCCCCAACTGTTGCAACGGCTCGCCACCACGTGCAGCGAACAAGGCCGGTTTGACGACGCGATCACGATGTACCGACGCCTGATCACCGAGAGTCCGGACGCGCCGGAAGCGGCCGGGTTTGAAGGCGAGATCGTCGCCTTGCTCCGAAAGGAGGGGCGAAAGGAGGACACGCTCGCCGAAATCGATCGGCTCCGGACGGCCTACGGCAAGCAGTCCGCCTGGGCGCGGGCGAACGCAGCCAACCCGGACGCGGTGGCGGGCGTTGGCGGCATCGTCGAAAAGGCGCTGCACGGCGTTGCCGTCGACTACCAGCAGGAGGCGCGGCGACTTGGGACGGGGTCGGCCGCGGTGAAGGTCTACGGTCTGGCGGAGCAGGCCTACCGCGCGTACCTGCAGGAGTTCCCAAGCGGTCCCTACGCGTATGAGATGCGGTACAACTTCTCGGAGCTGCTCTACAAGGTCCGAAAATTCGACGAGGCATACGCGCAGGAGATGGCAGTGGTCGCCATCGACCCGAACGGGCAACACTCGGAATTCTGCGCCAACTCCTCGATCTTCTCGGCCAGCGAGATGATGAAGGTCGAGGGGGCAGCGCCGACGGCCCCGGGATCCCAGGGCGAGCAGCCGTTGAGCCCGTGGGAAGCGCGCAAGCTCGCCGCGCTGGACCAGTACGCCCAGCTCTACCCCACCGACAAAACGCGGGGCGTCATCTACCAGGCGGGCTACCTGCTGAACACCCGCAACCACTTCCGCGAGGCGTCGGATCGGTTCCGCACGGTCATCCAGATGGACCCGGGCTCGCGCGACGCCGAGCAGGCCGCCAACCTGATGCTGGACAACTTTGCGCTCGTCGGCGACCTGCAGAGCCTGAAGGCCACCGCCCAATTCTACTCCGAGCAGCCTGGGCTCGGCGACGCCCAATTCAAGAAGGAGGTGCACGCGCAGTATGAGAATGCCACGATCGCCCTCATCGCGGCCGACCTCCAGAGGACGGGCGACAAGGGAAAGGCTGCCGCAGACTACGTCGCCTTCGACAAGGCGTTTCCGACGTCACCCAAGTGTGACGTCGCGCTCAACAACGCCGCTGTGTACCTCCATGACCTTGGCCGCACGGCGGACGCCATCCCCGTTCGCCTCGAGCTCATCAACCGGTTTCCGAAATCCCGGTACTACGAGGACCAGATCGCGGCGTTGGGCTACGACTACGAGTCCGAGGGCCAGTTCGCCCTGGCCGCAGACTGGTACGAAGAGCTGTTCGCCGTCGACAGCGCGCACCCCAGCGCCGTCGCCGCGATCTTCTCGGCCGCGATCTTTCGGAACGCGCTTGGGAGCTGGGAGACCGCGATCTCGGACTACCAGGCGCTCATCACGGCCTACCCCAACCGTCGGGACATCCACGCGCTTCAGCTTGGCGTGGCCGAGACCTACGAGGACCACGGAAAGCCCGCTGAGGCCGCCGCGATCTACCTCGCGTTCTTCACGAAGCCCGCAACGGCGACCAGGACGCCGTCACCCGCAGCCCCGCTCGCCTCCGTCGACGAGGTGATGCAGGCGCGCCTCCACTATGGCCTGCTGCTTGGCACACTGGGCCGCGGCGCGGAGGCCCCAAAGCACTGGAAGGACAGCCTCGCCTGGTTCGCAAACGCCACAACACCCGCCCTCGCAGGCGACCCGCGAGTCCCCGGGGATGAAGGCGCGATCGAGGACGCCGCGCACATCCGGTACCTGCTCGCCGAGAGCGACTTCAGCCGGTTCACGGCGATGCGTATCAACGGCACCGATGCAAAGGTCAGCCCGCACGCCGAGGACACGATCTACAACGACCAGCTCCTCGCCAAGGCCCGGGCGCTGGCGGCGCTGGAGTCCAGCTACGCGGCCATCGTCCAGACGGGCGCCGGGGAGTGGGGGTTGGCCTCGCTCGTCCGCTTGGGTCAAGCGTATGAGGACATGGCGGAGACGTTCAACACATCCCGCTGCCCAGGCTACCTCGACGGCGATCAGTGCCAGATCTACAAGGACACCCTCGCCGGCAAGGCGTTCGCCCAGCAGGAAAAGGCAGTCGCCGCCTACACCAACGCGCTGAAGCGTGCGTACGAGCTCAACGCGTTCGACGAGCGCACGGCGTTCGCGACCCGCCAGCTCGCCGTCCTCCGCCCACTGGACTACCCGGGCCTCTTCGAGACCGTCCCGCGCACGACATTCATGGCGTCTGCCCTCGCGTCTGCCGACTTTGAGGTCGAGCCCTGAGCCGCCGGGGCGCGGGCGTACCCGCTCACGTCCCCGTGCACGCGTAGGTGATGCTGACGTAGTCGACGCTGCTGCCGCCCGCGCAGTCCGTGACGGTCAACGCAATGGTCGCGCTGACTGTCGTGGTCACGCCGTAGTCGGGCGTGATCGGGCTCACGGTTACGACGGGGCTGGCCGTGTCCGTGCCCGAGATCGAGACGAACGAGGTGTCCACCATGTTCCAGGAATACGTGAGCGTGTCCCCGTCCCCGTCCGTCGAGCCCGAGCCGTCGAGCGTGTAGGCCGCGCCACCGCACGCATCACAGACAATGCCGTACCCATAGGCGTAGCAGGCCGCGTCCTCGCTCGCGGACTCGTTCGGCCCCGCGTCTGCGACGGGTGTTGTGTTGAACCCGCGGTCGACCACGTCCACGGCCACGTCCGCGCTGTCGGAGAGCGAGCCGTCCGAGGCGGCCACGCGAAAATCCCAGGTCCCGGCGGCATCCACGATGAAGTACGGCAGCTCGTCCGAAGCCGCGTCGAGGTAGCTGGTGCCGCGGTGCGAATCGGAGGGGCGGGTGTGCACGGTCCAATCGTACGTGAGGGCCGTCCCGTCCGGGTCGGAGGAGCCGGCGGCCGAAAGTTGGATCTCGTCGCAGGTCTGGATGGTCCCGGCCGTGAGCAACTCCGCAGCAGCTACGGGCGAACGGTCGGAAACCGTGATTACGGACGACGAAACAGCCGCACCCTCGGACGTCCCGTCGCTTGGCCAGACGCTCACTTGAACCTCCTCACCGACCACAAGGACGCTCGCCAGCGCCGACGTCGTCTCACCGCCCGCCGCGGTCCCATCGAGGTACCACTGATAGCGATAGGTCCCACTGTCGCCATCGGCATCCGCATACCCGGATGGAACAGCGACGGGGGTTGAATCGGCGTAAAGCACCGACGGGGTGATCGCAACGCTCGCAAGTGTTGGGGCGGCGTCCCCAACTGTGACCGACGCCGAACGCACCGTCGCGCCGGACTCATACCCGTCGCTCGGAGTGACCTCGACATACACAACCTGACCGCGGACAACGCCTGTGTAGGTGCTCGCCGTGCTGACGACGACCCCGTCGACCACCCAGGAATACGTGAGCTGCTCCGCGTCACCGTCAGCGTCGGACCACCCGCTCACGACGGCGCTCAAGGTCGAGGCGGCGGAGGCCGGGCTGGGGCTGATGGCGACAGACGCGACGCTTGGGGGGGAGTTTTCGATGGAGACGGCGTTGGACGTCACCTTCGTGCCGGTCGCGGCGTCGTCGGCCGGGGTGACGGTGCAGGTCATCGAGTCGCCCCGGGCGAACGCGCTGCCGGTGATCGTGCTCGTTGTGTAGGAGACCGCGCTCCCGTTCCGCTGCCAGCCGTAGGTGTAGGTCACCGCGTCGCCATCGACGTCTGCGGCGGTGCCGGGGGTGCACGTCAGTGTGTCGGTCTCGTGCGCGGGGTCGGGCGAGAGCAGCACGCTGGCAAGGGTTGGGGCGGTGTCCGCGATCGTGAGGGTGTTCGACAGGCCGGGCGCGGAGTCGAGCTGGAGGTCGCTTGCGTAGGCTGACACACTGACCGCGTCGCCCCGGGTGACGGCTGGGGAGAGAGTGTCAGTCGCCCCGGCAACATCGTCGGCGACCACGACGCCGCCCACGCTCCACGTGTAATGGACGTTGAGCGAGTCGCCGTCCGAGTCGTACAAGCCCTCGCAAGTGACGGTGAGCGCCTCGCCCGCCTTCGCGCCACTTGGGCCCAACACCAACCCGGTGAGCGTCGGGGCCGAGTCGCCGACCCGGACCGAGGCGCTGGCGACGGGCCCGGCGAGGGTTCCGTCAGTCGGCGTCGCGACCGCGGTCCACTGCTCGCCAAGGGCGGTGTCGGCCGATGGGATCGTCGTGAGGTTCGCGACGTCCGGGACCTCCACGCCGTCCTTCATCCAGACGATGCCCCAGGTGATCGGGTCATTGTCGGCGTCTGTGGCCGAGAGTGCGAGGACGAGGTCGTCGCCCGTCGCCGGGCTTGCGGGGGTGATGGTCGCGGTGCTGCCAGCGGGCGCGCTGTCCCCGATCGTGACGCTCGCCTCGCCCGTCGGGCCGGTGTACACGCCATCATCCGCGTACATCCGCAGCAACACGACCTGACCGACCGAGCTGGCGTCCGGACTCAGGGTTGTGTCCTTGGAGACGGGCTTGCCGTCGACGAGCCACTGGTAGTGGTAGGTCATCGTGTCGCCCTCGGCATCCACCGGATCCGCGACGATGGTGGCGGTCAATGTGTCGGTGGTGACAGGCGCGGCGGGCGTGATCCCGACTGTCGGCGCGCTCGGCGGCGAGTTGAAATGCACGGCCTTCAGCGACGTGGTGCACCCCGCCAACACAAGGGCGAGGATGCCGTGGACCGGGGACGGGTGGATCGAGGGGAAGCGCCGGCTCATCGGCCGAGAATACCACAGTCGCGGCCCGGGGTGGTAGAATGCCGAATGCTCGGTTGCCTGCTCTCCGCCGCCCTCCTTCTGCACTCCGCCGTCGCCGCCCCGGCCGCGTCGCCGCCCGCCCCGGCCGCGCCGACCGCCGTGCCCGCACCCGTCGCCCCGCCGACCGCCGTGCCCGCACCCGTCGCCCCGCCGCCCGCCCCGCAGCCCGCCGGGCCAGCCCCCGCGCCCGTCACCCCTCCGCCACCGACCCCTGCGGCTGCCGGAGACGTCTTCGTCAGCGGTCCCGCAGGCGCCACCCTCGCGCTCGACGGCAAGCCCACCGGCGTCGTCGCCCCCGGAATGATCAAGCAGGTGCCCGCTGGCACGCACATCGTCGCGATCCGCCAGGGCTGCATGGTGTCGGAGCAGGCCATCGAGGTCCACGCGCAGGCGATCGAGCACGTCGACCCCGCGATGCACATGGGCTCGGCGGCGCTCACGATCACGACCAACATGGACGGCGCCGGGATCGCCGTGGACGGCAAGCCGGTCGGCACAGCACCCCTGGCACCCCAGGCGCTGGCTTGCGGTACCCACCAGATCGGAGCGACGCTCCCGGGCTATCTGCCCGCCCAGGCCAGCGTCACCATCGAGCCGGGCCAGCCGCTGGCCGTCACCCTCACGCTCGCCCGGCAGCAGGTCGGGACCATCGCGGTGGACGTCACGCCGGTGACCGCAGCGGTCTACCTGGACGGGGAGCCCGAGGGCAGCGGTCCCCGCACGCTTGGCACCATCCCGATCGGCCCCCACTCAGTGACCGCGCGCCTCCGCGGGTACACCGAGGGGTCCCAACCCGTGATCGTGGCGCCCGACACCATCTCCCGCGTGACCCTCTCGCTCGCTCCCCTCCCCTCGCTGCACCAACGCATGGCCACCAGCAAGGTCCGGTGGACCAAGGTGGGCGACGCCACGGGCCTGACACTCATCGCGGGCGGCGCATTTACGGGAGCGTACCTGCTCAACCGGTCGGCCCAGCTCAACTACGCAACCTACCTGCAGCTCAACTACCAGGACTCGCCGGAGGTGTACTACAAGCTCTACGTGCAGACACCCCGCACGATCTCCTGGGTGATCGCGGGTACCGGCGCGCTCTGCCTGCTTGGGTCCGGGGTGTACTGGCTGGAGGCCGGGGGCGTGCACTTGCATGCGACGCCAACGGGGATCGCGGGGACGTTTTGACGGGCCGCTACGGCGTCCAGTCACCGGACGGGCCGCCGTGGGGGTCAGCCCCGATAAACCGAGGCTGGGTCTCCTGCGGGGATGTGTCGAGGCCGAAGTTCCACATGAGAGCGGCATTGTAGCGCGTTCGGCCCGAGGCGGACGCGGCCAGGTCGGAGCCAGGATGTCGGGGTTGGGCATCGGGGATCACTCCTCGTCGTCATCATCGTCCCCAGCGTCCTGGCCCGCGGGGTCCTCCGCAGAAAGCACGAAGTCGCTGATGTAGTCGCGCACTACCCGCTCGAAGAAGAGCGGAGCCGGGAGGCCGGTGGAGCCGTCGAAGTGTCCCAACCCCTCTCGCAGCGCGTCCACGAGGGCCGCCAAGTCGTCAGGACTGTCGCCTTCTTGCCGGAGGCAAACTCCGCGAGGCCGCTGTGCAGCCGTGGGACTTTGGCCCGCTCGTTCAGACGGGGGTGTCGGCAATCACCCGCAAACGCTCAGCCATCTCCGCAGGGGGTTGCTGCGAGAGCGCCGCGCTCGCGAATCTGGGGGCCAGTTCGTGCTTCGCCTGCGCAAACGCCGTAGCCAGTTTGGCGTACCCACCACGATGCTACCCCTAGTAGGCCCTCGATGTAGAGGGGCTACCCCACCTGCCTCGCAGAAGACTCAATCGCCGAGAGATTTCGCTCTGCTCGTGTTGCAAGACCTCTGCACACGAGCAGCAGATCCCTCATGGCGGCGGGCGAACTCGCCCTCGGGAGCGCGACGGTCCGTCCGCGGCGGTGGCGCGGAGGGTGGCGGCCTCCAGCCTCCAGCTTGCGACAAGCGCGTCCGCGAGGGGCTCCCGCGCCGCTGGATGTTCTGCAGCGGTCAGCGCCAGGAGCGCGGTGCACAAGCCAGTTCACTCACTGTGTCGCGCGGTTCCAGGTGTTCGCGCCCACGGTATTACACGCCCAAATCTCGAAGGTGCCCGACCCGTTGTTCCAGATCACGAGGTCGCCGGTCACCCCCGCCCGGGCGGCGGTGTTCGGATCTGACCCCCCGATGACCGGAAGGCGTATCCCACCAAGTGACACGAACTTTCCCTCGAACGTGATCGTGGCCTTCGCGGCGGCACCACTCTGGAAGCTGACGATGTCGCCGGTGACGCTGGTGTTCTTGAATTTGATCGCGGACCCCGTGCGCCGGACCTGCCCGTAGACGGTGATCGGGCCGAGAGACTCGCCCACCTTGAGGCAGTTGTTGCCGGCGCTCCCGGACTCGATGATGAACGCCCGGTCGATCTCGTCGTCGTCTACGTCCGGGAGCATTCGGACGTTTTCGTTGCTGGTCATCGTGTAGTTTGCCATGTGGAATCTCCGTGGTGGTAAAGACGCTATCCCTTGTTCCAGGTCGTGCCGCCCTGGCAGACCATGAAGCGGAACGTGCCGCCGTTGTTCCAGATCACGCAGTCGCCCGCGCTCCCGCTGCGTACGCCGTTCGGCGTGCTGCCCAGCACCGGGAGGTTGATGCTCCCAGCGCTGAAGTCCGCGTGCCCGACTGAGTCGATTTGGGCGCGAAGGGTGCCGTTGGCAAAGAACTCGATCGGGTCTCCTCCGGCCGTTGAGCAGTTGAACACGAGCGGGGCGGCCTGCTGCAACGCGCCCTTCAGGTAGACGTTGCCGATCTCGTCGATCCACATGCAGCGCTTCGTGATGCCGCCGCCGTGGCCCTCCACCGAGAAGTAGTTGTCGTTCCCAGCGGTGTTGTTGTTGTCGACGTTCGCGATGACGTCGTCCGCGGTGATGAGGGTGTCGGCATCAGGCATGGGAGTGTCTCCAGGGTTCGTCGGTCAGGGGCCCGCGGCACCGTAGAATAGCATGATCTGGTCGGGCCAGCCGTCGGCGGCGGCGTAAATTGCAGGAAGCACGAAGTCGTCGAAGCCGTCGGCGTTGACGTCGCCGAGATCGAACGTCCGGTTGCCGCCATGGCGGAGACCCAGGTCCTCGACCTCCCCCTCGCGGCCGACGAACTGGGCGTCCGCGTCGGCGAGCGCGCCCAGGTCGGGGCTGATCGGGCCGTAGAACAACCAGGCGCTGCCGCCCTCTTCGTCGCCGGGCGTCACGAACATCAGGTCGTCGAAGCCGTCGCCGTTGACGTCGCCCATGCCCCCGCCGTCGCCGTTGAAGCAGCTCACGCAAGGCGAGTCCAAGGTGACGTCAGCGTCCGTCCATGTGAGCGTGCCCGACGTCCCGGGATCGAAGAACAGGTAGCTCTGGCCGGGCGAGAAGCCCGATGAAAGCGAGCTCACGGAGACGACGATGTCGGGCGTGCCCGACCCGTCGAGGTCGTGCGCCGCATCGAGGCCTACGCCGAAGCCCGGCCCGCTGCCTTCGATGCAGAGATCGCCTGCGCCCAGGTCGCCAACAGCGCCCAGGATGGACGCGCCCGTGTACACGTTTACAGCGCCCACTCCGTCCTCGTTGATCGCGCCGACGGCGAGGTCGTCGAGTCCGTCGCCATCGAGATCGGCGACCGAGAGGGGCCAACCGAACCTCCAGTCGGCCTGGCCGCGGGCGTACCGATCCGCCCCTGCGGCGGACTGCTGGGCGCCCTCCGCGATGGGGCCGAACATCACATACAGGGCGCCCGCCTCGGTGCCGTTCGTGCTCTGGTACTGCGTGCCGAGGGCGAGGTCGGCCACCCCGTCGCCGTCGAAGTCTCCGGGCCGAATCTCGGAAGCGAACTCGTCTCCGGCCAACTCGCCAGTCAGCGATGCGAACGCGTCGGCTTCCGTCAGGTCGGAGGTGATCGGGCCCCGGAACACGTACACCGCGCCCTGGTTCTCCAGCCCGAGGTCGGCAGCCACCGCGCCGACGACCAGGTCCGCCGAGCCGTCGTCGTCCACGTCGGCGTCGAGCAGCACGGTCGATCCGAAGTACGTCGATCCACTGGTCGCCTCCACGCGGAGCGCGAGGTCGAGGGTGACGACCTCCGCGCCGAGGGATGTAACGTCGGGCACGATGGCCACGAGCCCGGCGTCGTTGATGCCGTCGTCGCCGCGGTCCGCGGGGTTCGAGATCGCGAGGTCGGCTGCGCCGTCTCCGTCCACGTCTCCGGCCACGACGGAGGTCAGGTTCTGGTAGGGCGACATGCCGTCCCCGAGCAGCGTCACATCGGCGCGGTCGGTCGCGTCCACCACCCCCGTGTCCGCGCAGCGCTTGTCCGCGCCCGTGCAGTCCTGATCGATGCCGTCGTTGCACACGTCGCGGGCCGTCGGCCGGATCTCGGGGTCCGCGTCGTCGCAATCCGACGGGTCCGCGACCAGATCGCCCGGCTGCACGCATGACCACGTGGGGGGCGCCGAGGCATCGCCGAAGCCGTCGCCGTCCATGTCGGGCCGCCAGTCGAGCGCGTCCGCGGCGTCGGCCTCGTTGGCAGCGCCGTCGCAATCGTCGTCGGCCTCGGTGTCGCAGCGCTCCACACCGCCGGGATGCACGGTCGCGTCGCCGTCGTCGCAGTCTGTCGCGTCGCCGACGGACCCGGCGGGGGCGTCGCATGCGCGCGTCGAGACGTCCGGGTCGCCGAAGCCGTCGCCGTCCGCGTCGACGTACCAGGTGGCCGCGTCCGTCGCGTCCTCGTCGACGGCTCCGTCGCAGTCCTCGTCCACGCCGTCACAGTGCTCGGCGGCACCCGGGTACACGGCGGGGTCGCCGTCATCGCAGTCGCCTTCGGCAAAGCCGTCCCCATCAAGGTCGGCCTCGCCGCTGTCCGTCGCTGAGTCGTGGGTTGGCGGCTTCGACGGATCGATGGGGGCACCGTCGCCTGCGCAGCCGAAGAGAGCGAGCAAGAACACGCTTGCTCCGGCCTATAAGTTGAGCGGGGCCCACACGGCACCGCTCGCGTCCCAGATATACAGGAAATAAAAGCCCGTGCCGGTGTCGTCATAGAGGATGATGTCGCCGGACGCACCGGTCGCCGGACGCAACCCGTTCGCATAGGCCGCAATCTGCGCGCCCGCCGACGAGAAAACTCCGATCCCGTCCTTCGCGATGGTCGCTACGGTCGATCCGTTGGACTTGAACTGTGCGATGTCCGTGGATGTGTCGGTGTTGTTGACGCCCTGCACCGCGTCGCGGTGGAAGTCGCCCTGCAACACGATGGTCTTGTCCTGCTGGACCGTGAACTGCGCCGCACCGGAGCCGCGCGATCGCACTTCGAAGACGTGGCCGGCGCCCCCGGAGGCGGCGATCCGGAAGATGAGGCTGCCGTCGCTCGATTCGGTGTAGTCCGCCATGTGCGCTCCGTGCTGCCCGAAGTGTATAGCGAGGGTGCTCGGGTGTCTACCCGGCGCGGCGATAATCCGACTTGGATCTGCCCGGCTCGGCACGCGGACGACTCGGTGGTCGAACGGGGGGGCAGGTCAGGGTATCGCCGACGAAGCGTCGCCGACGAGCGCGCCCGGCTTACGCCATGCTCACCGAACTCGATAATCGCACCCGCGCGGCCGGCGCACGGCGCACCGGTGATCGCGGGCGCGCTCGACCCGGTCGACGCGGTCGCCATGAAAGCCCCCGTGCGTGAGCTGCGCGACCTCGGCCCGGAAGCCGCGAGCCTCATCCGGCGTCGCCCTCGCCCCGGATTCTGGCCTTGAAACCTCGCGGTCTACGTTGAACGGGGATCCTTTCGATTACGCAAAACGAAACTCTCCCATGAATTCTATACTCCAAGCGTTGTAGCTCGTGAAATCGCCCGTCTCGTCGCCCCGCTCGTCCCGAGCCTCCCGCACGACGCCGGCACGGTGCATGCTCTGGAGCCGTCTGCCGGCATCGGCCGCTTCCTCCGCGCCTTCGAGTCCGTGCCCGGCCTGACGTGGCACGCCGTCGAATGGTCCGAGCTCTCCGCCCGGATGCTCCACGTTCTTCGCCCGGACGTGGACCTGATGCTGGCGCCGTTCGAGCGGTGGGTCCGTGAAAAGGGACCGGCGGCACAGGGAAAGCTGGGTTTGGTCGTGTCGAACCCGCCGTATGGCATCCGAGGCGGGTCGATCGCCGAAGATCCCGACCGAGCGTACAGAGAGCGCATGGCGTATCACTACTTTCTACGCCGCGGATTGGACCTGCTGGGGTCCGACGGGCTGGGCGTGTTCGTCATCCCTGGCGGCTTCCTGACGAGCCGGACCGCCCAGTTCGTCGCGCTGCGCGAGAAAGTGCTGAAGCGGCACCACCTGGCCGCCGCGTTCCGTCTCCCGAGCATCAACGAGAAGCGCCGCGAGGCCATCTTCCCCGGCGCGATGCTGGTGACGGACGTGCTCTTCTTCCGCGCGCGCGGTGGGCAGCTCGACGCGATCGACAGCGCCGACGAGGCCATCGTCGCGGGCGGCTACTTCAAGGAATTCCCGAGGCACATCCTCGGGCGCGAGGTCGGCGACGACCACGGCGAGGACGATCAGACCGCCAAGCCCCGGTGGGGGTATCAAGTGCAGGGCGAGTTCACGCGGCTCCCCGATCTCGTCGAGCGCCCGATCTGCAGCGACTGTCGGATCATCGCGTTCCCCTCGAAGCAAGCGGCCGACGGCACCGCCCCCGCCGGTCGCATCGGAGTCACCCGGGTGGCCGACGCCGAGGTGACCGACTTGTCACGCGAGCTCGCCAGCGCCGTGCTGCTCGGGCTCCGCGTGGACAGCTACCTCGCGCTGGTCGCCGCCGAGAACGCTGAGGAGCCGCCGATGCTCTGGCCGGAGCTGAACGCGGGGCTCAACGCCTGGCTCGCCACCAATGGCAACCCGCACGGCCGGGTCGAGCTGGTCAAGCTCGCACGCACGGGCAACACCGGAGCCGAGCGCTTTTTAGCGGCATTCGACAAGGCCGGGCACCTCATCGAGGGCCTGCGCCGCGCTCCGCCGCGGATCGAGCCCCGGTTCACCGGCCGGCCCGACGACGTCGTCGCCCAGGCCGAGCACCTCTTTCGCGTCGCCCGACGACTCGCCTTGGCTGAGCTGGTCGACTACCACGCGGGTCTGGGCGGACCGTACCGACCGGACACGATCCGAGCGAAGGTCCTGGCAGCGGGCTGGTGCCTCGACGGCGACACCTTTACCGAACTGTTCCCTTCCGAAGTCTACTTGTCGGGGTCGCTCTGGCCGAAGATGGATCGGGCAATGGCGAGGCCGGACGACGCGCAAGCCAAAACCCAGGTGGCCCGGCTGCTCAACGTGCTGAAACCCGCGATCTTCGATGACATCGAGGGGGTGAGCGCACGCCAGGGCTGGTTGCCGCTCGATCTCGTCGCCGAGTGGGTGAACGCGACCTACACGGGGTACGACCCCGTCCAGTTCGTGCGTCAGGGCGGCCTCCTCGCGCCAAAGGGCTGGCAGTACGACCAGATGTCGAAGAAGGACAACGCGGGGGAGATGCACCCCGAGGTGCTGCTGCTGCTCGGCTGGATCAACCACGACAAGACGCTGTTCGCTCCCTCGAAAAAGTTCGACGACGACAACGAGAAGGACATCGACAAAATCCGCATGAAGAAGGCGCTGGAGTGGGACGCCAGCTTCAAGGGCTGGGCCGGGGCCACGCCGGTGCGACGGCTCGCGATCGAACACGCCTACAACCGGCAGTTCCGGGGGTACATCGCGCCGACCTACACCGCCGAGCCGCTGACCATCGCACGCTGGAAGAAGGACGGCCCGCGCCTGCACCCGCACCAGGTTTCTGGGGCGCGGCGGGTCCTGGCGAATCGCGGCGGCTTGTTGGCGTTCGACGTGGGCGTCGGCAAGACGTACACGGGCATCGCCACGTTGGCGCGCGCGCGCCAGGAGGGCTGGTGCAAGCGCCCGGTCGTGCTCGTCCCCAACTCCATCGTCTGGAAGTGGGTCGCCGACATCCAGCGCGTATTGCCCGACTACCGGGTCGCGGTGATCGGCTCGAAGAAGAAGACGATTTCGCGGGGCGAGCGCAAGGGCCTGGCCACGAGCGACACCGACACCCCGCAGGAGCGCGCCGAAAAATGGACCCGGTTCCAGGCGGGTGAGTACGACGTCGTCGTCCTCACCTACACCGCACTCGGCCGCACGCGCATGAACGAGAAGGCGGTCAGGGCCTACGCCGAGAAGACCGAGGCCATCCAGCGCGAGGTCGCGTTGCGTCGTCGGAACGCCGCGAAGCGAAAGAAGTTGAGTGAGCGGGACGAGGCGATCCTGCGCGAGGGCATCGCCGCCTGGGTCGCGCAACAGATGGAGCTCGCGGAGGGCTGGGAGTATGACCCCGGGATCGCCTGGGACGACATCGGCGTTGACCTTCTTCTGGTGGATGAAGCTCAAAACTACAAGAATTTGTACCTCCCGGAAGACCGCGAAGGCGGCGTCCCCCGGTTCATGGGCAACCCCGGCGACGGCTCCAAGCGCGCGTGGCAGCTCGACTTTCGGTGCGCGGCCGTCCGCAAGCGGACAGGCGGCACCGGCATCGTGCTCTTGTCCGCGACACCCGCCAAGAATTCCCCGCTGGAGTTCTACAATCTCATCCAGTACGTCGACCCGGACGCCTGGCGTCGCATGGGCATCCGCGATCCCGAACAATTCATCGACCGGTACCTGCGCATCGAGATCAAGCCGGTCGTCACCCCGACGATGGAAGTCGAGGAACGCGGGGCCGTTGTCGGCTTCCAGAACCTCCACGAGCTTCGCGACACGATCTTGCGGTACGGCGAGTTCAAGACGGCCGAGGACGTCGGCCTGAAGCTCCCGGAGCCCAAGGTCGAGATGGTCGAAGTGGACATGGATCCTGCGCAAGACGCAAAATACGATCGGTACGTCCGCGAGATCGAGGCCGCGCTCAAGTCGGACGACCCGAGCCAGAAGGCCAAAATCCTGGGGTTGCTCGCCCGCATGGCGCTCGTCGCTGTCCATGCGAACCTCGATGAGGGCTACACCTGGAAGAACGCCGATCAGGTCGCGGACCCGTCCTCTCCCAAGTTCGAGGCGATGGCCGAGCGCATCCTCACGAACCGGAGTTGCGGGCACATCGTGTTCGTGGACAACGTGGCGGCGCACCGCTGGATCAAGCAGGTGCTGGTCAGCGAGGGGATCGGCGAGGATCGGGTCGGCGTGCTGAACGCCGAGGTCGCACCCGCCGCCGCCGACCGCCAGCGCATCGCACGCGAGTTCAACGGGGACGCCGACGAGGGCTTCGCACCCAAGTTTGACGTCGTGATCGCGAACCAGATCGCCTACGAAGGCATCGATCTGCAGACGCGGACCTGCGCCATCCACCACCTCGATCTTCCCTGGGAGCCCGCGACGCTCCAGCAGCGGAACGGACGCGGCGTGCGGCAGGGCAACACGCTCTCAGCCATCGCGATCTACTACTACTTTGCGCGAATAAGCCAGGATGGACTTCGGTTCAACCTCATCCAGGGCAAACGGGCGTGGATGACGCAACTGATAAAAGGGCAGGACCGGGACACGAACAACCCCGGCGCACAAATGGACATGGGACCGGAAGAAATCTTGCTTCTGATCTCCCGCAACCCGGAGCAGACCCGCGCCCGGCTCGAAGCCGTTCGCGCCCAGCGGGAGACAGAGGCCAAGAAGAAGATCGCGACCGAGGCATCGAAACTCCTGCGCGCGATCAACGCACGCTTCCGCAACGCCGAGCGCACGCGGGACGGGGTCGAGGCGGCTCGCCTCCGGGGCGAGGCCGAGGAGCGGCTCAAGCACCTCACCCGGGTCAACGTGGAGGCATGGCCGTGGGCATCCAGCGCTGGCGTCGTGCGCGAAAAACCGGTGCTCGTCGCCGAGGGTGGCGGCCCCGTCTACGAGGGCCTCCGGGTGGGCGTCCCAAGCGCCTGGAACGCCTCACGCATCGACTACATCGAGTTCGGCCGGGTGACCAAGGACGGGCAGATCGCGATGCGGGGTGCGGGCGAGGGCGCGTGGCGGCTGACCAAATCCGACGACGCCAAGTTCACCGCACTCAAGCCGCAAAACTACGGCGCGACGTTCCCGGCGGACGAGGAGACGGCGACCGTGCGCGCCGTCGCGCAGATCGCGAACGACAAGCTGCGGTACTCAGGCGACTGGCCGGGCATGGCGTGGCAGCACGCCCCTGACGCCTGGGTCGAGCGGACATGGCTGCAGGTGGCCGACGTCGTCGTCAGTGCGCTCGCGAAGGTGAGCTACTACAACGCCCAGGCCCAAAAGATCCCGGTGGTCTCGCGCATGGGGCTCCGAATTGTCAACGCCGGCGCGGCTTCGGGCACAGCGGGCGTGGACATCCTCCCGCCCACCGAGGCCGGATGGGCGGCGTTTCTCGCCCAAGCGGGGGGCTCCGGGATCAAGTTCGGCGAGCTCGCGGAGGCCGGGCGCTGGTGGTGGGGTCGGTCGATCCCGCGCAACCTGCTGTCGGGTGAGCCGGACGCCGACGACGCCGAGGAGCTGGCCCATGTCGCGAAGTAGCGCCGCCCCCCTCGCGGTCGCCATCGGCCTCGGCGCCGTCGCGCTCGGCGGTCTGGCGCTCGCCCTTTCCCCTCGTTCGCGCGTCGAGGTTCGGCGCGCTGGAGTTCTCGTGGCCGACACGCTCACAGACTGGATGGACACCCTCATCGCGCACACCGCCGCGCACGAAGGGACTTTTTCAAGCGTGCAGCGGAACCTCGACGGACAGGGTGTCAGCTACGGCATCTTGCAATGGACCCAGCGCGGCGGCGGGCTTTCTGACGTGCTCGGGGCGATGCGGAGCGCGGACCCGTCGACGTTCGACGCGACGTTCGGCGGTCCCGGCAGCGCCGCCCGGATGCTCGCCGCGGTCCAGGCGCGCGCGTTGGCCCCGGTCGACGGCGCGAATCTCTGGGACCCGCCTTGGCTGGATCGGTTCGTGGCGGCTGGCACGATCCCGGCGTTCCAGGGGGCGCAGCGCGAGCTCGCCAAGCGCGGTGCGCACATGCAGGGGGCGGTCGCCATCGCCAAGCTGCTCGGCGTGTCGTCCGAAAGGGCGCTCGTCGTCTGCTACGACCGGACCGTCCATCAGGGCGTCTCGGGTGCGACGGGCCCCGCCCAGCGCCTCGTCGCGCTGTACGCCTCGGGCAGCCATCCGCGCCCCACCTCCGAGATCCAGGTCTTGGCCGAGTACGGCTGGTTGTGTGCCGCCAAGTTTCGTCGGGCCACGGCACCGCCAAGCCCCTGGTACAACGACGACCACACGATCGCGTGGGTGCAGGTCGCGCCGGGCACCGGGGAGGTCAACCTCAAGCTCGTTGGCACCCAGCGCGTTGCCCTGGTTCGCGAAGTGCCGCCCGGCCCCGTCTGGCACGGCGTCACCGGGCCGTGGGACCTGTGGGATCTCATCCTCACCCGCTCCTACGAGCCGCTGGTCGACCAAAAACTCCGCGACACGCCCGTCGCCCGTTCCTGACCCTCGCCCGATCCCCCAACCCCCACGGAGTCCCCATGGACATTTCAAAGCTTCAGCTCCCCGCCTGGCTTCTTCCCACCCTGAACGACATCATGACCGTCGCGGAAAGCACGTTCGGCCCGCGCACCGGGCAGACCAAGAAGGCGTGGGTCCGCCAGGCGCTGCTCACCGCGGCGCGGATGATCGACGTGCCGCTGATCCCAGCGTGGATCGAAGACCCCGCGAAGGAGGCCATCATCGACTTTCTCGTCGAGGTCGTGTGGTCGCTCCATTTTGCGCCGTTTGGCCAGAACCGCCGCATCGTCGCGCCCAGCGCCTGACGGACCGACAAAAGCCCGCGCGCATTCACGCGCCTGGAGATCCCGTGCAAAAGCCGTGTCCCTGCTCCCAGCCGATGCCCTCCGTAGGTCGATCGCTCCGGGCGGTCGGCCGTGCCGGCATCGACCGGGACGCGCTCCGGCGCGAGCTCGGGGCGCGCCGCGAAATCCGCGAGGCGATGGAGGCCGTTGCCAAGGCGTCCGGCCGACCGGGGGCCAACAGCAACATGCTGTGGGCGCTGTTGACCAAGTCGGTCTACAAGTCAGGCGACCTCCCGTGGCTGGCGACGAGGGAGGCGTTGCAGAATTCCGTGGACTCAGTTCGTTCTGCGCTGCGATTACGGAGCATAAAGCCAGAGGATGCGCGGTTCGAGGTCGAGTGGGACGCCAAAGAGCGCAGACTTTCGTACAGTGATTCGGGGGTGGGTATGGACGCCGACACCATCCTGAAAAAGTTTCTCGTGATCGGCGAGAGCGGCAAGCGGGACGCTGCGGATTCGGGCGAAGCGGCGGGCGGGTTCGGCGTCGCCAAGGCGGTGATCTTAGGAACAAGCCGGGGTTTTCGGTGGCGCATGCACACCCGCGACAACCTCGCCGTCGCGGACGGCATGGACAAGGAGGTGCAGATTTTCGACGCGCCCTACCGCCAGGGCCTGCGCCTGGATCTCTCAGACGTGGATCCCGATTTGGTGCGGTACTGGAGCCGCGCCCGCGGCGTGTACGTCGACATCGAGGACCGCCTGCGCGAGCTGTTGGCAGGGAACGATCTGCCGGGGATCACACTGGTCTTCAACGGGCGCGAGGTCACGCCGATGTTCAGCCGCCGGGGTGGCTCGCGCGTCACCGTCGAGGGGAGCTGGGGTGTAGGCACGACTGCGGTCGTGCGCGCCTACCGCCGTCCGCCCGGCGACCGCGGCGGAGCGTACTATTTGCGCCTGAACGGCTTGCTACAAACGGTCATGCCGGCCCAGCGGGGCGGGCTGAAAGCCGATGTGGTCGTGGATTTTTCTTCAAAACTCCGGCCGGGGGTGCGGGGCTACCCCTTCAATGCGGCGCGGGATGCGCTCGACGATCAGGCGGCGTGGACGTTCGCCGATCTCGTGGAAGAGGTCGAGCGCGAGAACGAAAGCACGGGCAAAGGCGAGGAGGATGAGTTCATCGATCCCGAAGGAGACGACGGCGGTGAGGAGGGCGATGCCATCGCCGACCAGCTCGCGTTGGCGTTCCAGGACCCGGACGTGCGCGCCGCCGTCGCGGACGCAGCGGGCGGGATCACCGATTTTTACGCGGCACAGGCCCAGTACGCCGGGGTCGCCGAGCCGGTCGCGTCTGCGGCACCGCGCGGAACGAGGGCAGTCCCGGAGGGGGACGCGCCGGATCGCGGCTGGGTCTTGCCGCCTGGCGTTGCCGCCGTGGCGGACAAAGAGAGGGTCGAGCCCGACATCGCAGCCCTGTCCGACGTGGCCGCCGCACGGGTCCTGCGCCGCGTCCTGACCGAGGCGGACGACGCCGGGAAGGCTGCGGGCGGTGTGCGCGTCGTCGTCGTGACCGAGCAGGTGGACCAGGCGCTCCGGCGCGCCGAGGCCGGGCAGAACCTCGATGGCTGGCAGACCCAGGCCGTCGAGGCCGCCATCGACCGGGCCGCGGAGCAGGCGCTCGGGCCGGGGGGCGGCGGGCTGATGCAGGCGGTTGCCGTCAGCCGGGCCACTGGCGCACTGGACGCCCTCACCCCGAAGTGGGCGCGCTCCCTCGATGCCGCCGAGAAACGAAGGGTAAAGAATCCGTTTGGACGATTCGCCGGGATGCGGATCGCGAAGAAGACCTACGACCGAGCCCGCGCGTACCGCTTCAAGAAGAACGTCGCGAAGTGGGTGCCGTACTTGCTCGCCTGGGACGGCACGTTGCGACTCGTGGCGTCCGAGGCCCGGATGCGCCGCTCGTTCCGGCCCGGCTTCGTGCTGGACGACAACGTGGTCGCCGAGGCCATCGAGCGGCCCGGCGGGCGCCGGTTCGTGTTCATCCACCCGGATCGGTTCGCGCAGGTGGCGAAGGCGCATCGGGATCGGCCTCTGGCGCTCGCGGCGTTCCTTCACGGCGTTGCGGTTCACGAATTGACACACCTTGATGGAAAAATGGGAGACGGCCACGACGAAGAATTTGTCGCCAGAAGGGAAGATTTGGGAGCCGCAACCGCCCATCTGCTCCCGGCGATCGCGGTGCTCGTCGCGAAGCTTTTGCGGCTGCCGGACGCCGGGGACGCCTCCCGCGTGGCGAAGCTGGAGCAGCAGCTCGGCGAGTTGCGCGGGAGGGCGGCGGACGCGAAGCGTGAACTCGCAGCGGTGACCCGCGAGCGCGACCGGCTGGCGCGCAGCCAGCCGCAGGATCACCCGATCCGGGACGGGCTCCAGTTCTACAAGCTCGTCGTCGACGCGGTGATCGCGAGCCCGCCGCCGGGGTGGACGCGAGCGGAGATCCGCGCGTTTGTGGCGCGGAACGAGGCCACCCTGCTCGGGATGGTGGGCGGAGCGCGTCGGGGCGATGTTGTTGAGCGGTGCCCCGCACCTGCCCGTGGTCAGGACCCAGCGCGCTGGCTGGTGGACGACCACGCGGAGATCCACGCCTTGCTCGCCCGGATCGCGGCCGACCCGGCAACCATCGCCGCAGAGGTCAAGCGAGTGCTGCTCCCCGAGTTGGTCGCCCATTTCACCGCCGAGGAGACGAGCGTGTTCCCGGCGCTTTTCGGGTCCGCCAGCGCCGCAGCGCAGAAACTCATCGGCGAGCACGCGGGGCTGCTCGCCGAGACCCGAGCCCTCCTCCGGGACCCTTCGGGGTTCCCGTCGCTGCGACGCCGGCTGATCGTGCATGCCGACCGTGAAGAGTCGCTTCTGGCGGGTGCGTAGAGGCTGGGCGGGTAGATGCCGCTCGCGAAGCCACCACCCCGACCTGCTTCGAATCGTGGTACCCTGCGTTCTGGAGCCACCGAAATGCATCGTACGACCTGCTCACTCAACCTCGCGGCTGTCCTACTTCTCCTCGCGGGCCGCGCGGACGCGACCCCTCTGCCGGGCCGCGATTTCGTGCCCACTCACTACAACGGGCACCCCGTGCTCCTCTTCCATTCCAATGGGACGTTGCTGGATGCAATCAACACTGGCGACGCGATCTGGGTGCTTTACGCTGATGTCACGGACCACGACTTCTACGTTCAAAAGTTCGACCCGGCGACCGGGGGGTGGACGGGATCCGCGACCAAGATCCTGAGTCCTGACGGTGGCGGCGTGGAGAACTGCATCAATTCGGCGCAGATCGGGCTGTGCGCTGCCGTGGCGGTGAGCTCAGAGGCGATGACCCACATCACGGGGACTCGGTGGTCCGCACAGCACATCGGCATCAACCCGTCCAGCATCACGATGACCGGTACCGGGGGGACTTGCTCCCCGACCGTGACGGGGGGTTCCTTCATCGAAGGTCAGAACGTGTCCGGCACCTACACCAACGACACCTGGCAAATCACTGGTGGGCCGACTTGCACCGCGTTTTACGCCAGCTACAACTATACAAACTGCTCCTTCGACTACGCGGTGCACGACGCCTATCGGTGCCCGATGTACGTGGATCCGACCCACACCGGGTTCTGCAAACTGATGATGCTGTACGAGGCCGACGAAACCGGGGACTGCACGGATGGGACCAGCTACAACAGACGTTTGATGCTCGCCAATGCCCAGGAGATCGACGGCGACTGGGTGAAGTTCCTCCCAACGGGCGCCACACATCCCGGGGACGCGGATGCCCGCATCAAGGATACGAGCGGCCACGAGGGGGGCACCGCCAACGGCCATTCGTTCACGAGCGTCCCGACGATGATCCGCGATCCCAACGATCACCTCTGGCGTGCGTGGTTCGTGAGCGAAGACGGCGACGGCGCTACGCCCTCCTGGCCCGGGACGAGTATCCGATACACTGAGAGCGACGACGACGGCCTGAATTGGGGAATTGGCGGCGTCGGCTGTAACGTCGCCTCCTACGATTGCGGAACGGTCAACTGCTGGAACGGGTCGGCCTTCAACGCCGCAGCCTGTCTGGCGCTGACGTGGGCCACCGCACCGCCTGACGACACCACCAACACGCCTTACCGGAACCCCGACGTGGTGGATCCGGAAGTGCTGCCGCTCGATCCCGATGGTGACTCGGACACCGATCTCGGCATGATGTTCACTGGGGTCGACCGTCAGCCGACGCCTGACACCTGGGGGGTCCAACTCTTCGCCTACCACCAGACCTGGGGGAACCAGTACGGATCCACGTACTGGACATGGCAGAGCGCGGTTCAGGACGACGCGACGGACGGCGTCGTGATGGATTTCGACAACTCATGTTCTACCGCGCTTGACGCGGTAATGGACCCAGAGATCGTCCGGGTGAGCGCGGGCAAGTACCTGATGTTCTACAACGTGTCGAGCGGAGGGTTCAGCTACGCGGCGAGTGGCTACCAGTGTTCGGACTTCGTCAACAATGGGGACGCCGACGGGCTTATCGACTACGGGTCCGACTTCCAGTGCGACTCGCCCTCGGACGACTCCGAATGACACCCGCGCTACTGGGGGCGTTACTCGCCTGCCGCCCGCCGCTGGCGCCGGATTCGGTGGTTTCCAGCATCGATTCTAGCTCCATCGACAGCGCCGGGGACTCCACCCCGGACTCCGCGGCCGACTCCGCCACCGACCCCGATACCGACGCGTCGGACAGCGTCCCCGCCGACACTGCTGACTCCGCGCCGCCTGACACTGGCCCCTTCGATGCGGACGGAGACGGGTTCCCCGCAGCGACGGACTGCAACGACGCCGACCCAACCGTCTACCCCGGTGCCGCGGAGGTGCTCTGCGACGGCATCGATCAGGACTGCGATGGCGCCGATGCCGCGCAAGACGCAGACGGCGACGGCTACGACTGTTCGGTCGACTGCGACGACGGCGACGCCAGCATTTTTCCGGGTGCCGGTGAGATCGCGTTGAACGGGACGGACGATGACTGCGACGGGATCGTGGACCTGGACGTGGGGACCGACGCGGACGTGACCGCACGGTGGTACGGGACCGCCTACTACGGGCCGGATTTCCAGGGCACCTGGGGGCTCGCCCGGATTGACGATGTCGATGGCGACGGGCTTCCCGACGTGGTCGGGGCCTTCACGGTGGGCGCGGACTCGAGCAAGATCCTGTCCGCCATTTCCGGCGCGACGCTTTGGTCCGGCGGCGCGACTGGCGAGGTCTCGGACGTTGGCATCCCCCTTATCGACCCCACATCGACGGTGTGGGAGACAGAGGATTCCGAACAGGGTGGCGATCTGGTTTTCCTCGACGATCTCGACGGCGACGGCGTTCCGGAGCTCTCGGTCGGGTGGTACGGGTATCATCGGAGTGGCGGATCCGCTCATGAATTCGCGACGATCTGGACGCACGCTCAGGTGATGGACGGGCCAGTCACGATCGACGACGCCGCGTTCAGTATTGAACTGCCGCTGTACGATCGCGTGGGGTGCGCGACCGTACGCGGAAGCATGTCGCAGGACTACACCGGCGACGGCGTTGACGACCTGCTCGTGGGGGGCTCGCAGCAGACCTATGTCCTCTACGACGGGGTAGACGTCCATGCCGAAGCGGATCTCGCGGTGGCGGATGCCCTGGCTCTGGGACACAACACCACGTTCATTTGGAACCCGTCTCAAGTCGTCGAGCCGCTTGGCGACGTCGACGGCGACGGCATCGCCGACGTCGCGATGGGGAGTCCGGTGGTGATCTTTAGCGGGGCGACGCTGGGGGCGTCCGGGACCGACGCGAGCGTTGAGGCAGTCGCGTTGGATGCGTTCGAGTACACCGGCTACGACCCAAGTGCGGTGCGCACGCCTGGCGATGTCGACGGCGACGGGAAGAACGACGTGCTTATGCTCGATGGAGAGACGGGCCCAGACGGCGTCGACGGGATGGGGGGGATCGCCGTGTTCGAGGGGTTGGGCGCCGGCGGCGTCACGTCAGTCTCGGACGCGAATGCTTGGATGACCTCGACCCAGGGCGAAGTGGACGCGATGAGCAACGTCGGGAGCCTCGCTTCGGGCCGAACGGACCTCGTCGTCTCCGTTTCCTGCGGGTACCCAAACGATCGGACGTGGTCGTGCGACGGGGTGCCGCTCACGCTCGACATCCTGGAGGAGTCCGACATCCCCACCACCGGGACGCTGGACCTCAGCGGGCTCCCAAATCAGGTCAAGGTTTCGACGTTTCTCGCCGGCACCTCCATCAATTCCGTCCTGCTCGCCGATCTCGACGGCGACGGCGACGACGACATCGCATGGGCCAACCCGATGGATGACGAGTCTGGGGCTTCAACCGATCCCTACAGCTATGATGGCCTCATCGCCTTGATGGGCAACCCCGGGCCATAGCCTCGCAGTGCAGCGTGACGAGGCTGTCGCAGTGAGGACACTCACGGCAACGGACTGCCGAATCGAGCGACTCTGCCTCGGTGCTCACCGTCCGGCATCGATTTGTTCAGCGTATAACGCTACTATAACGGAGCAAGGGCTGCAAGAGTCGGCACCCTATCGGAGCGAGCCCCGCGTGGATGCGAGAGTCCCCTGCGCACGCCGCCGCCGAGGAGGCGCTGCTGCGCTGACACGCATCCCGCTGCGTGTTCGCCGCAGCAGAACCGCGGCAGACGCCGCCCGCCGTACTCCATGCGGGCAACCCAAGGCGTCCATCATGACCATCTCCGCGTCCCAGCTCCGTCTCACCAACAACCTCGAGCCTGACAGCAGCGGTGGCCTGCGGATCGCGTCAGCGATGGCCGCCTTCGGGTTGCTCCGCACCGGAGCGTTCGCGCTCGCGGTGGACTCCGCCAACCTCGTCGGCGCCGGCATCGACACCGACGGGGATGGCAAGTTCCAGATCGCCGTGTCTGCCGTGGACGGCACGACGCTCCTCGGTGGGGACGGCTCGCCGCTCTCCCTCAACCAGGACGCCGCCTTCAACTTCACGAACCTGCGCGGGACGCTGAGCGCCAACCTCGACGCCAATAACCACAAGGTCGTCGGGCTCGCAGCACCTTCGGGCGCGAACGACGCGGCGACGAAGGCGTACGTCGATGCCGTCATCAGCGGTCTCGACGTCAAGGGCTCGGTGTTCGTCGCCGCTGACGCCAACATCACCCTCTCCGGCGCAGCGCAGACCATCGACGGCCAGGCGGTCCCGGCCGGCAAGCGCGTCCTCGCCATGGGGCAGACCACGGCCTCGGAGAACGGCATCTACGTCTCCGCGAGCGGCTCCTGGTCGCGTGCGTCGGACTTCGACGGCACGGGCGGGAACGTCACCCCCGGCGCCTACTGTTTCGTCGAGCAGGGCTCGTCCTACGGCGACACGGGCTGGGTGCTCTCGACCGACGGGACGATCACCGTTGGGACCACCGCGCTCGGCTTCACGCAGTTCAGCAGCGCCGGGATCTTTCAGGCCGGTTCCGGCCTCACCAAAACCGGCAACACGATCAACTTCAATGCCGCGGACGCCTCGCTCGTCGTCGGTGCGGACAACGTGTCGGTCGGGCGCGACACGAACGGTGCCATCGGGCTCTCCGGCGGCGGCCTGACGGTCAACGTCGTCGCCGACTCGATGCAGATCCAGGGCAACAACCTCGGCATCAAGCTCGACAACAACGGCGGCTTGCAGGCGCCCAACGGCGGGAACGGCGTCGGGATCAAAGTCGCCAACACGGCACCCTTCGCGCTCTCGAACGCGGGCCTCGATCTGGCACTCGCGACCACCAACCCCGGCCTCGTCGTCACCGCCTCGAAGGTCGGCGTGAAGGCGAACGCCAACAAGGGCATCGGCGTCACCGCCAACGGCGTCGAGGTCAAGCTCGACGGCACCTCCCTCGCGTTCGACGGGCAAGGGATCGCCGGCATCGCCGCGAGCGGCGTCGGCACGCCCCAGCTCGCGGACGGCGGGGTCACCCCGACCAAGCTCGCGTTCTCGCGCACCCGCGAGGAGTACGGCGACACGGGCTGGACCTACGCAGGGTCGATCAACAGCCGGACCGTGGGCGCGACGCCCGCGAGCGCGACCCAGGTGATCCAGGACCAGGTGCTCATGCGGAACGGCGTCGAGACCGGGTTCACGCGCGTCGTCGGCACGCCCGCGAACGAGGGCGAGTGGCGGCTGAACGGGACGACGCTCCAGGTGTTCAGCGGCGTGAGCTTCGTCGGCTCCGGGGACACGTACACCGTCAAGTACCACGCGTAGTCCGACCCAGAAACCGTCGGAGCCCGCCATGTACCTCGTTCATCTCCGGGTGAGCGACGGCGCGACCTTCGCGGTGCGCTGTCGCGAGCTCTCGCGCGATGCCCTCGTCCCAGGGCACATCCTCATGCTCGGCGTGCTCGATCCCGTGCCGACCGCGCAGGGCCCGTTCAACGCGAACGCCTGGAGTGTCGGGCCCACCGACATCGCCAACTACATGCAGGGGGACTACCCGCCTCCGCCCCCACCGCCTTCCCCGGCCGACGACTGCGACGACCAGAGCCAGGGGCCGACCTCGACGAGCGCGACCGCGCCGACGCCGTAGGGTGCTGTGCGCGTCCTGGAGCTGTTCGCGGGCGCGGGCGGCGCGACCACCGGGCTCATCGAGGCGGGGCTGGACGTCCTTCGCTGCATCGAGCGCGATGCGGACGTGCATGCCACCGCGCTCGCCGCCGGGCATCCGAGCGTGCTGGGCGACGTTCGGGACGCAGGGCTCGACATCGCCGCCGACCTCGTCTGGTCGAGCTTCCCCTGCCAAGCGTGGTCGGTCGCCGGGAAGCGGCTCGGTGCCGCCGACGAGCGCAACGGCTGGCCGGCGACGATCGCGACGGTCCGGCGGGTGCGCCCGACCTGGTTCATCGGCGAGAACGTCATCGGCTTGACCCTGCACGCGCGACGGGCGCACGCGGGCGACGCCGGCGTCGATCCGCGCGACTGCCCGGGCTGCTACTTCGAGCATGTCGTCCTCCGCGAGCTGCGTGCGACCTTCGCCGAGGTGTCGTGGCGCATCCTCGATGCGGCGGACTTCGGCGTTCCGCAACGACGACGGCGCGTGTTCATCGTCGCAGGACCGCGTCCGTTCCGCTGGCCGGAGCCGACCCACGCGGACCCGGTGCTCGGGAGGATCAGGGGGCGGCGACCGTGGAACGCGATGGGCGACGTGATTGGGGACGTGCGCGTGGAGCGGCGACACTTCGGCTCACTTGCCACCAGCCGGCCCGAGCTGCTGGCCAGGCCCGCGCCCACCCTGACCACGACCGAGTCCAAAGGCACGCGCGGCGACGCGATGTTCGGGACCACTGCGGCGGGCAAGACCCGCGGCGGGCCGGATCGGGCGTCCGACGTGCTTTGGCTGGCGACTGGCATCCGACGCCTCACCGTCGACCAGTGCGCCGCGTTGCAGGCGTTCCCGCCGGACTACCCGTGGCGAGGCAGCCAGGAGAGCGTCTACCGGCAGATCGGCAACGCGGTGCCGCCGACCGTCGCGGAGGCCCTCGGCCGAGCGCTCCTGGCGGCGAGCCCGGCGACGTTCACCCGGCGCTCGGGTACGTGACGCGGAACACGGACCAGTCGGTACCGGTGACGTCGCCCCGCAGCTCGACCGTCGCCCCCCGCAGCCGCCAGGTCTCCAGGGAGGCCAGGGTGTCCTCGAACCGCCAGCTCTCCACGCCGTTCTGCGACAGACGGCAGAGGCCGCGCAGAGTAGGGTCAGTATTCGGTCGCGCGGAGAGCGCCGCCCAAGACAACCCGGTCTGCGGATCGAACGCGAACGACGCGCTGTGGATCTCGTCCGAGATCACCGGCTGGGCCGGCCTCGACGAGGGGGCGCTCCCAACCCGGACCTTCACGCATCCCCCCGCCACACCGCGAAGTTGAACACGGCACCGACGGGCTCCTGCCCGTCCGCCCCGATGTAGACCTCGCGGCCGAGCTGGTCAAGCTCAAGCCAATTGTGGGCGATCAAGGGGAGCCGCACGGCATCGCCCGGAGCTTCGCCGTCGAACCCGGTGTACGTCAGGTAGCAGTCGCCCTCGGCGTAGACCGAGATCTGCATCCCGGCCGCACCTGGAGGGAGAGCGAGCTTCGTGAGCTGGCCCGGCGTGGTGGCCACGCGACGCGCGGTTGGGAGGGCTTCGACGAGCAAGCAGATCGCCATGCGAGAAACTAACCACCGTGGGGTCGGGCCGCCGGGTAGTCACCAGCGATGCTCGACATCTCCGAGTCAGCCAGGCCTGGAAACGAAGTCGACCGCGACCTCGTCCGCGTCGGGATCGTCCAGGCCCTCCAGCTTGACCGACGGGAACCCTCGCCCGCTCCGGCGCGCGGGCAGGCAGAGCAACGTGTACTCGCGTCCCCGGTATCGGACGCGGTCGCCGGGCAGGATCAGGCGGCCGGTGCTGTCTTCCCCGACCGGCCGGTTGAGGATGACTTCGGGTTCGGCTGGGTCGTGAGAGCTGGTCGACATGTTCGTGGATTATCCCGCCGACCGCGAGCTGGGGGCGTCCGCGGCCTCGGCGAGCCGTCCCGAAAACCCCCTCGGGCGGGGCTCAAAAACGGGGCGTTTGTCCGTGGCGGCGATCACCAGGTCGGGCTGTCCCAAAAACTGGTGGTACTGGAACGACCGGGCCCGGGTGGCCCGCCCCGACCTCGGAGACCGGGCAGCGCGCTCAAAGCGTTCGGCGGACGGCGGCGCAGGGTCGCCGGTCTGTGCACCGGCCGCGGCGAAGCCGAACGCACGGCGGCGCTCGCCCGCCGCTCGCGCGAAGACGCCAGGGCGCACTGGCGGGCAGCTCACGAGACGCCCCCGCTCGATCTTCTGACGAGCGGCTGGGGGTCCGGGCGGTCCGTTGTGGGTCCTCCAAGAAAAAAGGCGTCTCCACCCGCCCCCGGCACACGGATCTGGGATATGCTCAACGCTCTCGGCCGCCGTTGCCCGCTTCAGGGGTTTCTACAGTTCGTTGTCCTTCGCGTAGGAAGATCGCATGCCGCCCACCCAGTCCCGCTACGTCCGTTACGCGAAGAAGGGGGCGGAGTTCCTGCTGGTCGCGCTCTCGGAGAACATGGCGAAGGCCCGGCGACTGCGGGCGTCCGCCCCGGTCACCACCACGGACGGCGGCGAGGGCGGGGACTTCACGATCGGGGTTTCGGGCGCAACGAGCAGTGCGCGAGGCGTGGTGAAGCTGGCTGGCCAGATCGGCGGCTCGGCCGACTCGCTGGACGTGCGCGGCCTCCGGGCGACGGACGGCACGACTTCGACGCTCCTGACGCTCGGGGACATCTCGGACGGGCAGGCGCTGGTGCGGTCGGGGACGACGGTGGTCGGCGCGCCCGTGGTGCCCTCGACGGGCGGCGCGATGTCTGGGGATCTCGACATGGGCGGGAACCATGTCACGAACCTCGCCACGGGCTCAGACCCGGCCGATGCCGCGACCTACGGCCAGCTGGTCGCGATGCAAAACGGGCTGGACTGGCAGAACCCGGTGTTGGACAAGGATCTGGCAACACCGCCGGGCAGCCCGGCCTCCGGCGCCCGCTACATCGTGGCCGCATCGCCCACCGGGGCTTGGAGCGGGCACACCGACGACATCGCCATCTGGAGCGGGAGCGCATGGTCCTTCGTCACGCCGACCGCGGGCTACACCGTGCACTTGGACGACGAGGGCGTCGACTACTCATACAACGGCTCGGCCTGGGTCAGCCTCGGCGTCAGCATCGACCACGCCTCGCTCCTGAACCTGACCGCCGGGAACCCGCACACCCAGTACCAGCTTGGCAGCGCCCGCGACGCCGCCAGCGGCTACGCCGGTCTGGACAGCAATTCGCAGGTTAACAAGCCGATCAAGTCTGTTCGAACCGCGAGTGATCCCGGCTCCCCGACTCCTGGCGAGACGTGGGTGAACGGGGCGGACCTGAAGTATCAGGACAACGGAGGCACGCCGACCACCCGGGTCGTCGAACGCCAGAGCAACAAGGGCGTGGCGGGCGGCTACGCGAGCCTGGACGGATCGGCTCATGTCGTCGAAGCTCCTGCGGCACACGCCACGTCCCATGCGCCGGGTGGCTCGGACGCCCTCGCCGTCGATCAGGTGGCCACCACGGCATCCCTGCGAACGCTCGGGAGTAGCGGGACGTCCGCCTGCGCGGGCGACGATGCGCGCCTCTCAGACGCCCGCACCCCCACCGCTCACGTCTCGACACACCTGAGCGGGACCGACGCGCTCCCGATCGATGCGGCGGCAGGCACCGCCTCGCTGCGGAGCCTGAGCAACACGGGGACGACCGCCTGCGCCGGGAACGATTCCCGGTTGTCCGACGCCCGCACGCCTTTGCTGCATGTCTCGACGCACCTGAGCGGCGCGGACGCGCTCCCCATCGATGCGAGCGCAGGCACAGCTTCACTCCGCAGCCTGGGCACCACGGGCGCAAAGGCCTGCGCCGGGGACGACAGCCGGCTTTCCGACACGCGCGTCCCCCAAGCACACCCCGCCCTATTCGTTCCAGTCCCGCCCAAGCGCCGTGGCAGCCTGACAGATACGTCGTTGTATAGGCACGTCGCCGCGACACACGCGCTCGCGGCCTGAATGGGCCTGCCTGAAGCAAACCACCCCCTTTCCCCCGCCCGTCGGAGGCCGTTGCGTTGGGTCGTGTCGCCGGGTTTACGCGGTGCTCGCTC